>DASXNR010000183.1:0-21447 GCA_036494925.1 Acetobacteraceae bacterium
GCACCAGCCCGCACAGCCACGTCGGCCAGATGAAGCGCGGCATGGCGATGCCGAACAGCACGCCGTACATCCCGCCCCAGAAGCAGTTGCTGACGATGACCGGCACGCCGAACGGGGGCACCGGCGTGGTGCGGTAGGGGGTGAACGGCGACCAGCCGAGTGCGTGCAGCGCCTCCACCATCCCCTGGTGGAACGTCAGCACCGCGATAGCGGCGGCGATGAATCCGAGAAATGCGCGCATGGGTGCGTTCGGCATGACGATCTCCCCGGGGTTTTTGTGTTGTTGTGACGAATCATCCGGTACCGCCGACAGTGCGTCAATCATCCGGCGCCGCAAGCGCGCCCGGTTGCTCGTCCTTCAGCGCGACGCCGGTCAGTCGAAGGCGGCGCATCGCTCCGATCAGCCACAGCAGCTTGTCGCCGGCGGCTTCGGGCGGCAGCCCGTCCGGACGGATGTTGGAGATGCAGTTGCGTTCGGCGTCAGTCCGCCCGCGTCGTGGCTGCCAGGTCAGGTAGACGCCGAGACTGTCGGCAGTGGACAGGCCGGGGCGTTCACCGATCAGCACGGCGACCGCCGCGGCGCCCATCGTCTCGCCGATGTCATCGCCCAGGGCGACGCGGCCCTGTTCGGCAATGACGATCGGCGCGACCGGACCGGGAAGACGCGGCATCGTCCGGCGCAGCAGCGGCACGGCGTGACGCTGCACGGCGGTGGCCGAGAGACCGTCGCACACCACGAACAGCATCGCTCCCGGGACCGACGGAATCGCGCCCCGCTCACGCAGACGGCGGCCGAGGTCGGGACGCAGCAGATAGCCATGGCGGTCCGGAGCCTCGCTGTGCACCGTCAGGTTCGGCAGGTTTGCGGCATCGAGTTCCGCCCGCAATGCGCCCACGTCGAGCGCGGCGTGCACCGCATCGCGCGCCGCGGCGTGCGCCGCCTGGAAGTCCAGATGCGCCGCGGTTGGCAGGCCGTTGCCCGCGCGCCCCAGTGCGACCCGCGCCGGTGTGAAGCGTCGCAGATCGATCCAACGCGAAACCGTGTGTTCCGCTTCGGTCATGCCGTCGCTCTACCCCGATCAATGGCTGGCTGGCGTTCTTCGCATTATGCGGCCGTAGGCAGTCTCGATGAACACCTGCACACGATAGCGAGCATTTGCCGTCACGGCTGCCCCTGAAAGGCCGTTGCAACGACCACCAGCTTAACGTTCCGGCAAACTCGACCTGCTATCACCGTACATCACCCGGAGGCGTAATGTGGCGGCAATCAGGCGAACCGACCACGCGCGGATCAGCCACGTCACGCTGATTGCGGACGATGACGCCAACATTCGCGATATTCTGCGCTCGCTCCTGAGCGAGGCGGGCCACCACGTCATCGCTGCGGCCAGCGGACTATGGAGATGCCGGTTATGGGTAGGCTCGAGGCTATCCGGCGCATGGCGGGCGACCTAGGGATGCCGATCGTGGCGCTGACAGCGAACGCCGTGCCGGAGCAGATCGCCGAATGCCGGAAGGCAGGGATGAATGACCTCGGCTCGAAGCCGATCGACCGGGCGCTGCTGCTGCACACGATCGCGAAATGGATCGCGCGCCAACCCACCGCGTCCAGCCCGGAAGAAGAGCAACCGGCTGATATCGCGGGTCGTGAGATGTTCGTCGATTTGGAACGCCGGTTCGGACGAGACCGTGCCCGTCAGTTCATGGCGATTGGGCGCGACAATATCGAACAGGTGGTCGGCCTGCTGTCGGAGTGCCGCGATAGTACAGCCACAGCGCACGCGCTGCACGATCTTGTGTCGGTAGCGGGCAACATCGGCTTGAAAGCACTCAGCGAGCAGTCACGCGCATTGTTGAATGCGATTCACGAGGGGGCTTCGGATACCCCCTGCCTTGCAGCCGCCGTCCTGGCATCGGCACGCGCTGCCCTGGTGCTGCTGGCCGCCGAGTGCCAGGGGGAGTCTCTCAAGGAATCCATCGATGCCTGATCAGCAGCATCCATCGGATCGACCTGGCGTCGATAAATCCAGACAACGGCATCCGAAAAATTCATCCAAACGTAAACATAGTTTGGCAAATTCCTCTTGCCGCCAAACAATTCCGTCATCGGGGTTGAACATCCGCGAGTTACTTGACTGCATATCCCTCGCTTTGGCTGTGATCGACAGCGACTACCGGTTCGTAATCCTGAATCGTCGCATGGCGGAGCTGATCGGCTGTGCCGCGGAGGCCTGTATCGGTCTGCCGGTTTGCGAAGTAATTCCCCCCGTCGCCCCCCAGCTCGAGCAGCACCTGCTGGCGGCCCTGTCAGGCGAACTGATCGAGGATATCGAACTTCGCGGTCGCTCCGGGGATGTCGCGCCGTGCTGGGGCGTCCACTCGTTCACGCCACTGCATGACGAGGCGGGTATTGTTGCCGGCGTTCTGTGGGTGCAACACGAGCAGATCGGGCAAAGGCCTGCCCGTCAGCAGACAGCACCGACCGGGGGGAGGCGGCGAATCCTCATGGCCGAGGATTTGCCGATGAACCAGATCATTATCGCGGACATGCTCGAATTGGCCGGGCACGAGGTGTTGACGGTGGGCGATGGTGCGGCGGCTGTGAATATGGTTCGCCGCGAGACCTTCGATCTTGTCCTGATGGATATAGAGATGCCGCTGATGGGCGGCATAGACGCCACGCACGCGATCCGGGCACTCGGCGTTGCCGGAGCCATTCCGATCGTGGCAATGACGGCGAATCACGGTCCCGAGCAGCTCGCCGCCTGTCGAGCCGCCGGGATGGATGCCTACATCTCCAAGCCCATTGATCGGGCCTACCTGCTGGCAACAATCGATAAGTGGCTCAGGAGCCGTGGTCACCGAACGTCCAGGCCGTTGACTGCGCAGCGCGACACCTTCGACGAGCGAGTGCTCGACGACGTCAGGCTCCGCTTCGGCGCGTACCGGGCACGGTGCTTCGTCAAGGAGATCCGCCAACAGCTCGAGGCGAGTCTTCAACACCTCTCCGATGGTGATTGCCGCAAGGCGCTTGGGGACTCACTGCACTCGCTGGTGTCGCTGGCAGGGCATCTTGGACTCAGGGATCTCAGCTCAAGCGCGCACGCGCTGATGGTCGCGGTCAGGAGCCGGGCAGAGGGCGAGCCGGCTGTGGCTGCCGAATTCCGCAATTCCGCCGCGCGCGCGCTCGCAGTGCTGACCGCCGAGCTCTTCGCCGCGGGCTAGCCCGGCAGATCATCGCCCGCGTCCAATCCGATCAGTTTCGGCGACAGCGTCGCAGGGATCTCGATGCCCGGATAGTCCTGCCCAATGCCCATGCGTGTCAGCCACTCTTCGAATTCCGGTGCCGGACGCAGGCCCAGCACGGCACGTAGGTACAGCGCGTCGTGGAACGACGTACTTTGGTACGACAGCATGACGTCATCGGCCCCTGGCACGCCCATAACGTAGGTCACACCCGCCACCCCGAGCAGTGTCAGCAGCGCGTCCATGTCGTCCTGGTCGGCCTCGGCGTGGTTGGTATAGCAGACGTCCACCCCCATCGGCAGGCCCAGCAGCTTGCCGCAGAAATGATCCTCCAGGCCGGCGCGGGTGATCTGCTTGCCGTCATACAGGTATTCGGGGCCGATGAACCCGACCACGCTGTTCACCAGCAGCGGCGAGAACGCGCGCGCCACCGCATAGGCGCGGGCCTCGATGGTCTGCTGATCGACGCCGTGATGCGCATCGGCCGACAGCGCGCTGCCCTGGCCGGTTTCGAAATACATCACGTTGTCGCCGAGTGTGCCGCGGCGCAGCGACAGTGCTGCCTCGCGTGCCTCGCGCAACAGCGCGAGCGAGACGCCGAAGCTGCGGTTCGCCACCTCGGTGCCGCCGATCGACTGGAACATAAGATCGAGCGGCGCGCCACGCTCGATCGCGCGCAGGCTGGTGGTGACGTGCGCCAGCACGCACGTCTGCGTCGGGATCGCATAGCGCTCGCGCACCGCTTCGAGCATGGTGAGCAGCGTGCACGTCGCATCGACGCTGTCGGTCGCCGGGTTCACGCCGATCACCGCATCGCCCGCACCGAGCAGCAGGCCGTCGAGCGTGGATGCCGCCACCCCACGCGGATCGTCGGTTGGATGATTGGGCTGCAGGCGCACCGACAGCCGCCCAGGCAGACCGATCGTATTGCGGAATCGGCTGACGATGCGGCACTTCGCCGCGACGGCGATCAGGTCCTGCAGCCGCATCAGCTTGCTCACCGCGGCGACCATCTCGGGTGTGAGGCCGGGGCGCAGCGCCACCAATGCTTCCGGTTCGGCGGCGAGCAGGAACTCGCGCAACTCGCCGACGGTGAGCGAGGACACCGGCGCGAATGCGGCGGTGTCGTGGCTGTCGATGATCAGTCGGGTGACTTCGTCGGTTTCGTACGGAATGACCGGCTCCGCGAGGAACCTCGCGAGCGGCACGTCGGCCAGTGCCATCTGCGCCGCGACGCGTTCGGCCGCCGTGGCTGCCGCGAGCCCGGCGAGCGCATCGCCGGACCGGAACGGCGTGGCACGCGCCAGCAGGGTGCGCAGGCTGTCGAAGAGGTAGCGGGTGCCGGCGAGCGCGTGCGCATAGGTCATGGCGCCTTATGCAGCGTCGAACAGCTCCTGCGCCAGGAATTGTCCCTCACGGACCCCACCGGGGCAGGCGAACAGCGCGCTGCCGACATGGGTGGTGAACTGGTTCAGCGCGTCGATCTTCGACATGTTCTCGAACAGGCGGACGAAGCCGGTGCGGGGATCGCGTTGATAGGCGATGAACAACAGGCCGGCGTCATACTCGATCCCTTGCCGCCAGGGCGGCCAGCGTTCGGCGGTGAAATTGGCGCCATCGTTGTAGGAGTAGCCGCGGCGCAGGATCTGGGTGCCGTTGTTGGTTTCAGGGGCGGCCAGGCGAAGATGCGCGTTCTCGGCGATCCTCGGGTTGCCGTCCTGATCCAGCGCCTCGAAGTCGGGCGCGTCGCGCTCGCGCTCTCGTCCGATCGGCGCACCGGAGCGCTTGTGACGGCCGATCACCTCCTCCTGGAACTCGACGTCCGTCCTGTCCCAATGCTCGAGTGCCATCCGAATCCTGCGAATCACCAGATAGCTCCCGTCACGCATCCACGTGGGCCCCTCGCTACCCACCCAGACCGCATCGGCGAGGTTTTTCGGATTGCGCGTGCCGTCCTTGAAGCCCAGCAGGTTACGGGGTGTCTCACCGGGTGCCGTCGCCGGCAGGAAGCCGGTCTGTGTCCAGCGCACGCGTGCCACGCCGTCGGCCAGGCGGACAAGTTGCCGCACCGCGTGGAACGCCACCTGCGGATCATCGGCACATGCCTGGATCGAGATGTCGCCGCCGCTGCGTTCCGGCACCAATTGATCGCCGCTGAAGCCAGGCAGGTCGATCAGCGCCTTGGGCCGGTGTGTGGCCAGGCCGTAACGGTTGTCGAACAGCCCGGCGCCGACGCCGAAGGTGAGCGTCAGGCCGGCGGCGTCAAGGCCGAGCGTCTCGCCGCTGTCACCCGGCGCGTCCTGACCGTTCGTCAGGCGGGCGGCGGCGCTGGTCCACTCGCGCAGCATGCGCACGATGTCGCCGGGCTTTTTGGCGATCAGGTCGAGTGCCGCAATATAGGTCTGCGTCTGCTGCGGCGTGGCGATACCGGCCTGATGTTGGCCGAAGAACGGATCGGACGCGGCCGCGCTTGCGATGCGCGGTACGCTCGCCGCGGTGACCAGGCCGCCGGCCGCGGCCAGAAAGAACCGACGGCCGCTCAATGCGCCAGCACGAGCATGTTCACCTCATCCTCCACGTAATAGAAGCCGTCGCCCGCGGGCGTCATCGCGAGGCCGAACAGGTCGCCGCTGCCCGGCGGTGACTGCGCCTTGTTGGCATCGACCCAGCGCGCATAGACCTGCGCGCCGGTCTCCGGATCGATCTCCACGACCTGTCCATTCAAACCATTGGTCACGAGCAGGTGGCCGTCCGGCGCGGTCGTCATCGCCAGCGGGCGCTTCAGCAGCCCATCCTTGGTCACGTCGCGTCCGATGCCGGCGCTGTCGGTGCGCGTCGCGGCGTCCGGGATCGCCGCGATCCGGTTACCCAGCGCGTCGGAGACGTAGAGCACGCCGTTCTTGCCAAGCGCGAGGCCGGTCGGGCCGATGATGAACACGTCCTTGTCGGCCTGCTCGCCGAAGCCGCTGGCGATCACCGTCTGCCGGGTCACGACCGGAGGCTTGCCGTCGGCGATGGACAGGTCCAGCCGCAGCACGGTCGCCTTGTTCACCACCGGTGGCTCGTCATCCGGCGGGCCGACATCGAAACCGGTGTTGCTGACGAACAACGTGGCGGTCGCGCCATTGTCGATTACCGCCATGTTGCCCCAGGGGCCGTTGATGTTCGGTCCCGCGATGGTCCCGGCGACATTCCCCTGGGCGTCCAGCACGATCAGGCAGCCCTGGCCCTTCGTCTTCGTGGTGCCGTCCTGGCTCGGCAGGCTGCCGACGATGACCCATCCCGACTTCAGCATGGTCATCGCGGTGGTGAGCCCGACGCCGCCCGGACACTGCGGCAGGTTGCGCGGGATCGCGGCGAACAGGCGCAACTGCCTGGTCCCGGGTGTGTAGCTGACGATGGTGCTGCCGAGGCCCTGGAGATTGTTGCGATCGTTGAAGTTGTCGATTAGCACGTCACCGGCCTGGATCTTTCCCGCCGAGACCGGAGCAACGAAGATCGCGTACGGGTTCTGGTCGCCGTTGGCAGGCACGGTCGAGGTGACCAGGCTGTGGCGGCGGATGCCCTCGAGGAAGCCTTTCGGCTCGGCTGCCTGCGCGGCGCCGGCAAGCGTCAGCAGGACGAGAGCCAGTGTCGACGGGCGGGACACCGTCCGGAAACTCCGTGGCATGAAATTGCAACTCATTCGCATTTACCCCGATTTTCAACTGGGTTCAAGCAGTCAGAACGTTATCGTGTTGCGCAGGCCGAAGATCGCCTCGCTGTGGACGCGCTGCGTCGGATCATTCGGGTTCAGGATGCCGCCGCCGGGGTTGAACACGTACTGGAAGTCCGGCTGCAGCTGCCACCAGGGGGCGACGGTGTACTGATAAGTGACCTCTATGAAGGTCTCGGTGGTTCGGACCGGTGAGGCGAAGCCGGAGAAGAAGGTGACCGAGCGGTCAAACGCCGCCGCGCCGCCGCTCACCCGCGCGATGCCGATGCCGATGCCCACGGTGTCGTCGTCGCGGCCCTGGAACGGCGCCTTCAGCGTGATGCCGGCGTTGACGCTGAAGTTGATCAGGTTGCGATCGCCTGGCGCGCCCATCAGCCGGGCAAACAAGCTGACTGAGCGCGGGCTGCCCTCGGACGGTTGCCACACCATCTGATCCGCCACGCCGTAAATGCTGAAGTTGTTCCACCGCATCAGCGCGATGCCGGTGCTGGCGGGATTGGCGAGCGAAAGGCCGGTGTTGTCGAACTGCTGATCGGGGAACGGTGCGGAATCATACCAGAAGCCCAGCTTGTAGGTGCCGGGCAGGCCGCCGGCGGCGCCGTAGTCCAGGTCGCCGTTGCCTGGCTGATTCAGCGCGTACTGGATCTCGCCCACCACCAAGGCACCGGTGCGCAGGTTGAAGTTGCCGCCCCAACGTGTGCTGCCGCGCAACTGCCCGTCGTCGGTGAACGGCCCGCCCGGCGGGTTGTCGGCAAACACGCCGAGCAGCGCGGTGAACCCGCCGCCGGGTTGGGCGCGCAGCCGCACGCCGAGTGATGACAGCGGATACGCCGGACCACCTGCGTAGAGATCCGCCGACGGCAGCATCGGCCAGCCCATCATCGTGTTGAGGAATAGCCCAGAGCCTTGGCTGGTCATATATTCCTGGTCGATGCTCTGCTGGCCGAGCTTCAGGTCGAGGCGACCGTCGAGGAAGGACTGCTGATACCAGACCTCCCATAGCCGTGTGGTGGGTGCCGCGAGAATGCCACTCGGGGTCTGCAGGTTGAGCAGGTTGTCGTTGGCAATGTTGCGCCCGCGGATATTCCAGGCACTGACGTTGATTGTGCCGCCTTCCCAGCCGAACCCACGCTGGGTGTCGAGGCCGATGCTCAGCAGGGTGACGCCGTCATAGCTCGCGCCGCGATGGATGCCGCCCGAGACATTGCCCCAGACTTCGTTGATGTCCTGCAGGCCGAAGGTGATCCCGAGGTTCCACAGGCCGGAGCGGGCGCCGCCCGCGTCGCCCAGCAGATTGCCGCGAGTCCACAGACCGGTGGTGAAGCCGGGTTCCTGATCATTCTGCGCCACCGCCGGGTTGGCCGATATCCCGGCGGCGAACCACAGGGCGGGCAAAGCGGCGAAGCGGGTCGGGCCTGGAAGCATTGCTGGCACTCCTTCGCGATCCGCCTACCGGATCGTGTGGGTTGGCTGGCTTCCGGGCAACTGGGCCGACACCGGTGGCTGGCGGGTTCGCGGGCGCAGCCTGCGCTATTTCGTCAGGATCAGCTTGCCCGCCGCGGTGATTCGCAGCCGGTATTCGTCGTTGCCATGGCGGACGATGATTACGCGTTCTCCGGCCATCAGCTCGCGGCTGGAGACGGTCCGGAGGCCTGGCGCATCGACCACGGCGATCGCGGTCCGGTGCACGGGGGCTTCGTCGGCCATCGCGGCTATTTCACGATCAGGCGGCTTTTCGACGCCGCTTCGTTGTACTCGTCGTGGAACTCGTAGACGCCGGGCTTAAGGGGGCCGATGGTGAAGGCGACCTCCCGTCCTGGCGGCAGCACCTTCTCTGCCTTGAAGTCGTCGCTTTCGAACTCGGCCGGCGTCGAATCCTGGTTGGTGATCGCCAGCCTGACCCGGACATTCGAGGGGACGGTGAGTTCGGCCGGGGCGAACCTATGGCCGTGCAACGTCAGGCTGAAGCTCGGGTCTTCCGATCTGGCCGGTTGGCTCATGGCGAGCAGCAGCAGCGGCACGATGGTGATACCGGTTCGGTCCAAACCCATTCTGCGTTACCTCCATACAAGAATGCGAATCATTCGCAACTGCGCGGGGTCTGGCTAAAGCGAACCGGTGGTGCTGTCAACAACGTTGCGAATGATTCTCAAATGGTGATGTGAGGCGGTTCACTGCGCGAACCGCGTGGCGGTGCGATTTTGACGCTGCCCAATGGGAAGGAGGGACAAATGAGCAATGCCGCAGCCACCTGCCCGACCGCAGCCCCTGTGCGTGCGGATGCACCGCTGGACGGGGAGACTGTCCGCTCGTCGTGGCCCTCACTGTTCGCCGCCTGGACACGTTGCATGGACCGACGGATCGAGGACGACCTCCGCTGGTTCGATCGAGCACCGGAATATCGCCGGAGTGGGTCACATGGCTGAACGGCATGGTCAGCCGTTGCGATATCCGCTCACCGCTGATCTGGCCGGCGTGCTCGAGACGTCCGGGCACGGGCGTGCGCCGGCACCCGGCCCTGGCGCGGTGATCGACGGCGGCATTGGTCCGGCGATCATTCGTTTCGTGAACAGCCGGCTCGGTCGCGCGCTCGTTCCAAGTGCCCGGCGCGGTGATGCCGGTGCTTCGGCGCGTGTTCGACCGGTTTGAGCGGGTTGCGGTCGACATTCGCCGGTATCATTCCCGCAACCGCACGCTGCGGCTGGACAGGAGGTGACAAATGGCCAATCCAGGACAACCAACGATCAGTCCGGGCGCCACGGGCGTTGCCGTCAGGCGGTTGCAGCGGGCATTGCGCCGAACGCCGGACCCAGAGGTCCCCATCGATGGTGTGTTCGGCACCGGGTTGGCAGCGACGGTCAAGGAATTCCAGGGCGGCGCCGGCCTGGTGGTCGACGGCATTGTCGGGCCGCTGACCTGGGCGGCGCTGCCGGACGGCGGCGCGATGCCGTTGCTGCAGGTCGGATCCATGGGTGCGGCGGTGTCTGGCCTGCAGTCCGTGCTTACCAGCGGCGCCCCGGGGGAGTGGAACGTCACACCGCTGGGGATCGATGGTAACTTCGGACCGCACACCAAAGCCTCGGTCGAGGCCTTCCAGGCCTGGGGAGGTGTCACCGTGGACGGGATCGTCGGCGATGAGACCTGGTCGGTGTCGTTGCACGCGGCCGGTGCCACGCTTGAGTCGGTGGTCGGGCTGAACTTCGTCGACGACTGAGCGAAGCTGCTCTGGACTCCCTGGCCCCCATCCGCTAAACGCCGCCTTTCCATCGGAACGCGGGAGGCTGTTCCACCGCCGGTTGTGCGGGGGCAACGCCGTTTGCACCGCAGTCCCCGGACCGAGGACGCAGGTAAGGACCAGGGATTTGGCAAAGAAGATCGCCGGCTACATCAAGCTGCAAATTCCGGCCGGCAAGGCGAACCCGTCGCCGCCGGTCGGCCCCGCGCTCGGCCAGCGCGGGCTCAACATCATGCAGTTCTGCAAGGACTTCAACGCCCAAACGCAGAACATGGAGCCGGGTATGCCGGTGCCGGTGGTGATCACCGCGTATGCCGACCGCACCTACTCCTTCATCACCAAGACCGCGCCCAATACCTATTTCCTGAAAAAGGCGGCGAAGATCGACAAGGGCAGCCAGACGGTGGGCAAGAGCGCGCCGATCGGGCAGCTCACGATGTCGCAGCTTCGCGAGATCGCCGAGCAGAAGATGAAGGACATGAACGCCAACGATGTCGACGGCGCGGTGCGGATGCTGATGGGCTCGGCGCGCTCGATGGGCATCACCGTGGTGGAGGGCTGAGCGATGGCCAAGGACAAGCGGCTGGCAAAGGCGTACGAGACCGTCGATGCCGCCAAGGCATATCCGCTGCCCGACGCGATCAAGCTGGTGAAGCAGAACGCCAAGGCGAAGTTCGACGAGACGGTCGAGATGTCGATGAACCTCGGCATCGATCCGCGGCACGCAGATCAGATGGTGCGCGGGCTGACCTCGCTGCCGAACGGCACCGGCAAGACCGTGCGGGTGGGTGTGTTCGCGCGCGGGCCGAAGGCCGAGGAGGCGCAGGCCGCGGGCGCCGATGTGGTGGGGGCAGAGGACCTGGCCGAGAAGGTGCAGGCCGGCGACATCGACTTCGACCGCTGCATCGCGACGCCGGACATGATGGGCGTGGTCGGGCGGCTGGGTAAGATCCTGGGTCCGCGCGGGCTGATGCCCAACCCCCGGCTGGGCACGGTCACTCAGGACGTGAAGGGCGCGGTGACCGCGGCCAAGGGCGGTCAGGTGGAGTTCCGCGCCGAGAAGGCCGGGATCATCCATGCCGGCATCGGCAAGGTGAGCTTCGAGGACGACAAGCTGGTGGAGAACGCCCGCGCGCTGGCGGATGCGATCCAGAAGGCCAAGCCGACCGGGGCAAAGGGCACGTATGTCCAGAAAGTGTCGGTCAGCTCCACGATGGGGCCGGGCGTGCGGGTGGACGTAGGGAGTTTGGCTGCGGGCTAGCTTTCGCACCCCTCCGCAATCGTTCCGCCATTTCGCGGGAGAAGGTTGGGGGGCACGTTATACGCCAGCCCGCAAGGGCAGGCGGGCAGGGGGCGCGAGTCCCCGAACCTGTCCAAGACCGCGCGTTGCCCCTCGGGGCTTTAATGGACCGCAAGGTCCGCGAGCGGGAGACGGGGATGACCCACGGACCCGGTCCGTGGGTTGGTTCCGGCTTCCAGGACAGGCGAACCTGGGCAACCCGGCCCGGCGCGGTCCAATCGCGTCTGGCCCTTGTCCCCGGGCTTGTCCCGGGGAACTGGAGACGATACGTGGACCGGACTGAAAAGCGCGAGTTCGTCGCCGGTCTGCACGAGGCGCTTGCCGCCACCTCGATGATCGTGGTCACCCACAACACGGGTCTCACGGTCGCCGAGGCGACGGAGCTCAGGCGCCGCATGCGGACCGCCGGCGTGACCTTCAGGGTCGCGAAGAACCGCCTGGCCCACCTCGCCCTGGAAGGGACCCGATTCGACGGCCTGACGCCGATGCTGAAGGGACCGACCGCGCTCGCGTGGTCGACCGACCCGGTAGCGGCGGCGAAGGCGACCGTCGAGTTCGCCAGGACCAACGACAAGCTTGTGCTGATCGGCGGGGCGCTTGGCCCCCAGACGCTGGATGCGTCCGGGGTGCGGGCGCTGGCCGAACTGCCAAGCCTGGATACGCTGCGTGCCCGTATCGTGGGGATGATTTCCACCCCCGCGACTCGCGTCGCCGGCGTCCTCCAGGGCTCGGCCGGCCAGCTTGCGCGGGTTTTTGGCGCCTTCGCCAGGAAACACGAGGAGGGCGAGGCGGCCGCCGCGGCCTGACCCTTGCATGGAACCAATCAACGACTAAATTAGGGACACACTCAAATGGCTGATCTGCAAAAGCTGGTAGACGAGCTATCCGGCCTCACTGTCTTGGAGGCGTCGGAACTCTCGAAACTGCTCGAGGACAAGTGGGGCGTCTCCGCCGCCGCGCCCGTCGCGGCGGCTGCGGCTGCACCTGCCGCCGGGGCCGCGGCCGCCGCCGCGCCGGCCGAGGAGCAGACCGAGTTCACCGTCATCCTGGCGAAGACGGGCGACAAAAAGATCAATGTGATCAAGGAAGTGCGCACTATCACCGGTCTCGGCCTGAAAGAGGCCAAGGACTTGGTCGAGGCGGCGCCGAAGCCGGTCAAGGAAGGCATCGGCAAGGACGAGGTCGCCAAGATCAAGAAGATGTTGGAGGACGCCGGAGCTTCCGTGGAGGTCCAGTAGCACGATTGAACCAACCGAACCGGGCGCGCGGGCTCGTCGCACCGCCACCCGATCTGATCTGGATGCGGGCGGGAATCAGCTTGGTTCCCGCCCCGCTCCGCGTTGCGGCGATGGCGCCCCCTGAGGCGTCACCCGGGCGGCCGGGGTTTTCGTGGCCGCAGACGGACGTATGGGCAGGTAGGCAGGGCACTTCATGAACGCAATTAGCAGGTCGTTTACCGGGCGCAAGCGGATTCGTCGCAGCTTCGGGCGTATCCCCGAGGTGGCACCGATGCCGAACCTGATCGACGTGCAGCGCGCCTCGTATGAGGCGTTCCTGCAGATGAACGTCGCCCATGACAGCCGGCTGCACGCCGGGTTGCAGGAAGTGTTCAAGGGGGTGTTCCCGATCGACGACTTCGCCGGCCGCGGCCGGCTCGAGTTCGTCTATTACGAGCTCGAGGAGCCGAAGTACGACGTCGAGGAGTGCATCCAGCGCGGCATGACCTATGCTGCTCCGCTGAAGGTGGTCCTGCGGCTGATCGTGTGGGACGTGGACGAGGACACCGGTGCGCGGTCGATCCGCGACATCAAGGAACAGCCGGTCTACATGGGTGACATGCCGCTGATGACCGACAACGGCACCTTCATCATCAATGGCACCGAGCGCGTCATCGTCTCGCAGATGCACCGTTCGCCCGGCGTGTTCTTCGACCACGACAAGGGCAAGACGCATTCGTCGGGAAAATACCTGTTCGCGGCGCGGGTGATCCCGTATCGCGGCTCGTGGCTCGACTTCGAGTTCGATAGCAAGGACCTGGTTTATGTCCGCATCGACCGGAAGCGGAAGCTGCCGGTGACCACGCTGCTCTACGCGCTGGAAGGCACGTCCACGGTAAAGCTGCGCGCCGAGCGTGAGGCGAAGGGCGAGACGCTGGAGATCGGCGAGATCCGCGGCATGGATCAGGAGGAGATCCTCGGCAACTTCTACGGCCAGGTGGTGTTCGATCGCACGGCGAAGGGCTGGGCGCGGCCATTCGATCCGGACGCGTTCCGTGGCGTCAAGCTGCTGGAACCGATCGTCGATGCCGAAACCGGCGAGGTGGTGGCCGATGCCGAGGCCAAGCTGACGCAGCGCCAGGCTCGGCGCATTGCCGAGAAGACCAAGGAAGTGCTGGTTGGCCGCACCGACCTGCTCGGCCGTTTCGTGGCCGAGGATTTGGTGAATGAAGAGACCGGCGAAATTTACGCCGAGGCCGGTGAGGAACTCACCGAGCCGAAGCTCGCCGCGTTGGAAGAGGCCGGCGTCACCACGCTGCCGACGCTGGCGGTGGATCAGTCCTGCGGGCCGTGGATTCGCAATACGCTGGCGGTGGACAAGAACTCCAACCGCGACGATGCGCTGATCGACATCTACCGGGTGATGCGTCCGGGCGAGCCGCCGACGCCGGAGACCGCCGAGGCGCTGTTCCGCGGCTTGTTCTTCGATGGCGACCGCTACGATCTGTCGGCGGTTGGCCGGGTGAAAATGAACATGCGGCTCGGCTTCGACGATGTTCCGGATTCGATCCGTGTCCTGCGCAAGGAAGACCTGCTGCGCACGGTGAAGATCCTGTGCGAGCTGAAGGATGGCCGCGGCCAGATCGATGACATCGACAATCTCGGCAATCGCCGGGTGCGCTCGGTCGGCGAGCTGATGGAGAACCAGTACCGCATCGGCCTGCTGCGCATGGAACGGGCGATCCGCGAGCGCATGGGCTCGGTCGACATCGACACCGTGATGCCGCACGACCTGATCAACGCCAAGCCGGCGGCGGCGGCGGTACGGGAATTCTTCGGCTCCTCCCAGTTGTCGCAGTTCATGGACCAGACCAACCCGCTGTCCGAGGTGACGCACAAGCGGCGGCTCTCGGCGTTGGGTCCGGGTGGCCTGACGCGCGAACGTGCAGGCTTCGAGGTGCGCGACGTGCACCCGACACATTACGGTCGCATCTGCCCGATTGAGACGCCGGAAGGCCCGAACATCGGTCTGATCAACTCGCTGGCCACCTATGCCAAGGTCAACAAGTACGGCTTCATCGAGACGCCGTACATGCTGGTGAAGGACGGCGTGGTGCAGAAGGGGCCGCGTTACCTCTCCGCCATGGAGGAGGAGAAGCTGGTCGTCGCCCAGGCCGACGCGCCGATGGACGGTGACGGTCGCTTCACCGAGGACCTGGTTTCGGTGCGCAAACAGGGCGACTTCCGCCTGGCGCGGCCCGAGGACGTCACCGCGATCGACGTCTCGCCGAAGCAGCTGGTGTCGGTGGCGGCGGCGCTGATCCCGTTCCTGGAGAACGACGACGCCAACCGCGCGCTGATGGGTTCCAACATGCAGCGCCAGGCGGTGCCGCTGATCCAGGCGGATGCGCCGCTGGTCGGCACCGGCATGGAGGCGGCGGTGGCTCGCGACAGCGGCGCCACGATCATTGCGCGCCGCGCCGGTGTGGTGGACCAGATCGATGGCGCGCGCATCGTGGTGCGTGCGACCAACGACGACGGCACGACCAAGGGCGTCGATATCTACCGGCTGCGCAAGTTCATGCGCTCCAACCAGTCCACCTGCATCAACCAGCGTCCGCTGGTGAAGGTGGGCGATGTCGTGCAGGACGGCGAGATCATCGCCGATGGCCCGTCCACCGAACTCGGCGAGCTGGCGCTCGGGCGGAACGTGCTGGTCGCGTTCATGCCGTGGAACGGCTACAACTTCGAGGATTCGATCCTGATCTCCGAGCGCATCGCGCGCGACGACGTGTTCACCTCGATCCACATCGAGGAATTCGAGGTGATGGCGCGCGACACCAAGCTCGGTCAGGAGGAGATCACGCGCGACATCCCCAATGTCGGCGAGGAAGCGCTGAAGAACCTCGACGAGGCCGGCATCGTCTATATCGGCGCGGAAGTGAATCCGGGCGACATCCTGGTCGGCAAGGTCACGCCGAAGGGCGAAAGCCCGATGACGCCGGAGGAAAAGCTGCTGCGCGCGATCTTCGGCGAGAAGGCGTCCGACGTGCGTGACACGTCGCTGAAGCTCCCGCCCGGTGTGACCGGCACGGTGGTGGATGTGCGCGTGTTCAGCCGCCGCGGCGTCGACAAGGACGAACGCGCGATGGCGATCGAGCGCGCCGAGATCGAACGATTGGCGAAGGACCGCGACGACGAGAAGGCGATTCAGGAACGGTCGTTCCTCAACCGTTTGCGTGAAAAGCTGCTGGGCCGCAAGGCGACCGGTGGGTTCAAGGGCATCAAGGCGGGCACGTTGATCGACGAGGACGTGCTGGCGGAGCATCCACGCGGCGCCTGGCGTCATATCGGCGTGCAGGACGACGCGGTGATGGCGGAGATTGAGACCCTGAAGCGCGAGTTCGATGCCGCGATCGGAAGGCTGCAGGCGCGGTTCGACAGCAAGGTGGAGAAGCTGCAGCGCGGCGACGAGTTGCCGCCCGGTGTGATGAAGATGGTGAAGGTGTTCATCGCGGTGAAGCGCAAGCTGCAGCCCGGCGACAAGATGGCCGGCCGCCACGGCAACAAGGGCGTGGTGTCGCGCGTGGTGCCGGTGGAGGACATGCCGTTCCTCGACGATGGCACCTCGGTCGATCTGGTCCTGAACCCGCTGGGCGTGCCATCGCGCATGAATGTGGGGCAGATCCTCGAGACGCATCTCGGCTGGGCGTGTCACACACTGGGCCAGCAGATCGGTGAGCTGGTGGAGACCTATCGCCGGACCGGTGCACAACGCGAAGCTCTGCTGGAGCGTTTGCGGGACGTGTATGGCGAGGAAGAATTCCGCGACCAGATCGCCAACCTCGACACCGATCAGCTCATGGAGATGTGCGAGAACCTGAAGAAGGGCATCCCGATTGCCACGCCGGTGTTCGATGGCGCGCGGATGTCCGACATCGAAGGCATGCTGGTGCAGGCGGGGCTGGATACCTCCGGTCAGGTCGTGCTGGTCGATGGCCGTACCGGCGAGCCGTTCGAGCGCAAGGTGACTGTCGGCTACATCTATATGCTGAAGCTGCATCACCTGGTGGACGACAAGATCCACGCCCGGTCGATCGGGCCGTATTCGCTGGTGACACAACAGCCGCTGGGCGGCAAGGCTCAGTTCGGCGGCCAGCGCTTCGGCGAGATGGAGGTGTGGGCGCTCGAGGCGTATGGCGCCGCTTACACACTGCAGGAGATGCTGACGGTGAAATCGGACGACGTGTCCGGACGGACCAAGGTCTACGAGGCGATCGTGCGCGAGCAGGACAACTTCGAGGCCGGCGTGCCGGAGAGCTTCAACGTGCTGGTGAAGGAGCTGAAGTCGTTGGGGCTGAACGTCGATCTGGACAGCAGGGCTGCATAATACACGTCATCCCCGCGCAGGCGGGGACCCAGGCCTAGGCCCCCGCTCGCGCGGGGGTTTGACGACCCTTATTGTCGCTTCCGTGAGAAGGTGACGAACGCATGAACGAACTCATGAAGATCCTCGGCCAGACCGGCCAGGCAATGACTTTCGATCAGATCAAGATCCAGATGGCGAGCCCGGAGCAGATCCGCTCCTGGTCGTACGGTGAGATCAAGAAGCCGGAGACCATCAACTACCGCACCTTCAAGCCGGAGCGCGACGGCTTGTTCTGCGCGCGCATCTTTGGGCCGATCAAGGACTACGAGTGCCTGTGCGGCAAGTACAAGCGGATGAAGTTCCGTGGCATCATCTGCGAGAAGTGCGGCGTCGAGGTCACGCTCGCCAAGGTGCGGCGCGAGCGGATGGGACATATCGAGCTCGCCTCGCCGGTGGCGCATATCTGGTTCCTGAAGTCATTGCCCAGCCGGATCGGCCTGATGGTCGATCTGACGCTGAAGGAGCTGGAGAAGATCCTCTACTTCGAGAGCTACGTGGTGCTGGAACCCGGTACCACCGATCTCAAGGTGCATCAGCTGCTCACCGAGGACCAGCTGCTCGCCAAGCAGGATGAATTTGGCGAGGACCAGTTCGAGGTCGGCATCGGTGCCGAAGCGATCAAGAAGGTGCTGCACAAGATCGTTCTCGACGAAGAGAAGGTGAAGCTGCGCGGCGACCTCAAGGAGACCAGCTCCGAGGCCAAGCGCAAGAAGCTGGTGAAGCGCCTGAAGCTGATCGAGGCGTTCGCCGATTCCGGTGCACGTCCGGAGTGGATGATCCTTGACGTGGTGCCGGTGATCCCGCCCGAGTTGCGGCCGCTGGTCCCGCTGGATGGCGGCCGCTTCGCCACCTCGGATCTGAATGACCTGTATCGCCGCGTGATCAACCGCAACAATCGCCTGAAGCGGCTGATCGAGCTGCGCGCTCCCGACATCATCGTGCGCAACGAGAAGCGCATGCTGCAGGAGAGCGTCGACGCGCTGTTCGACAACGGCCGCCGCGGCCGTGCCATCACGGGTGCCAACAAGCGTCCGCTGAAGTCGCTGTCCGACATGCTGAAGGGCAAGCAGGGCCGGTTCCGGCAGAATCTGCTGGGCAAGCGCGTCGACTACTCGGGCCGTTCGGTGATCGTGGTCGGGCCGGAACTGAAGCTGTATCAGTGCGGGCTGCCGAAGAAGATGGCGCTCGAGCTGTTCAAGCCGTTCATTTATTCCAAGCTGGAGAAGTACGGCCACGCCACCACCATTAAGGCGGCCAAGCGGATGGTGGAGAAGGAGCGTCCCGAAGTATGGGATATCCTCGAGGAAGTCATCCGCGAGCATCCGGTGATGCTGAACCGTGCGCCAACGCTGCATCGGCTGGGCATCCAGGCGTTCGAGCCGGTGCTGATCGAGGGCAAGGCGATTCAGTTGCATCCGCTGGTCTGCACCGCGTTCAACGCCGACTTCGACGGCGACCAGATGGCGGTGCACGTGCCGCTGTCGCTGGAAGCGCAGCTCGAGGCTCGCGTGCTGATGATGTCGACCAACAACATCCTCAGCCCCGCCAACGGCAAGCCGATCATCGTGCCCTCGCAGGACATCGTGTTGGGCATCTACTATCTGTCGCTGGAGACGCCCGAATTCCAGGCGATTGCCGACCAGGACGCGCCGGCGTTCGGCACCATCGGCGAGATCGAGTATGCGCTGTTCGCCGGTGCGGTCGGCATGCACGACAAGATCAAGGCGCGCTATGAGACGATCGATGCCGGCGGCAATCCGGTGCGGAGAGTGGAAGTGACCACGCCGGGGCGTATGATGATCGCGCAGATCCTGCCGAAGCATCCCAACGTGCCGTTCGATCTGATCAACAAGCAGCTCACCAAGAAGAGCGTCTCCGACGTGATCGACATGGTGTATCGCCATTGCGGCCAGAAGGAGTGCGTGATCTTCGCCGACCGGCTGATGGGTCTCGGTTTCGGACAGGCGGCGAAGGCCGGCATCTCGTTCGGCAAGGATGACCTGATCATCCCGGTCGAGAAGGACGAGATGATCCATCACACCCAGTCGGAGGTGAAGGAGTTCGAGCAGCCGTATCAGGACGGTCTGATCACCGCGGGCGAGCGCTACAACAAAGTGGTGGACGCCTGGTCGCGCTGCACGGACGAAGTCGCCGGCGCGATGATGAAGGAAATCTCCAAGCAGGAGATCGGCACACAGACCAACTCGGTGTGGATGATGAGCCACTCGGGTGCGCGTGGCTCGCCGGCGCAGATGCGTCAGCTTGCCGGCATGCGCGGGCTGATGGCAAAGCCGTCGGGCGAGATCATCGAGCAGCCGATCATCGCCAACTTCAAGGAAGGCCTGTCGGTGCTGGAGTACTTCAACTCCACCCACGGTGCCCGCAAGGGACTGGCCGACACCGCGTTGAAGACGGCGAACTCCGGCTACCTCACGCGCCGCCTGGTTGACGTGGCGCAGGACTGCATCATCGTCGAGGAAGACTGCGGGACCGAGCGCGGCCTGACCGTGCGCGCGGTGATGGATGGCGGCGAGGTGGTCTCGGCGCTGTCCGAGCGCATCCTGGGCCGCACCGCGGCTGAGGACGTGCTGGATCCGGTCACCAACGAGGTGCTGGTTCCGGGCAACACGCTGATCGAGGAAGATGCGGCCGATCAGATTGAGAAGGCCGGGGTCGAGGCGGTGAAGATCCGCTCGGTGCTGACCTGCGATTCCCGGATCGGCGTCTGCGGACACTGCTACGGGCGTGATCTGGCCCGCGGCACGCCGGTGAACATCGGCGAGGCAGTGGGTGTGATCGCCGCGCAGTCGATCGGCGAGCCGGGCACGCAGTTGACCATGCGCACCTTCCACATCGGCGGCGCGGCGCAGCGTGGTGCCGAGCAGTCGAACGTGGAGGCAAGCCACGAGGGCACGGTGACGGTGAAGAACCGCAACGTGGTGATGAACAGCCAGGGTACGCCGGTGGTGATGTCGCGCAACTGCGAAATCGTCCTGACCGACGACAAGCAGCGCGAGCGTGCGCGCTTCCGCGTGCCCTATGGCGCGCGGCTGCTGGTCGATGAAGGCCAGCAGGTGGCGCGCAGCCAGAAGCTGGCGGAGTGGGATCCGTACACCCTGCCGATCATCACCGAGCGTGCCGGCAAGGTCGAATACATCGACCTGATCGAGGGCATCACGCTGGTCGAGCGGATGGACGAGGTCACCGGGCTCACTTCGAAGGTGGTGGTCGATTACAAGCAGGGCGCCAAGAGCGTCGATCTGCGGCCGCGGTTGCAGCTCAAGGATGAGAATGGCGAGGTGCTGCGGCTGCCGAACAACACCGATGCGCGCTACTTTCTGTCACCTGATTCGATCCTCTCGGTCGATAACGGCGCACAGGTGGCGGCGGGCGACGTGCTGGCGCGCATTCCGCGCGAGGGCAGCAAGACCCGCGACATCACCGGCGGTCTGCCGCGCGTGGCGGAATTGTTCGAGGCGCGCCGGCCGAAGGATCACGCGGTCATCGCCGAGACCGACGGCCGGGTGGAGTTCGGCAAGGACTACAAGAACAAGCGCCGCATCATCGTCAAGAACGACGAGACAACCGAGGAAACCGAGTACCTGATCCCCAAGGGCAAGCACGTCTCGGTGCAGGAGGGCGACTTCGTTCGCAAGGGCGACCCGCTGGTCGACGGCCCGCGCGTGCCGCACGACATCCTGAAGGTCCTCGGCGTCGAGGCGCTGTCGGACTACCTGGTGAACGAGATCCAGGACGTCTACCGGCTGCAGGGCGTGAAGATCAACGACAAGCACATCGAGGTCATCGTCCGCCAAATGCTGCAGAAGGTTGAGATCCTCGATCCGGGCGACACGACGTTCCTGGCCGGGGAGCAGGTGGACCGCACCGAATTCGATGCGGTGAACGCCAGGCTCGGCCGCGACGACAAGCCGGCACAGGAGATGCCGGTGCTGCAAGGTATCACCAAGGCGTCGTTGCAGACCAACAGCTTCATCTCGGCGGCTTCGTTCCAGGAGACGACGCGGGTGCTGACTGAGGCCGCAACGGCGGGCAAGACCGACAGCCTGACCGGGCTGAAGGAGAACGTGATCGTCGGGCGGCTGATCCCGGCGGGCACGGGCTCGGTGATGAACCGGCTGCGGGCGATCGCTGCCGGCCGCGATCAGCGGACGCTGAGCATGGGCACCACGCCGCAGATCACCGAAGAGGTGAAGGCGGCCGAGTAAACGCGGTCAACCTGCTGAATTGATCCCAAGGCCGGCGGTGCTAACGTACCGCCGGCCTTTTTATTGGGGATCGGCGAAC
>DASXNR010000184.1:0-2711 GCA_036494925.1 Acetobacteraceae bacterium
CACCGCGATGGCGGTAATGAGCGGCCCTATCGCCAGGCACAGCAACCCGATATCGGCGCTGCCGGTCGCATCCTTGATCAGGCCATAGACGGATGGTCCGAGCCATCCGCCCAGGTTGCCGACGGCGTTGATCATGGCCAGGCCACCCGCCGCCGCGACGCCGGTCAGCATGGCGCTCGGCAGCGACCAGAACGTCGGGACCAGGGATTGCTGACCCATCATGGCGATGCAAAGCGCGACCATCGTCAAGACCGGATGGCCGACACCGATGAGAACGCAAGCCGCCAGCCCTCCGGCGGCGACCAGAGCCGCACCCGCGACGTGCCAGGTCCGCTCGCCGTGGACATCGGAGTGGTAGCCCCAGTAGATCATCGCCACGAAAGCACACATATAGGGCAGCGCGCTGACCAGCCCGATCCAATCAGTGGGTACCCCAAGTCCCTTGACGATCAGCGGCAGGAAAAACACCAGTCCGTAGCTGGACCCGTTCTGGCCGACATAGGCCAGCGTCAGCAGCCACAACTTCGGATTGCTGAACGCCTGGCCAAGTGAGTATTTCCGGACTGCCTCGCGCTGCGCGTGCTCCGAGTCCAGCCGTTGCTGCAACCAGGTCCGCTGCTCCGGCCGTAGCCATTCCGCGTCCGTCGGCCGGTCCGTCAGAAAGCGCCATATCACGAAGCACATGATGATTGGCGGCAGACCCTCGATGATGAACAGCCACTGCCAGCCCTGCAGGCCCAGCCAACCCTGCATGAGCAGCAACAGCCCGCCGATCGGCGGCCCGACGAACAGCGAGATGACGCTGGCTGACTGGAACACGCCCATCATCCGCGTCCGATAGTACGAAGGGAACCACCAGGTCAGATACAGCAGCACGCCCGGATAGAACCCGGCCTCGGCCAGCCCTAGCAGGATGCGGTTGGCGTAGAAGCTCCACTCGTCCCACACGAAGCCGGTCAGGGCGGCGATGACTCCCCAGGTGAGCAGGATGCGGGCGATCCAGCGCCGCGCACCCACCTTGTTGAGAATCAGGTTGCTCGGTATCTCAGCGAGGAAGTAGCCCAGGAAGAATAGTCCCGCGCCAAAGCCGAACACCGCGTTGGTGAACCCCAGATACTTGACCATGGTCGTCGCGGCCATACCCACGTTCGAGCGGTCAAGATAAGCACAGAAATAACCCAGCATGAGCAGCGGCATCAGCCGCCATGTCACCCGCTTGATAATCTCCCGCTCGATTGGCTCGATCGACCGCAGAGTTGACGCACTCGCATCCATATTCGTTTCCCCCTCGTCGGTATGGCCCGCGAAGTCGTTAATTAATCACGCCGCCGCCAAAGCCTGACACCGCAGCCGACGAGCCCAGGCGCTCGTTCATGGTCAGGCCGACATTTCCGACGTTAATGCAGAGGTAGTCAAGGATCAGTAGCGGCGGCAGGAGCCTTGCGGATGATCCGTGCCCCAACGCCCCCCGCTGCGCGCGAACAGCGGTATCGCCAACTGATGCCACGCCGGAATTCCGGCCGCTTCCATAACGCGGTCGACGTCGGCATGATGCGATGGACAGTGCGCAATGGCGCCCCATGAGGAAACCATCCATGGCCGACGGCAGCATCGACACGCGTACCGCGCACATCTCGGCGGAAGAGGCGCTGGCGCTGCATTCGTCGGGGCGACCCGGAAAGCTGGAGACCCGCATCTCCAAGCCGATCACCACCGCGCGCGACCTCTCGCTTGCCTATTCGCCAGGCGTCGCCGAACCGTGCCTGCACATCCAGCGCGATCCGGCACTCGCCTACGATTACACCGCCAAGGGCAACATGGTCGCGGTGGTATCGAATGGCACCGCGGTACTTGGCCTGGGCAATCTCGGCGCGGTGGCGGCCAAGCCGGTGATGGAAGGCAAGATCGCGCTGTTCAAGCGCTTCGCCGACATCGACGGCATCGATCTCGAGATCGGTTCCGAGGATGTCGATGACGTGGTGAACGCGGTGCGCTTCCTGGCCGGCTTCGGCGGCATCAACCTGGAGGACATCAAGGCCCCGGAGTGCTTCGTGATCGAGCAGCGGTTGCGCGAACTGATGGACGTCCCGGTGTTCCACGACGACCAGCACGGCACCGCCATCGTCGCCGCGGCGGGATTGATCAACGCCTGCCACCTGACCGGACGCGAACTGCGTGACACGAAACTGGTGGTGAACGGTGCCGGCGCCGCGGGCATCGCGTGCGTCGAGCTGTTGAAGGCGATGGGCATGCGCCCTGAGCACGTCGTGCTGTGTGATACCAAGGGCGTGGTCTATCAGGGCCGCACCGACGGCATGAACCAGTGGAAGTCCGCCCACGCCGCCGCCACCCGCGCGCGCACGCTGACCGATGCGCTGGACGGCGCCGATGTGATCTTCGGGCTGTCGGTGAAAGGTGCGGTGACCAAGGACATGGTTCGTCGCATGGCCGACAAGCCGATTATCTTCGCGATGGCGAATCCGGATCCCGAGATCACCCCGGAAGAGGCTCGCGATGCCAGCCCGCACGCGATCATCGCCACCGGCCGCAGCGACTATCCCAATCAGGTCAACAACGTCCTGGGCTTTCCCTACATCTTCCGCGGCGCGCTCGACGTGCGTGCCAGCACGATCAACGAGGCGATGAAGATCGCCGCGGCCGAGGCGCTGGCGAATCTGGCGCGCGAGGATGTGCCGGACGAGGTGCATTCG
>DASXNR010000185.1:0-44569 GCA_036494925.1 Acetobacteraceae bacterium
CCTCCTCGATCTTCGCGGCGTGCGGCTTGTAATACGGTTCGTCCTCGCCCTCGTCGAGCAGCGGGTTCAGGTGCCCCAGCGCGGTGAAGCCGGCCTGCTTCAGCCGCACCGCTTCTTCCACCAGCTTCTCGATCGTGCGGCCCTTCACGTGCCCGTAGAGGCGTGCCTTGTGGCGCATCCGCCCGCCCAGCAGCTCGTACACCGGCACGCCGAATGCCTTGCCCTTGATGTCCCACAAGGCGATGTCGATCGCCGACACCGCTCCGGTGATCGCGCCGCCAGTGAAATGATTGGCCCGCAGCATGACATTCCAGTGGTGCTCGATCGGGAACGGGTCCTTGCCAATCAGGTAATCGCCGTATTTGGTGATCGAGGCGGCGGAGGCCTCGAGCTGGCCCCAGGTGCCCGACTCGCCTATCCCGGTAATGCCCGCGTCGGTGCTGACGCGGACATACAGGAACCGGTCCAGCAGCAGCGGTTCAACCTTGGTGATCTTCATGGCGGGCCCTCTTTCAGTCGACGCAGCTTCGGTCACCGACCGCCCGACGTCCAGCCGCCGCGCGGGATGGAATAAAGCGCCATCAGGGGCGTCCGGTACCCGGGTGGCGCAGGAGACGCTGCCGATGTGCAGAGCCCATCATCGCGGGCGAACAGCGGAGCCGATCATGCCGTGACCGTCTCCGGCGTCCTGACCCGGATCGAGGCCTGCATCCCGGCGCTGCGTCGCTACGCCGCGGCGCTGCTGCGCAACCGCGACGATGCCGATGACCTGGTGCACGATTGTCTGGTCCGCGCGCTGGACAAGCTGCACACGCGCCGCGATGACGCCGATGTGAGGGCCTGGCTGTTCGCCATCATGCACAACCTGTTCATCAGCCAGTTGCGCCGCGCCAAGGCACGTCCCGCCGGCGAACCGCTCGATGAGACCCACGAAGCCGCCATGAGCTTACGTCCGGAGCAGGAGAGCGGCCTGCAGTGGCGCGATCTCATTCGTGGGCTGAACGCGCTTCCGGTGGAGCAACGGAGCGTCATCCTGCTGGTCTCGGTCGAAGACCTCTCCTACGCCGATGCCGCCAATGTGCTGGGCATTCCTATCGGCACGGTGATGTCGCGGCTGGCCCGCGGCCGCGAGCGGCTGCGCCAGTTGACCGAGGAGCCGGAGGCGCGGCCCGTGCTGCGGAGGGTCAAATGAGCGGCCCCGCCCGGCCGATCCCCGAGGAAGACCTGCACGCCTGGATCGACGGCCAGCTCGAACCGCAGCGCCAGCCCGCGGTGCTGCACTATCTGCACGAGCAGCCGGACGTCGCCCGCCGGGTCGCAGCGTGGCGCGACCAGCGTGAGGCGCTGCGGGCGGCGTTCGCACCGGTGGCGGCCGAACCGGTCCCGCCGCGGCTCGGCCTGGAGCGGCTGATCCAGCAGCGGCCGGGAAGGCGGGGATTCCCTTGGCGGGCAGCAGCGTCGGTCCTGTTGGCGTTCGGCCTGGGCGGCGCCGGGGGATGGCTGCTGCGCGGCGGTCAGCCTCCGCCGGCAGCCGTGATCACGTTGCTGGCACAGCAGGCGGTGGCCAACCACGTGGTCTATACCGCCGATCGCCGGCGGCCGACCGAACTGGGCGCCCAGCAGCGCGACGACCTGGCGCGCTGGGTGTCGAACCGACTGAACCACCAGGTGGCGCCGCCCGATCTGTCGGCCGACGGCTACAGCTACATGGGCGGGCGCCTCGCCGCCACGCAGGACGGCCCCGCGGGTCTGTTCATGTACGACGATCCGCAAGGAGTGAGGCTCACGGTGTTCGTCCTGCCGTTGGACGCGGCGGCGAGCATGCCGATCCAGCATGTCGATTTCGCCCACGTCGATGGCTGCGCCTGGATCGACAAGAGCATCGGTTACACCGTGGTCGGCAAGTTGCCTCCAGCCGAACTGCGCCGCATCGCCGAACTGGTCCGCCGGCAGCTCGGCTGATCCAGTTCAGCGCGATTGGGTCAGAACAGGTTCGCCTTCCACCTGTGCCGCGGGCAATTGCAGCAGGACGACGCAAATCGCGGCGATGGCGGCGGTGAGGCAGGCACACAGCAGGATGTGCGGCGCCTGCCAGCCCTGCGCCAGCAGAAAGCCGCCGAGCCCCGGGCCGAAAATGCCTCCCAGCCGGCCGATACCCAGGGCCCAGCCGACGCCGGTGTTGCGCATACGCGCGGGGTATTTCGCGGCGGACAATCCGTTCGCGCCCAATTGGCCGCCGACCACACAAACGCCCATCACAAAGATCGCCGCCAGCAGCACCAGGTATGGCAACTGGCCCAGTGCGACGGCCGCGATGACGACGATCCCGCTCGCCAGGCAGGCGATCAGCACGCGATCCGTCCCGAGTCTGGTTGCCAGCGGTCCGAGTATCAGCACGCTGAGCGCGCCGCCGGCACTGTAGAGACTGGACGCGAACACAGCCTCGGCTGGGGAGAACCCCTCCAGATGCAGCACCGTGGGCAGCCAGAAGCCAATCAGGTACAGGCTGAGCAGGCTGGCGAAGAACATGATCCAGAACAGCACGGTCCGCAGCGCATAGCCGTCGCGGAACAGCGCCGTGACCGGGTTGCCGCGCGCCACGTCGAGGTGCTGCACAGGGCCCGTGCTCGCAGGATCGATGCCCAGCCTGGCAAGCACGCGCAGCGCCGCGGGCGAGCGCCTGCCGTGCGCCAGCAGGAAGCGCGGCGACTCCGGCAGCCACAGCAGTACCACCGGGAACAGCAGCAGCGGCAGGGCGCCGCCGATGTGGAAGATGACCTGCCAGCCGAACATCGGCAGCAGCGGTGCGATAAGCTGGCCGCCGAGGAAGCCGCCCAGCGGATTGCCGGCGAACACCCACATGGTCACGGTTGCGCGCAGCCGGTCCGGTGCATAGTCGGAGGTCAACGCGACGGTCGACGGCATCAGCGCGCCGATGCCGATACCGGTCATGAAGCGCAGGAAGGCCAGCATCGGGATCGAGCCAGCATACGCGGTGGCGAACGAGAATACGCCGAGCAGCAACAGGCTGGCGAGAATGACAGGCTTGCGTCCCAACCGATCGCCGGCGGGGCCAGATGCCAGTGCACCCACCATGACCCCGACGTTGGACATGACGAATGCGCTGGCGAACGCCGCGGGCGCCACGTTCCAGGCGTGCGACAGCGACGGCGCGGCCATGCCGACCGCGCTGATGTCGTAGCCGTCGAACCCCTGCGCCAGCGCGCACAGGATCGCGACGCGGATCTGCAGCGCGCCTACAGGTTGGCTTCCCAGCGCCGTCTCGGCGCTGGAGGCGTATCCGCGCGCCATTGTTGGTTCCTCCCGTCCTATTGCGCCAATGGCACGCGTGTCACCTGATGCGCCTGCACGATCGGCAGCACGTCGTGGGCGAAGCGGCGGATCTGTTCCAGGAACATCTCCTGCGGCATGGCCCCGCGGTTGAAGCCGACCTGCACGCTGTTGGCACCGGTGTGGTCGGCCAGTGCGATGATGCGCTGCGCCACCTCCTGCGGCGTGCCCCACGGCAACCGTTCGGCCAGCCGCGCCACATCCTCCATCGTCGTGTTGCGGAAATCCTCGCGCGCATGCTGCGCGGAATGCAGGTTCTCCGGGCGAACGTAGTCGGTCGAGGCGTCGGAGGTGTAGCCGGCCTGCCGCTGCAGACTGGTTTCGGTGAAGTTGCCGTGGCTGAACAGCGTGCGGTTGAAATACAGCAGATACGGGCCGCATTCCTTCACCGCCTGCGCCTTGCTGTCGGCGACATAGACCGACAAGCCGAGCGACAGGTGGTCCGGCGTGATCGCGTGACCGTTCGCGGCGAGACATTTGGCGTAATAACGGATGATGTCATCCTGCAGTCCGCCGGGCGCCAGCCCTGGCGTGATGCGGATATTGTGCTTCGCCGCGAACTCGATGGATTCCTTGCTGCCGACGATCGGCATCCAGATCTCGGGGTGCGGCCGCTGCACCGGACGCGGCCACAGCGCGACGTCGCGATACGACCAGAACCTGCCGTGATACGAGAAAATATCCTCGGTCCAGGCGCGGGTGACGATGTCGTAGGCTTCCTCGAACCGGGCGCGCGATTCCGCGAGGGCGACGTTGTGCACCTGGTATTCGCGCGGGATGCCGCGGGCGAAACCAGAGATCAGCCGGCCGTTCGACAGGCAATCGAGCATCGCCAGCTCTTCCGCCAGCCGCAGCGGCTCGTGCAGCGGCAGCAGGTTGCCGTAGATCAGCAGTTTTACCCGCTTGGTGCGCTGCGCCGCGGAAGCGGCCATCAGGTTGGGCGAGTTCATCAGCCCATAGGGTGAGCAATGATGCTCGTTGAAGCCCAGGCCGTCGTAACCCAGCCGGTCGATCTCCTCCCACGCATCCAGATGCTCGGCGTAGCTGCGCACCGCCACGTCCGATTTGAAATGCTGTGAGGGCAGCGGATAGGGCAGCTCGTTGCCGACCTTCAGGTGATCGAGGTGTTCGCCGTAGGCAAGCAGATCGAAGACGAAGACTTTCATGGCCGGTTATTTCGCTGTGACGTCGATCAGCTCCGGCGTGAATCCACCGGACTGGCGGTGCCACAGACGCGCGTAGGTGCCGTTATGCGCCAACAGCTCGGCATGGGTGCCGGCCTCGACGATCCGCCCATGATCCAGCACCACCAGCCGGTCCATCCGCGCGATCGTCGACAGGCGGTGCGCGATCGCGATCACGGTGCGGCCATCCATCAGCCCGTCGAGTTGGCTCTGGATCGCCGCCTCGACCTCGGAATCCAGCGCCGAAGTGGCTTCGTCCAACACCAGGATCGGCGCGTCCTTCAGGATCACCCGCGCCAGTGCCACTCGCTGCCGCTGCCCGCCGGACAGCTTCACGCCGCGCTCGCCGACATGCGCATCGTAGCCATGCCGGCCGTGCCAGTCCTCGAGGCCCACAATGAACGCGTGGGCTTCGGCGCGGCGCGCGGCGTCCTCGATCATCGCCTGCGTTGCCTGCGGGCGCCCGTAGCGGATGTTCTCGCTGATCGAGCGGTGCAGCAACGAGGTGTCCTGCGTCACCATCGCGATCTGCGTGCGCAGGCTCTCTTGCGTGACCGTGGCGATGTCCTGACCGTCGATCAGGATACGGCCGCGCTCGGGATCATAGAAGTGCAGCAGCAGGTTCACCAGCGTCGATTTGCCGGCGCCCGACGGCCCGACCAGCCCGACGCGCTCGCCCGGCGCGATCCGCAGGTCGATGCCGTGCAGCACGCCGCCGCGTCCCGGGTATGGTACGCGCCCATAGTCGAAGTGCAGGTTCTCGAACCGGATTTCTCCCCGGGTAACGCGAAGTTCGCGCGCGTCCGGCGGATCCGGCATCTGCCGCTCCACCGCGATCGAGCGCATGCCGTCCTGCACGGTGCCGATGTTCTCGAAGATCGAGGTAACGCTGCGCGCCACCCAGCCTGCCATGTTGGTGATCTGCCAGGACAGCGGCAGCACCATCGCCACCGAACCGACCGAGATGCGGCCGCTGCTCCACTGCCAGATCGCCAGCGTCGCGGTGGAGACGATCAGCGTGGCGTTCATCAGCGACAGCATCACGACATAGCCGGTGGTCATCCGGGTCTGGTTGCGGAACGCGTCGGTGTGCAGGTCGATCGACTCGCGCACGAACGCGTCCTCGTCTCGAGCGCGCGAGAACAGCTTCACGGTCAGGATGTTGGTGTAGCTGTCCACCACGCGCCCGGTCAGATTCGAGCGCATCTCGGATACCGCGCGCGAGCGTTCGCGCAGCCGCGGCACGAAATAGCTCAGCAGGCAGGCATAGCCCACGAACCACAGCAGGATCGGCGGCGTCAGGCGCCAGTCGACCGAGGCGAGCAGCACCAGCGCGCTGCTGCCGTACACCACGATGTACCATGCGGCGTCGAACGCCATCACCAGGCTCTCGCGGAGCGACGGGCCGGTCTGCAACACCCGGTTAGCGATGCGCCCGGCGAAATCGTTCTGGAAGAACGTCCAGCTCTGCCGCACCACGTGCCAGTGGTTCTGCCAGCGGACCATGTTGGACAGGCCGGGGTTCACGACCTGGTTGATCAGCACCACGTGGCCCATGAACACCAGCGGCCGTACCAGCAACAGCACGCCGGCCATGACGGCGAGCTGCGGCCAGGCCTCGTGCAGCAGCGCCGCGGGGGTGTGGGAGGAAACCAGGCCGACGACGCGGCCGATGAAGGCGGGGATGGTCACGTCCAGCATCGCGATCAGCCCGCCGAACCCGAACAGCGCGACGACCAGCGGACGGACCTGACGGATGAACTGCCAGTAGAACGGCCACAGCCCCTCGGTCGGCGGCGGTTCCGGCGACCGGGCGGTTGGGTCGAGCAGCTTTTCGAAGCGGCGCAGCATCGCGCGGGATAGACTCCGTATTCCGCGCCTGAGGTGGCCACGCGGGGTGGGATGGGTAATGCTCGGGCGTGCATCCGTCAACGAACGAAGTCTGTTACGGAACTTCTGCGAGGTCCTGCCGCACCAACCGGTTGATAGTCGACGTTACCCTCGTCGCTATGGCACCGGGCGATCGTCCAACTCTATTGGTCCACGCCCACCGGAATGCACCGGACCGCGTGGTCGCGGATGAAATCGACGAGCGCGAGGTCGATCGTGTGCCACATTGATGGGGTGCAATACCCGAACAGAGCTACGGACGACCTGACAACCCGATGAGCTGACTGTAACGTTTATCGCCGACGCGCCACTTTCGGCCCGCAAATCTCCCACGCGGCGTGAAGGCTCATACCCCTGAGCTATTACGGCGGGACCATGTTGCGCGGTGTCTGTCCTGGCGGCGTGGGTTCGGGCCTCGGGGCCGGCGCGCCGGGTGCGCCCTGCAGGATCATGCCGCCCCCCTGGAAGGCCGCGTTCGCCTCCGGGGTGAAAGGTCCATGATCGATCGGAGGTCCGTAGGAACGCCGGGGCTGGGCCGTGGCGCCGGTCCCGGTCGCAGGCTGGGCGAGAACCGAACCACTGGCCAGCATCGCAATGAGGGCAACAAGGCATACTTCGCGCATGACGGATCCCCTCTATCTGTATTCGACCGCGTTCAGTAGGTCTAAGGCACTCTGTTATCGGACGCAAACCCCTCGAACACGCTCCCGGTCTGAGTTTGTTCGTGTCCGCTGCGCGACGTTACGCGCGTGGCGTTCAATCCGGTTTGAGTGACGCCAGCGCCCGGTCCAGGGTTTCCACGATCCGATCGCATTCCGCGCGCGTGATCACCAAAGGCGGCGACAGCGTGATCGTGTTGCCATAACGACGACCGCCTCCGGCACGACCGACCAACAGCCCGTTGTCGCGACAGAAGTCGACGACCGCCGAGATCTGTTCCGCACCGACAGGTTCTTTGGTGGTTCGGTCCTTCACCAGTTCCAGGCCCAGCAGCAGGCCCTTGCCGCGCACGTCGCCGACCACCTTGTGTCGCATCAAGGTACGCAGCCCGTCGAGCAGATAGGCGCCGATTTCGGCCGACCGCTCGACCAGTCGCTCGCCCTCCATGATCTCGATGTTGCGCACCGCGACGGCGGCAGAGACCGGGTGGCCGCCGTAGGTGTTCACCTGCGCGACCTGGCGATTTTCCGAGGCCTCTCCGTAGAAGCTTTCGAACACGCCGTTCTTCACCACGGTCGCCGCGATCGGCAGATAGGCGCTCGAGATTCCCTTGGCGATCGCAATGATGTCGGGCGAGACCCCGTAATGCTGGTGGGCGAACATCTTGCCGGTTCGGCCGAAGCCGTTGATCACTTCGTCGACGTGCAGAAGGATACCGTATTTCCGGCACAGGCTCTCGACTTCCGGCAGGTATTCGTCGGGCGGCACCGCGACGCCGACGCCGCTCATGATCGGCTCGACGAGCACCTCGGCCACAGTTTCCGGACCTTCGCCGAGGATCGTGGTCTCCATGTTCTTCACGCAGGCCAGACCACAGCTCGGATAGGTCAGGCCGAATGGGCAGCGATAGCAATACGGGTGGGCAACATGCACGAAATCCCCTGAGAAAGGCTCGAACTTTGCCTTGCGCTCGCCCATTCCTCCGGCATCCAGCGTTGCGAGCGTGGTGCCGTGATAGGCAAAGTACCGGCTGATGGTCTTGAAGCGATAGTGCTCGGGGTACTCATGCTTCATGTACTGCCGTGCGATCTTGAACCCGGCCTCATTCGCCTCGGAGCCGGAATTGACGAAATAGGTGTGATACCCGCCGCCCATCAATCCGTTGATCTTCCCCGCCAGTGCCGCGGCCGGTGCGTTCATCGCGGTGTGCGGGAAGTACGACAACTGCCTGATCTGTTCCGCCGCCACCTCGGCCAGCTCGACCCGGCCATAGCCGATATTGACGCACCACAGCCCGGCCATGGCATCGAGGTAGCTGGTTCCGTCGGCGTCGAACACAGTCGAGCCCTGGGCGCCGGCGACGACCATCTGCCTGGTCTCGAGCACCTTGTGCTGCACGATCGGGTGCAGGACGGTGTCGAGATCCTGCTGCACCACGGCCTGGCGCACTGCTGGATCGGGGGCGTTGGTGAGCGACATGTCTGCCTCTTGAGGTTGCTTCGGCGTGGCGGCCACGCGGTGCCGAGACCATACAGCATTGCCCGACCATGTCACCAACCTACTCAGCCCTTGATACCGGTCATGGTCGAGCAAGTAAGCAATATCAACCGCGGATGCACGCAGATGAAGGCGGAGCCAACCGACCAAGGGAAGGCCAACCGTGACCGCGTTATCCACGGTCTTTGTCTCCGCTTTCATCTGCGTGCGTCAGCGTGCATCTGCGGTTGAAATTTCGTGCGATGCGACCCGCGGTAGTGATTTGGCCGGCAGGGGCGCCAAGCGCTGCTTCGATCGCACGGACTGAACCTGATAGACTCCCTCCATGCCGCCACCCTTGCTCCTGCTACAGGACATCCGCCTCAGCTTCGGCACCTCGCCGGTGCTGGACGGCGCCGGCCTGGCGGTCTCCGGCGGCGATCGGCTGTGCCTGGTCGGACGCAACGGCTCCGGCAAGTCCACCTTGCTGCGCATCGCGGCCGGCCTGATCCAGCCGGACGGCGGCCGCCGGTTCGCCCAGCCCGGCGCCACGATCCGCTATCTGCCGCAGGAACCTGACCTGTCCGGGTTCGCAACCACGCTGGCCTATGTCGAGGCGGGGCTGGTCGGCGACGCGGACGCGGACCGGCACCGTTCGCGCTATCTGCTGGAGCAACTCGGTCTCACCGGCGATGAAGCACCCGCCACGCTGTCCGGCGGTGAGGCGCGGCGTGCCGCGCTGGCCCGCGTGCTGGCGCCTTCGCCTGATATTCTGCTGCTGGACGAGCCAACCAACCACCTTGACCTGCCCGGCATCGAGTGGCTGGAAAGCGAACTGGCCGCCATGCGCTCCGGCCTCGTGCTCATCAGCCACGATCGTCGCCTGCTGGAGCGCATGTCCCGTGCCACGGTCTGGCTCGACAACGGCATCACCCGCACGCTGGACCGCGGCTTTGGCGCCTTCGAGGCCTGGCGCGACGAGGTGCTGGAGCAGGAGGAGAGCGAGCGGCACAAACTCGGTCGCAAGATCGCGATGGAAGAGGACTGGCTGCGCTATGGCGTCACCGCACGGCGCAAGCGCAACCAGAGGCGGCTGGCGAACCTGCATGCACTGCGCGAGCGACGAAAGCAGCAACGCGCGCGGCAGGGCACGGTGCGGTTGGAAGCCGCACAGGCGGACCTGGCGGGACGACTGGTCATCGTTGCGGAAGCCGTGGCGAAGTCGTTTGGCGACCGCATGGTGGTGCGGGACGTGACCACCCGCATCATGCGCGGCGACCGGGTCGGCATCGTCGGACCCAACGGCGCCGGCAAGACGACGCTGCTGAAATTGCTGACCGGCGCGCTCGCGCCCGATTCTGGCGAGGTCCGGCTCGGCACCAATCTGGAACAGGTGACGCTGGACCAGGGGCGGGAGACGCTCGACCCGGCGCAGACGCTCGCCCAGGCGCTGACCGGCGGGCACGGCGACACGGTGGTGGTGGACGGCCAGCGCCGTCACGTCGTCGGCTACATGCGGGATTTTCTGTTCGGTCCGGAGCAGGCCAACACGCCGGTCGGGGTGCTGTCCGGCGGCGAGCGCGGCCGCCTGACCCTGGCTCGCGCCTTCGCCCGACCGTCCAACCTGCTGGTGCTCGACGAACCCACCAACGACCTGGATCTCGAGACGCTCGACCTGCTCCAGGAGCGGCTGGCCGAGTATCCGGGGACCGTGCTGCTGGTCAGCCACGACCGCGATTTTCTCGATCGCGTGGTGACCTCGGTGATCGCGGCCGAGGGCGGCGGGCGATGGATCGAATACGCCGGCGGCTACACCGACATGCTGGCGCAGCGCGGCTCGCGGCCGGCGGTTCCGGTTCCTGCCGTGCCACGACCACGGCCGGTGGCCAAAAGTCCGCCACAGCAGGCGGTGCGGCCACGCCGGATGACGTTCAAGGACCGCTACGCGCTCGAGACCCTGCCAGCCCAGATCGCTGAGCTGCAGTCCGAAGCTGCCGATCTGAGCCTGCGGCTGGGCGACCCCGATCTGTACGCGCGCGATCCGGAGCGGTTTGCGACCGTGACCCAGGCATTGCAAGTCGCGCAGGAGAGCTTGGCAGAGGCGGAAGAGCGATGGCTGACGCTGGAGATGTTGCGCGAGGAGATCGAGGGTTGATCGGCTATACCAGCCGCCTGGGAACGCTGTCATCCCATTCGCGGGCACACACCTCCACGTCGCCCTCGTATGCCCGCATCGTCGCCCGCAGCAGGAACGCATCGTGCGTACACGTCATCCGCATGTGCGTCTCGATTCGAATGCGCCACGTGCCGCGTGAGATCGTCTGCGACTGGCGCATTTCGACCATTGCACTGAGCGGATCATCCTCATCGATGTGGGATTCGAAACTGCCGTCGGTGCCGAGTTCGAGTCCCAGTCTGTCGATCCGCACCACGCCTGGACGGACCTCCGTGGTCGGCTCGGGCGGAGCGGTCTCGGGTTCGGGCAGCGGCGGGAGCCGCGCGTCGGCGGCATCCGGTGCTCGCAGCGGCAGTTCGAGCGACCCGCCGAACACCGTAACTGTTGCGTTCTCCGGCGCCGGCCAGATCATCGGCCAGTAGGCAGTGGACAACGCCACCCTGATCCCATGTCCGCGGGGAATCGCCGCACCCGCGTCGTTGAGCCGGATGCGCACCCGATAGCGGTGACCCGGCACCAACGGCGATGGTGTCTCGTCGCTGTCGCGATGCGCAAGATTGGCGATACCGTAGCTGACCCGGAGCGACGCTCCGTCGGGATGTACATCGCACAGCCGAACTGCCAGGTTCGCCAGCGGCCGGTCGGCAGCGATGTCGAGTGTGACGACCGGTGCTCCGAGCAGCTCAATGCGCGTTTCGAGCGGCAGCGTTTCGAACACCAGCGAGCGTGCATCGTCTTCCTGCTGGTCGCCCGCCTGATCGGCGGACCGCCCGAACGGGCACCAGCTTCCCGCGTTCCTGCCCACAGTCTGCGCCGAACAAACACCTCGCGGCGTCAGGCGCGCCTCGTCCGCCCGCAATCCGTCATCGGTGAAGATCAGGCGATGCACCACCACGTTCGGTGGCGGCCACGAAGGTTCGGCAATCCACCGGCCCGGCAGTTCCTCGTGGTACGGCGCGGGCGTCACGCTTTCCGTCATCCATGCCCGCAGCATGGGCTCGGCCATCACACCGGCGTCGATATCCTTCAGCCAGTGATCCCACCACCGCAACGCCTCCTGCAGGAAGCCGATCGGCGGGCCAGGCAGCGCAACATGCGGATAGGCGTGCGCCCAGGGCCCGATCAGCCCCTTGCGCGGCACCGTCAGATGCTCGAGCAGGCGCGGAATCGCATTGGTATAACCGTCGGTCCAGCCGCCGACCGCGTAAACCGGGCATTCGATCGCGCGGTACTCCTCGCACACCGAGCCATGCTTCCAGTAGGCGTCGCGCCATTGGTGCCGCAACCAAAGCGCGAGAAAAAATCGCAGATTGGTCAGCCGCGCCAGCCACGCCGTGCGCCAGCGATCGCCGACCAGCACGGGATCGGGCGGGTGACACATGGCGCTGAACAGGAATGACGCCCAGCCAAAGCCCGCGCGAAGCAGCGCCCAGCCCATGTAATGCACATCGTCGCGATAGCGGTCGTCGGTCGAGCAGACCGTGATGATCGCCTTCAGCGCCGGCGGGCGGCGCGCGGCGACCTGCAATGCGTTGAACCCGCCCCAGGAGATTCCCATCATGCCGACGGCGCCGCTGCACCAGGGTTGCGCCGCCAGCCACGCGATCACCTCGAGCGCATCGTCCTGCTCCTGTCGCGCGTATTCGTCGGACAGCAGGCCATCCGATTCGCCGCTGCCGCGGATATCGACACGAACGGCGGCATAGCCGTGGCCCGCGAAATAGGGATGCGTCAGTGCGTCGCGCTCATAGGTACCGGCTCGCTTGCGGTACGGCAGGTATTCGAGGATCGCAGGCACCGGGTTCTGCGCCGCGTCGGCCGGCAGCCAGATCCGGGCGGCCAGGTTGGTGCCGTCGCGCAGCGGAATCAGCGTGTGCTCGACTTCGCGCGGCTCGCGAGGAAACTTGGCGACGATCACGTGCGTGCGGCGTGGACGTGGATCAATCGAACAGCGTTGCCAGGCGCTGCTTGATGCTGTCGGCGACGTACAGCGCCAGCGCCTGGATCGTACGGGTCGGGTTCACACCAGCCGAGGTGACGAAGAGGCTGCCGTCGACGACGAACAGGTTCTTCACGTCATGGCTGCGGCCCCATTCGTTCACCACCGAGCGCGCCGGGTCGGTGCCCATGCGCGCAGTTCCCATCAGATGCCAGCCGCCATCCGTCAGCGGTGCCTCGTGCCAGACGTCGTGCGCGCCCGCAGCGCGCAGGATCTCGGTCGCCCGCGCCACTGCATGATCCAGCATGCGGCGGCTGTTCTCGCTCAGCGTGTAGGTGATCTTCGGCGCCGGAATGCCGCTGGAATCCTTCAGCGCTGGGTCAAGAGTGACGGTGTTGTGCTCCTCCGGCAGGTCCTCGCAGATCGCCACCATTCCGGTCCGGTGTTGGAACAGTCTGCGATAGGCGCGGTGGTGCTCGGCGCCCCAGGGCAGGCGCCCGATCTGCTCGCCATGGATGGCGGCCATCACCTGGTTCTGGCCGCGGGAGAATTCGAACGTGTAGCCGCGCACGAAGCCGCGGGAGCGGTCCGTTTCGTAGAATTCCTGGCTCCAGATGCAATTGCCCGGGCCGCGATTGCCATCGACCTCCTGGTCGAAATAGCCGGCGATGCGTGCGTAGGGATGGAACATCAGGTTCTTGCCGACCAGGCCGCTGGAATTGGCGAGGCCGTTCGAATTCAACAGAATGCGCGCCGTGCCGATCGCGTTGCAGGCGAGAATGACCACCTCGGCCGCCTGGAACTGCTCGATCCCGTCGGCGTCGTAATACACCACGCCCGAAGCCATGCCGTGTTCGTTGGTGGTGATCTCGCGCACCCGGCACCTGGTGCGCAGTTCGACACCGGCGCGGATGGCGGCGGGCCAGTAGGTGATGTCGGTGCTCGCCTTGGCGCCCTGCGCACAGCCCGCGGTGCAGTGCGCGAGATTGATGCACTTCGCGCGACCTTCGTAGTCCACCGACGCGATCGCGCTGTCGGACGGCCACCAGTGCCAGCCGAGTGTGTTGAGCCCGCGCGCCAGCGTGGTGCCGGAGCGGCCCAGCGGCAGCGGCGGCATCATCGGTTCGTGCAGCGGATAGGCGGGATCGCCAGCCAGCCCCGAGACGCCCATCATGCGGTCGTTCTCGTCGTAGAACGGCTCCAGCGCCGCATAGTCGATCGGCCAGTCGTCGGCCACGCCGTCCAGACTGCGCACCCGGAAATCCGATGGGTGGAAGCGGGGGAAATGGCCCGCATACAGCACGGTGCCGCCGCCCACCCCATTGAAATTGGCGATCTTGATCGGCGAATCCTGTTCGTTGATCGGATAGTCGGTCGCTCGCGCGCGCCGGTTCGGGCTGCAATGGAAGTCGTTGAGCTGACGTGCCTCCCAGTCGCGGCCTGCGCTCGGGTACTCCGATGGCTTCATCCATTCGCCCTGTTCGAGGCAGAGAATGTGCATCTTCGTCTCGGCGAGGCTCCAGGCCACCGCCGCGCCCGAGGCGCCCGCGCCGATGATCAGGACGTCGACCGGATTTGTCATGGATCAGTCTCACCTGGTTTCGGGTCGCACCAGTCGAGGGTGTTGCCGGTGCGGTTGTCAACGGCAGGCCGGCGTGGTGGCTCGGGCAGCCGCGTGATAGGCTGAGGTCGGGCCGCATGCCCTTGCGGCACCAGGCAAGTTCGAGCGAGGAGCCAGTGCTGATGCAATCGGATGATTCGCCAGCGCTGCAAATCACGTCATTCCCGCTCTCGCGTGAATGACAGGGGAAGCGATACTTCACCTGTTTGAGTCGGAGCACGACGATGGACAGTCCCGTTCACACCTCACCCATTCATGGCGTCATCGACAGCGTGGCTCATCCGCTCGATCCGCTGTCCGCGCTGGAAATCACGCGGGCCATGGCGATCATCCAGGCGCACTTCCCATGGGGGAACGATCTGCGCGTCGAGACGATCGACATCGAGGAGCCCGACAAGGACGTGGTGCGCGATCATATCCCGGGTGCGCCGTTCTCCCGTATTGCCCGGTTCAACATCTACCGACGTGGCGTCATGGGTGTCTGGCAGGGCCGTGCCGACCTGCAACGCGGCAAGGTCATCTCCGAACGTTTCAGGCCTGATGCGCGGGCCATGGTCGCGGTGGAAGAGGTCCTGCTGATCGAAAAGACGGTGAAGGCCGATGCGCGCTTTCAGGCAGCGCTGCGCCGCCGCGGCCTGTTGGCCGAAGTCGACAACATGTGCATCGACCCGTGGACGGTGGGAGAATTCGGCCACGAGGTCGAACAGGGCCGGCGGGTACTTAATTGCTTTGTCTGGATGCGGAATTTTCCGCTCGACAACTACTACGCCCATCCGGTCGAGGGGCTGCATGCGCTGCTCGACCTGAGCACGCTGGAGATCCTGCGGGTCGATGACCACTTCGAAGCGGCGGGCGACTACGTTCCGGTCCCCCGTACCCCGCTGAATTTCGATGCGGACGTGCTGACGGAGTTCAGGGCGCCGTCTGCGCCGCTCGATGTGGTACAGCCTGCCGGCCCCGGGTACCGTGTATCGGGCAACCTGGTCACCTGGGAGAACTGGGATTTCCGTATCGGCTTCAACGGCCGCGAGGGCCTGGTGCTCCACACCATCGGCTACACCCATCAAGGGCGCCGGCGGCCGATTGTGTATCGCGCATCGATTGCCGAGATGGTCGTGCCGTACGGCTCGCCCGAGCGCAGCCACTACCGGAAGAACGTGTTCGACAGCGGGGAGGTCGGCTTCGGACGGATGGCCAACTCGCTGACCCTGGGCTGCGATTGTCTCGGCGCGATCCATTATTTCGATGCCGTGGTCCCGGATCTGTTCGGCGCCCCGCGCACGATCGACAACGCCATCTGCCTGCACGAGGAAGATGCCGGCCTCTCGTGGAAGCATTTCGACGTTCGCAGCGGCCGCACCGAGGTTCGTCGTGCCAGAAAGCTGGTGATCTCGTCGATCTCCACCATCGGCAACTACGAATACGCATCGTACTGGTACCTGCATCAGGATGGCCGCATCGAGTACGAGATGAAGGCGACCGGCATCATCAACACCGCCGCCTGCCATCCTGGTCAACCGGGCAACTACGGATCCGAGGTGGCGCCGGGAATCGTCGGCCACATCCATCAGCACATCTTTTGCGCCCGGCTGGACATGGAGGTCGACGGGACTGGCAACACGGTGGTCGAGTGCGACACCATCGCGCCCGCCACCGGCCCGGACAATCCGTACGGCAACGCGTTCCATGTCGAGGAACGGCCGCTTACCACCGAATGCGCGGCACAGCGCAACAGCGACTTCTCCCGGATGCGCTACTGGAAGATCGTCAACCCGGAGGCGCGGAACTGGGTCGGCAAACCGACCGCATACAAGCTGGAGGCTGGCTCCGCGGTGCACCCCTTCACCCATCCCGACAGCCCTTCCGGACGCCGCGGCCGGTTCATCCAGCACCAGATCTGGGTCACGCCGTTCCATCCGGAGGAACGCTTCCCCGCCGGCGAGTTCGTCAACCAATCGCGCGGCGACGATGGGTTGCCGGCCTGGACCGCGCACGACCGCAACGTCGAGAACACCGATATCGTGCTGTGGCACAGTTTCGGACTGCACCATCTGCCGCGTCCGGAGGATCATCCGGTGCAGCCCTGCGTTGTCTGCGGATTCAAGTTGCTGCCGTTCGGCTTCTTCGACCAGAACCCGGTGATCGACCTGCCGCGCACGGTAAACGCGGCGAGTTGCTGCATCTCCGCGCAGACAAGCTGCTGCGACTGACATGCGACTGATTATCTGGCTTGCAGCACCCGTCGCCGTTCTGGCCGGGGTCTCGGTGGTAACGATCATCCAGACGTGGGTGGACGGCGCGAATTTTTGCCACACCTGGCTGTCGATGATCCTGCTCTATTGCGGGTAGCCGATCGCTCCCCGGCCGTCCCCGGCGATTGTTGCAGTCAGGTCGCTGCGTGGGGGAGGGGAGCCTGCCGGACCCTCGACCTCGCCAGGCGCGCCCGGAGCCAGGCGCCGACGGGCCGCTCGAACCATGTATACACCGCGACGGCGGCAGCGACCGCCAACAGCAGCGACACGGCGGCATATCCGACCGCCGCAACCGGTCCTGACAGGTGCAGCCGGTGCCACAGTAGCCCAACCGCCCGCATCGGGAATGGATGGACCAGGTACAGCGCATACGACGCGTCGCCCAGAACGAGCAGCGCCCGCGGTACTTGCACCGCCTGCCCAAGCACCGCTGCGGCCACCAGCATCGCCACCGGCACACCGGTCATTACCGGCCCGCTCGCGTCGGTCGCGATCAGGTGGCCCGCCATCAGCAGCATCAGGGCAGACGCGATCAGGCCGGCGCGGATCGCGCCCGACAAGCTGAATCCCGTCGCCGCGACCGACGCGATCGCCATCCCGAACAGGAATTCCGCCATGATCGGGTCGGTCCAGAACACCAGCGCGGTGGCCTGCGCCGGCACCAGACGATGCACCGCAATCGCGGTGCCCAGCACCAGCGTGACAAGCAGCAGCGCACGGCGTCGCGCCTGCCAGATACACGCCGCGAACACCACGTAGAACAGCATCTCGTAATTCAGTGTCCAGCCCAGACTGTAGATCGGCTGAATGCTGCCATCCGGACGTCGCGTCGGCAGAAAGGCATAGCTCATAACGACGTTGGTCACACTGCCAATCCCCTCACTCACCGAGGAGCGCGCGGTCAATGCCACCAACAGAAACAGTGTAGTCGCTGCCCAGTAGAGCGGCACGATGCGGATCAGCCGCCGGACAATGAACAGCCTGGGGGCATCGCGTCGGCCGAACAGATCGTCCGAGGCGTACACCATCACAAAGCCCGAGATGACAAAGAACAGATCGACCCCGGCAGCCCAGGGCAGCGCGGCATGCCAGCGAGCAATCATACTGCCGGAATCGAGGCCGATCGCCTCATGCAGCACATGCAGGATGGCGATACTGAGAGCGGCCACAGCGCGGAGCGCCTGCACCGAATCGATCTTCGCTGAGCGCACCCGAACATTATCCGTGATCAGGCGCGATTTAGCACATTCCTCGTGGGTCGCATCAAGTGCATGCAACAGTCCGGGCTGGCGAGTACCTTGCCCGGTTTGCGGCCGTAATCCAGTGGACACGCATTCTTAATAATCAGCATCACAACCTTCACGGATAATTGTGGACGCGGGCGCTCCCGGGTAAGTGAACGAGAGGGGGCGCAAACGTTACAGCGGATGCCCTGAGGGTGTCGCAAACTGCCGTTCACTTCACCCGAAGGCATTGGACCGTCGCGATTACCGCCTTCCTTAGCAAACGGACCCACCCACGGCATGGCACCAAAGATCTATCATCTGCATCCACTGGTTGCCGGGGGACTGTCCGAGTGGTCCTCGCATTTTGCGCGCTGCCGTGCCATGGGGTTTGATATCGTCTGCGTGGCCCCGCCCTTCGTACCGGGGGCCAGCGGCGACATCTTCGTCACTGCCGACCATGAGGCTCTGCACCCGGCGCTGGGCTGGTCCGGCTCGGCCGACACCGGGATAACCCACGTCGCTCAGCAGGCTGCGGACGAGGGCTTAAAGTTGTGGCTCGACCTGGCCATCGATCAGGTCGCCATCGATGCCGCGATTCGCCGTCGCGAGGAACAGTGGTTCGCGCCGGACGGCTGCGGTTCGTTGCCCAATCCGTGGCGCGCACCGCACCGGCTGGATGTCGCCTACGCACGGTGGCAGCAGACCGAGGTCGCCGAGGCCTTGGCGGCATGGTGGCTGGATCGGCTGTCGCGTCTGGCACAGGCGGGGATCGCTGGGTTCCGTTGCCTGCGGCCGGATCGAGCACCGGCGTCGCTCTGGCGGCGTATTATCAGCAGGTTGAAGCAGCAGTTTCCGCAGTGCCGATTTCTGGCCTGGACGCCAGGGGCCGAACGCGCGGCGCTGCCGCGACTGGAAGGGGTCGGCTTTGACGGCGTTTGTTCCTCGCTTGCATGGTGGGACGGCCGTGCGGAATGGCTGGTCGAGGAAATCGGGCTATTGCGACGCATCGCGCCTGCGATCGCCTCGCCTGAGCCGTCTTTCTTGGAACGGCGCGCGATGCGGCTGCCGCTGGGCAGCGACACTCCAGCGAACTATCGTTTCGCATTGCGGCTGGCGGCTTCTGTCGCCAACGGTCTGTTCGTGCCGATGGGATTCGAGTACGCCACGGGCCGTGCGTTCGATGCCGCATCGGCTACGCCGGAGGATTTCGTGCGCGCCCGCGCCGAGGCGCCGTGCGATCTGACCGCGGACGTCTCGGCCGCCAACGCTCTGCTCGATCGCGTTGCAGCCTATCAGGTCGACGGCAAGCTGCTCCAGCTTACCGAGGCGCGTGAGCCGGTCACAGCGTTGCTACGAACCGATGCCACCGATGTACGCGATGCGTCACTCGCCGTGGCAGTGCTTGCCAATCCCGATATCGGACGCGGCGCGCCGCTCGGCCTCTCAGTCTCGCCGCTGCCACCGCAGGCGGGTGCGGCGTTCGCGCTGAAAGCGCCACTCGACGGTGCAGATGCGGACATGGGACCTGGGGAGGTGCGCGTTCTGTTCTATGCGGGGACTCAGCCGGTGATCCACCCGTTGGTCCGCGATGAAGACCTGAAGCGGTCGCGACTTGCGGCCACGCGGATTGCCGTCGAGGCAATTCGTCCCCGTGTGCCAGATGGCACGTTTGCCGTGAAGCGCCTGGTCGGTGAAGGCGTCACCGTGAGCGCTGACATCATCTGTGATGGCCATGACGTGTTGGCCGCCGCACTATTGTGGCGCGCGGACGACGAATCAGAGTGGCGACGCGTCGCGATGCAGCTGGTGGAGAACGACCGTTGGGAAGCAAGTTTCGCGCCGACGCGCATCGGCCGGCACCGGTTCACGGTGCAGGCGTGGTGGGACGCCTGGGGAACCTTCCGGCATGATCTGTCCGCCAAGCACTCCGCCGGCCAGACCCTGACGCTGGAAATCGAGGAGGGCTGCCGCATGATCGAGGCAGCGGACCACGCGGAGATCGCAAGGCGGGTGCGATCGGCGGATACCTCGCAACAGGTTGCTCTGCTGCTCGCGGAGGAAACCGCCCAGGCAATGGATGCAGCCGACCGGAGACCGTTTGCCGCGGAGCACGCGCCTGCGCTTCCGCTCGATATCGATCGTCCCCAGGCCGGTTTCGCAAGCTGGTATGAGATGTTCCCGCGCTCGGCCACGGATGATCCGGCACGGCACGGCACGTTCGCCGATGTGATCGCGCGCCTTCCGGCGATCCGCGCGATGGGCTTCGACGTGCTGTATTTCCCACCGATCCATCCAATCGGTACCACCAACCGCAAGGGACGCAACAACGCGCTGCGAGCGGCGCCGGATGATGTTGGCAGTCCCTATGCCATCGGCGGGCAGGAGGGCGGCTACGATGCCGTCCATCCGCAGCTGGGTTCGCTGGATGACTTTCGTACCCTGGTTGCCGCGGCCAAGGACAACGAATTGGAAATCGCACTCGATTTTGCCGTTCAGTGCTCGCCGGACCATCCGTGGCTGCGTCAGCATCCCGACTGGTTCCGCTGGCGCCCCGACGGTTCGATGCGCTTCGCCGAGAACCCGCCAAAGAAATACGAGGACATCGTCAATCCCGACTTCTACGCCAAGGCGGCGATGCCGGCGCTGTGGCTGGCGCTGCGCGACGTGATCCAGTTCTGGGTCGATCAGGGTGTTCGCATCTTCCGGGTCGACAATCCACACACCAAGCCGCTGCCGTTCTGGCAATGGATGATCGCCGATATTCGCGGCCGACATCCCGAAGTGATCTTCCTGGCCGAGGCGTTCACCCGGCCGAAGCTGATGTACCGGCTTGCCAAGGTCGGCTTCACCCAGTCCTACACCTACTTCACCTGGCGCAACACGAAGCAGGAGATCATCGAGTACCTGACGGAGCTGAACGAAGTGCCGGTGCGGGAATTCTTCCGGCCGAACTTCTTCGTCAACACGCCGGACATCAATCCGCCATTTCTGCAAACCTCCGGCCGGCCGGGATTCCTGATCCGGGCGGCGCTCGCGTGCACGCTGTCCGGACTGTGGGGCATGTATTCCGGCTTCGAACTCTGCGAGGCGGCGCCGCTGCCGGGACGTGAGGAGTATCTCGATTCCGAGAAATATCAGATCCGCGTGCGTGACTTTGCGGCGCCGGGCAACATTGTGGCAGAAATATCCGCGCTCAACCGCATCCGCCGGGCGCATCCGGCGTTGCAGACTCATCTCGGCCTGACGTTCTATCCGGCCTTCAACGAACAGGTTCTGCTGTATGGCAAGCGAATACCAGGCGGACGCGACATGATCCTGGTCGCGGTCAGCCTCGATCCCCATAGCGCGCAGGAAGCGGCGATCGAGATTCCGCTGTGGGAGTGGGACCTGCCGGACCACGAATCGCTCGCCGCCACCGACCTGGTGCGCGGCCATCGTTTTGACTGGACCGGCAAGCAGCAGCGCATACGGCTCGATCCCGCCGATCTGCCGTTCGCAATCTGGCAGATTGCACCAGTGGGAGCGCCATGATGGACATTTCCGTCACTGCTCCTGCGCCGACCCTGGTCGCGGTGAGCGAGAATGCGCTGTGGTACAAGGATGCGATCATCTACCAACTGCACGTCAAATCGTTTTTCGACGCCAACAACGACGGTATCGGCGACCTGCCCGGGCTGATCGCCAGGCTCGACTACATCGCGGATCTCGGCGTCAATACCATCTGGCTGCTGCCGTTCTACCCATCGCCGCGCCGTGACGACGGTTACGACATCAGCAGATATCGGGGTGTCCATCCGGACTATGGCACGATCGCCGATGTCAGGCGCTTCATCGCCGCGGCGCATGCGCGGGGGATGCGGGTGATCACCGAGCTGGTGGTGAACCACACCTCCGACCAGCATCCGTGGTTCCAGCGTGCTCGGCAAGCGAAGCCGGGCTCGATGTACCGCGACTTCTACGTTTGGTCGAATGACGATCATAAATACGCCGGCACCCGCGTCATCTTCGTCGATACGCAGCGGTCCAACTGGACCTGGGACGAGGTCGCAGGCGCCTATTACTGGCATCGGTTCTATCCGCACCAGCCGGACCTGAACTTCGACAATCCGCGGGTGCTGAAGGAGATCCTTGCCGTCCTGCGCTATTGGCTGGATCTCGGTGTGGACGGGCTGCGGCTCGATGCGGTGCCCTATCTGGTCGAGCGCGAGGGCACCAACAACGAAAACCTGCCGGAAACCCATGCGGTGCTGAAGCAGATCCGTGCTGAGCTGGATGCCCATTACCCGGACCGGATGCTGCTGGCGGAAGCGAACCAATGGCCGGAGGATGCGAAGGACTATTTCGGCGACGATGACGAATGCCACATGGCATTCCACTTCCCGCTGATGCCGCGGATGTACATGGCGATCGCGCGCGAGGATCGTTTCCCGATCACCGACATCATGCGTCAGACGCCCGACATTCCGCCCAACAGCCAGTGGGCGATCTTCCTGCGCAACCACGACGAGTTGACGCTGGAGATGGTGACGTCGAGCGAGCGCGACTTCCTGTGGGAGACCTATGCCGCCGATCGCCGCGCCCGGCTCAATCTCGGCATCCGCCGCCGGCTGACGCCGTTGCTCGAGCACGACCGCCGGCGGGTCGAACTGATGAACTACCTGTTGTTCTCGATGCCTGGCACGCCGGTGATCTACTACGGCGACGAGATCGGCATGGGGGACAACATCCATCTCGGCGACCGCGACGGCGTGCGCACGCCGATGCAGTGGTCGCCCGACCGCAACGGCGGATTCTCGCGCGCCGAACCTTCGCGTCTTGTGCTGCCGCCGATCATGGATGCGCTGTATGGTTTCGAGGCGGTGAATGTCGAGGCCCAGTCCGGCGACCGCCATTCGCTACTGAACTGGATGCGGCGCGCGATCGCGGTTCGCCGTCAGTATCAGGTGTTCGGTCGTGGCGGTTTCCGGCTGCTTTACCCGCACAACCGCAAGGTCCTCGCCTATCTCCGCGAATATGAGGACCGCACGATCCTTTGCGTCGCCAACCTGGCGCGCACGCCGCAGGCAGTGGAGCTGGAACTGTCGGAGTTCGCCGGCCGCACGCCGGTCGAGCTGGATGGCGGTTCGATTTTTCCGCCGATCGGCCAGCTCAATTATCTGCTCACGCTGTCGCCCTACGGCTTCTATTGGTTTCTGCTGGCTGGTGAAGAGGCGGCATGGCCAACAACCCACACACCCGCACCGGAGCCGATGCCCGAATATCAGACGATCGTCCTGCGGAACCGCCTGGCCGATGCGCTCGAGAGCAATCGCAGCGCGCTGGAACGCGACATTCTTCCGGCCTATCTCGCGAAGCGCCGTTGGTTCGCGATGAAGGACCGGACGCTGCAGGCGGCACGGCTGACCTCGCTCGTGGCGTTGCCGAATGCCGAGCTGGAGCTGCTGCTGGCGGAGATCGAGACCGAAACGGAGGGTGGCTCGGCGCGCTGGCTGCTGCCGTTGGCGATCGCCTGGGAGGACCGCCAGACCGGTCCGCTGCCCACGCAACTCGCGCTGGCGCGAGTGCGGCGTGGCGCGCGCGTGGGATTGCTGACCGATGCGTTCTCATTGCCGGAATTCGCCGGCAGTGTCCTGACCGGTCTGATCTCCAATGCGCAAGCAGGCGAACTTCGCTTCGAACCGACATCGCGCATGGCCGTGAGTGTCGTCCCTCCGGATGCCGAGATGAAATGGCTGTCGGTGGAGCAGTCGAACTCCTCGATGATCGTCGGCGATGTGGCGATGCTGAAGCTGTTCCGGCGAGTATCGGCTGGGCCGCATCCCGAAGCGGAGATGGGTCGCTACCTGACCGAACAGGGGTTCGCCAACATCGCGCCGCTGCTGGGAGAGATTGCACGCGTCGACGCCGATGGCGAGCGTCACATCCTTGCCGTCGCCCAAGGTTTCATTCGCAACCAGGGCGACGCCTGGACATGGACACTGGATCTGCTGATGCGCGGGCTGTCGGACCTCACCGCCGGCACCGAGGAAGCGCAGGCGACCGGGGCCGAGCAGCACGAGGATTACGGCGCGATCGCTGCGCTGCTCGGGCGTCGCCTGGGGGAGATGCACGCGGTGCTTGCCCGCGATGCCGACGATCCGGCGTTCGCACCGGAGCGGGCGAGCGCTGGTCTGGCCCAGGAATGGGCGCAACAGGCGGAGCAGCAGCTCGCAGCCGCATTCGCCGCGCTCGAGGCGCCGCGGGAGTGGGATGCCGAATCCGCATCGGACCTCGCCATAGTGATGGCGGAGCGCGACAGGCTTGGTGCGGCGGTGCGCGGGCTCGCTGAATCCGGTCCCGGCGCAGTGCTTACGCGCATCCACGGCGATTTGCATCTCGGTCAGGTCCTGGTCGCCAACGGCGATGTCTATATCATCGACTTTGAGGGCGAACCGGCCAAACCGGTGGAATTGCGCCGGGCAAAGAACCACCGGCTGCGCGATGTCGCCGGCATGCTCCGCTCGTTCGATTACGCAGGCGCTGTGATGAAGCGACGGAGTGTAGCCACCCAGGCGCATGTCGCGGACCCGCAGCGCGATGCGTTCCTGCGAACCTTCGTGACGGGTGCGGCACAGAGCTTCCTGGCCGGTTACGCCGAGGTGTTCCCGGCCGGGGACAACACCGCGGAACAAAACCTGCTTCGGCTGTTCCTTATCGAAAAGGCGGCGTACGAGATCGCCTATGAGGCCGCCAATCGTCCGGCCTGGATCGATGTGCCGCTGCATGGTCTCGCTCAACTGATCGCGCAGGAGCCGTCATGAACGATGTGGCCGAACTGTCCGGTCTGCCGTCCGGTGTGGCCGAAGCGCTCGCCGCGGGTACGCTCCGCGATCCATTCGCGGTGCTGGGCCCGTTCGATACCGCGGTGGGCAGGGTGGTCCGCGCGTTCCTGCCGGGAGCATTGACGGTCGAGGTACTGGCACGCGCCAGTGGTCAATCACTCGGCAGGCTCGTGCCGACATTGCCGCAGGGTCTGTTTGCCGGTCGGGTGAGCCGCACCGAGCCGTATCGACTTCGCATCGAGTGGCCGGACGCGATACAGGAGACCGAGGATCCGTATTCCTTCGGACCGCTGCTCGGCGATCTCGATCTGCATCTGTTCAACGAAGGCAGGCACTTCGAGCTGGCGTCGCACCTCGGGGCCAATGCGGTGACGATCGACGGTGTCAGCGGCGTTCGCTTCGCCGTCTGGGCGCCGAATGCCCGCGCGGTTTCCGTCGTGGGCGATTTCAACACCTGGGACCCGCGGCGCAATCCGATGCGCCTGCGCTATCCGGCCGGCGTGTGGGAACTTTTCATCCCGCGCCTTGCGCCAGGTTCGCGCTACAAGTTTGCCATCGCGGGGCCCGATGGTGTGCGCCTGCCACTCAAGGCCGATCCACTGGCACGCGCGACCGAACCGCCGCCCGCCACCGCATCGGTCGTTGCCGATCCAACGCCGCACGTCTGGCATGACGAGACCTGGATGCGGCAACGCGCGCGCCGCCATGCCACCGATGCGCCGATTTCGATCTACGAAATGCACGCCGCATCGTGGTTCCATCCCGATGGGCGCATCCCGACCTGGGACGAGCTGAGCGCCAAACTGGTGCCCTATGTCAGCGAGATGGCCTTCAGCCATATCGAGCTGATGCCGGTCAGCGAACATCCGTTCGGTGGCTCCTGGGGCTATCAGCCACTCAGCCTGTTCGCACCGAGTGCGCGGTTCGGTCCATCGGCTGGATTCGCCCGCTTCGTCGATGCCTGCCACCGCGCCGGCGTCGGCGTGATCGTCGATTGGGTGCCGGCGCATTTCCCGACCGATGCCCACGGGATGGCGCGTTTCGATGGCACGGCCCTGTATGAGCACCAGGACCCGCGCGAGGGATTCCATCAGGATTGGAACACCTACATCTACAATGTCGGCCGCCGCGAAGTGCAGGGCTTTCTGATCGCGTCGGGTCTATACTGGCTGGAGCATTTCCACGTCGATGGCCTGCGCGTCGATGCGGTGGCGTCGATGCTGTATCGCGACTACTCGCGTCCGGCGGGGCAGTGGATACCCAACGTGTATGGCGGCCGCGAAAACCTGGAGGCGATCGGCTTTCTGCGTCACTTCAACGCGGTGGTCGGCGAACGCTGCGCGGGTGCGATCACGATTGCTGAGGAGTCAACCGCCTGGCCGGGCGTTTCGCGGCCGATCAGCGAAGGCGGTTTGGGATTCGCCTACAAGTGGAACATGGGCTGGATGCACGACACGCTCCACTACATCGAATCCGAGCCGATCCACCGGCCCTGGCATCACAACGACATGACGTTCGGCCTGCTCTATGCGTTCGCCGAGAACTTCGTGCTGCCGCTGTCGCACGACGAAGTGGTCTATGGAAAGCGCTCGCTGATCGCCAAGATGCCTGGCGACAACTGGCAGCGCTTCGCCAATCTGCGGACATATCTTGGTTTCATGTGGGGCCATCCCGGCAAGAAGCTGCTGTTCATGGGCGGCGAGATCGCGCAGGAGCACGAATGGAGCCATGACGGCGAACTCGACTGGGGTGCACTCAGTGACCCGCTGCGACAGGGCGTGCAGCGGCTGGTGCGCGATCTGAACCGGATCTATGCGAATGAAAGCTCGCTGCATCAGCGCGATGCGGTATCCACTGGCTTCCGTTGGGTGGTCGGCGATGATCGGCACAATTCGGTGTTCGCCTTCGTGCGCTACGGCGACGAGAAGGCTGCGCCGGTACTGGTGGTCTGCAACATGACACCGGTGCCGCGGACCGGTTACCGCATCGGTGTGCCGCGGGCCGGAACATGGGAAGAGCTGCTCAATACCGACGCCGCACTGTATGGCGGATCGGGCATGGGCAACGGCGGTGCGGTCGTGACCGCACCGGTGCAAAGCCACGGTGAGGCACAATCGCTGGAGCTGACGCTGCCGCCACTGGCGACACTGTTCCTGCGTCCGGGCGGCTGACCGGCCCCCACGCATGCAGCATCTGCCTGACGCGTTGCTGCCTGGCCGGCCGTTTCCGATCGGCGCGACATGGGACGGACTCGGCATCAATTTCGCGGTCTTCTCGGCACACGCCGAACGCATCGATCTCTGCCTGTTCGAGCCGTCCGGTCGGCACGAAATCGCACGCTACACGCTGCCGGAATACACCGACGAGATCTGGCACGGTTACCTGCCCGATGCGACGGCTGGCCTGCTCTATGGCTACCGCGCGTTCGGGCCGTATGCGCCGGAGCAGGGCCATCGCTTCAATCATCACAAACTGCTGCTCGATCCCTATGCGCGAGCGCTGGCCGGGAGCGTGCACTGGTCGGACGCGCTGTACGGATTTCGGCAGCACTCGCTGCGTGGGGATCTGTCGTTCGATCGGCGAGACAGTGCGCCGGCGATGCCGAAAGCCGTGGTGACCGACGACTCGTTCAACTGGGGAGACGACCACGCGCCAGACGTGCCGTGGTCGGACACCGTGATCTACGAGGCGCACGTACGCGGGCTGACCATGCTGCACGGTCACATTCGACCTGCCGAACGCGGCACGTTCGCCGCTCTCGCGCATCCCGCGGTGATCAACCACCTGCACCATCTCGGCATCACCGCGATCGAGTTGATGCCGGTGCATGCCTTCCTTCAGGACCGTGCCTTGCAGCTGCGTGGGCTGCGCAATTACTGGGGTTACAACACACTCGGTTTCTTCGCGCCGGAGCCCTCCTATTTATCGGACGGCTCGCCGAACGAAATGCGTGTCGCGGTCCGCCGGCTGCACGCGGCCGGCATCGAGGTGATCCTCGACGTAGTATACAACCACACGGCCGAGGCCGAGGAGACCGGTCCGACGCTGTCATTCCGGGGGCTCGACAACGCCAGCTACTATCGGCTGGAGGCAGCCGATCCGCGCCGTAACGTCAATGACACGGGCACCGGGAACACGTTGAATCTCTCGCATCCGCGTGTCCTGCAGATGGTGATGGACTCATTGCGCTACTGGGTGACCTCGTTCCACATCGACGGGTTCCGCTTCGATCTATGTGCGACGCTCGGCCGGGAGTCGAACGGGTACGATCAAGGTGCCGGATTTTTCGACGCGCTGCGTCAGGATCCGGTGCTCGCCGGCGTGAAGCTGATCGCCGAACCCTGGGACATCGGGCCGGGCGGCTACCAGCTTGGCAACCATCCGCCTGGCCTCGCCGAATGGAACGACCGGTTTCGTGACAGCGTGCGCAGTTTCTGGCGCGGCGACGGGGGGCAGCGGCCGGCGATTGCAGCAAGGCTGGCGGGTTCGGCCGACATCTTCGCCCACCAAGGCAGGCGCCCGTGGGCATCGATCAATTTCATCGCATCGCACGACGGGTTTACGCTCGCGGACGCCGTGAGCTACGTCGAGCGGCACAACGCTGCGAATGGCGAAGCCAATCACGACGGCCATCCCGCCAACTTCACCAGCAACTGGGGCATCGAGGGGCCGACCGACGATCCGGCGATCACCGCGGTGCGGGACGGGGTCAGGCGCGCCATGCTGGCCATGGTGATACTTGCCGCCGGCACGCCGATGTTGCTGGCGGGCGATGAGTTCGGCCGCACCCAGGGCGGCAACAACAACGCGTATTGCCAGGATAATGAAGTTTCCTGGTTGGACTGGACCATGGCGGCATTGCCGCCGGGAGTTGCGCTGACCGCCTACGTTGCGCGACTGATCGCACTCCGCCGTGAGCATCCGGTGCTGCGCTGTCCGGTTTTTCTGCATGGCAAGGCGTACCCCGCGCCGGGTGTTGCCGACATTGCATGGTTCAACCAAATGGGAGCCACGATATCGATTGAGGCTTGGAACGATATCGAGCAACGGACGTTGATCTTGCGCCGATCGATGCGAATTGCCGAAGGAAAGGTCACGATCCTGAACCTGCTGATGAATCCGGGGGACCATCCATGCGACTTCCAGCTGCCGCCGCCGCATCTGCCAAGCCGGGTGCTGCTCGACAGTGCCGATGCCGCGTCGCATGAGCGCCCGGTGACGGAAAACGAGGTGCCCGTGGCTGCGCATAGCGCGGTCCTGCTGTACTCCGAGTACGCCGGATGATTCCCCGCTTCGGCGCCAACCTGCTGGGCGATGGGCAGACGCAGTTCCGCCTGTGGGCGCCCGCGCAGGAGACCGTGGCTGTAGCCGCGGAAGACGGACCGCTGTTGCCGATGACGCGTTCGCCGGACGGATGGTTCGATGCGATCGCGCCGTGCCAGGCCGGCGCGCGGTATCGTTATTGTCTGGCGGACCGCACGCTGGTTCCTGATCCGGCATCGCGGGCGCAGGCGGATGACGTGCATGGTCCAAGTGTTGTGGTTGATCCGCGCAGTTACGTTTGGCGCAACACGTCCTGGCGCGGACGGCCGTGGCGGGAGACCGTGCTGTACGAACTCCATGTCGGTGTCCTTGGCGGGTTCCGTGGTGTGGCGCGCGAACTTCCCAGGCTGGCAGCACTTGGCGTCACCGCTGTCGAACTGATGCCGGTTAGCGATTTCCCCGGCCGGCGCAACTGGGGCTATGACGGCGTGCTGCCGTACGCACCCGATACGGCCTACGGGTCACCCGACGATCTGAAGGCCCTGGTCGATGCCGCGCACGATCACGGTCTGATGATCTTTCTCGACGTGGTGTACAATCACTTCGGCCCGGACGGGAATTACCTGCCGCTCTACGCTCCGCAGTTCTTCCGCAAGGACCGTCCGACGCCGTGGGGATCGGCGATCGATTTTCGCCGGCCCGAGGTGCGCGGATTCTTCACCGACAACGTGCTGTACTGGCTGATGGAATACCGCTTCGACGGGCTGCGCTTCGATGCGGTGCACGCCATCCTGGATCAGGACTGGGTGGACGAGATGGCAGCCGCGGTGCGTGCCACCGTCGAGCCCGGACGGCATGTGCATCTGGTGCTGGAGCACCACAACGATGCTTCGCATCTTGGCAAGGATATCGATGCGCAGTGGAACGACGACGGGCACAACGTGCTGCACGTGCTGCTGACCGGAGAGGATGGCGGCTACTATTGCGACTATGCCGACGAGCCGGCGTGGAAGCTGGCACGCTGTCTCACCGAAGGTTTCATCTATCAGGGCGAGCACCTGCGCTACACGGGCGAGCCGCGCGGCATGCCGAGTGGTCATCTGCCGCCCTCGGCGTTCGTGCTGTTTCTGCAGAACCACGATCAGATCGGCAACCGTGCATTCGGCGAACGGCTGACGGTGTTGGCGGAACCCGCCGCACTTGAAGCGGCAATCGCGTTGCTGCTGCTGTGTCCGCAGATTCCGCTGCTGTTCATGGGCGAGGAATGTGCAAGCCGGACACCGTTCCTGTTCTTTACCGACCATCACGACGAGCTTGCCGATGCGGTGCGCGAGGGCCGTCGCGGCGAGTTCGCGAAGTTCCCGGCGTTTGCCGATCCTGCCAGCCGCCAACGCATTCCGGATCCGAACGCGCCGGACACCTTTGCCGCCTCGGTCCCGCAGGCGGACCCATTGCTCGGGCCGGCGCGCGAGGCGCTGTTTCGGCGCCTGATCGGACTTCGCACGACGGCTATTGTGCCACGGCTGGATGGCGCACGCGCGCTGACCGCCGAAGTGGCGGGACCGAAGGCGGTGGTGGCACGCTGGCGACTGGGCGATGGCGCCGTGCTGACACTGGCGAGCAATCTCGGCGCCGATCCGGTGCCGGTGGATCTGCCGGCTGGCCGGCTGTTGTTCGCCAACTCGGCGATACTGCACGATCGATTGCCCGGCCATTGCACCTGCGCCTTCATCGAGGAGCCTCGCTCTGCCGATGATTGACGAGGCGATACGCGACCTCGCGCGTCGCGCCGGTATTGCCGTCGAGTGGAACGACGTTGCCGGACGTCCAAAGGCCGTGGCACCGGACGTGCTGCGGCGCATGCTCGAAGCGCTCGGTCTGCCCTGCGCAACGCGCGGCGACGTGCTTGCCAGCCGCGGCTTGTTGCGGCGGCGGTCGACGGTGCAGACACTGCCGCCGCTGATCACCGCAACAATGGGCCGGCCGGTGCGGCTCGACGTTGGTGCGAATGAACCGCGCCAGGCGCTGCTGACCTTGGAATCAGGCGGCGCGCACGATCTCCTGCTCACGCCGCTGCGGGGACGTCTGCGCATTCCGCCGGTCAGCGTGCCCGGCTATCATCGGTTGTTGATCGACAATCGCGAACTCGTCCTGGCGGTGGCTCCGAGCCGTTGCCACACGCTCGACGATGCGGTGCCGGACGCGCGGCTGTGGGGCATCGCGGCGCAGGTCTATTCGCTGCGTCACCGCGGCGATGCCGGCATCGGCGACGCGGCCGGCATCGCGGCACTTGCCGAAGCGGCAGGATCGCAGGGCGTGGATGCCCTCGCATTGAGCCCGCTGCATGCGCTGTTCAGTGCCGAGCCGTCGCGCTTCGGACCATATTCGCCGTCGACGCGTCTGTTTCTCAATCCGCTGCACGCGTCGCCGGCGCTGGTATTCGGTGAGGCAGAGGTGGCCGACATGCTGCGTGCCGAAGGATTGGGCGCGACCTTCGAGGGGCTCGAGGCGCAACCGCTGATCGACTGGCCGGCGGCTGCACACGCCAAGCAGAGGCTGCTGCGGGCGCTGTTTGAAACGTTCATCGACTCCGATGGGCCGTTGCGGTTGGATTTCGCCGGCTTTCGTGCCGACGGCGGCGAACTGCTGGCACAGCACGCCGTGTTCGAGACGCTGCACGCCGCCAAGAGCGCGGCCGGTATGGGCGATTGGCGCAGCTGGCCGATGGATCTGCGCGAGCCCGGCAGTGCGGCCGTCGCTGTGTTCGCGGCGTCACATGAGCGGGACGTGCTGTTCCATTGCTTCCTGCAATGGCTCACCGATCGCTCCCTCGGCATCGCACAGCGCCGCGCACGTGCCGCCGGCATGCGCATCGGCGTGATCGGCGATTTTGCCGTCGGCATGGACCCGAGCGGCAGCCATGCGTGGAGCCGGCAGCATGATGTGCTGGGCGGCCTGACGATCGGTGCGCCGCCCGATGTGTTCAATCCGCGCGGGCAGGACTGGAAACTGACCGGATTCTCGCCCCGCGCGCTGACCGACGGTGGGTTCGCGCCGTTCCTGGCGACGGTGCGTGCGGCGCTGCGCAACGCGGGCGGCGTACGTATCGATCACGCCATGGGACTGACACGGCTCTGGCTGATTCCCGAGGGTGCGGACCCCGCCGATGGTGCCTATCTGGCTTATCCGCTGCACGATCTGCTGCGCCTGCTGGCGATGGAATCGAAGCGGCACGCCGCAATCGTGGTCGGAGAGGACCTTGGCACTGTGCCGCAGGGGTTCCACGAGGAAATGGAGATTGCCGGACTGCATGGCATGCGTGTGCTTTGGTTTGAGCGGAACGGGCCTGCATTCAGCCCGCCCGATGCATGGGACCGTTCCGCCGTCGCGATGACCACGACGCACGATCTGCCGACCGTTGCCGGCTGGTGGCAGGGCACCGACATCGCCACCCGCGCCAGATGTGGGCGCCTCGGTGTGGGCGTGAACGAGGCGGACGTGGTGGCGGAACGCGCCGTCGACCGAGACGCTCTGTGGCAAAGTTTCGTGCAGGCGGAAGCCGCCTCCGGCGATATGCCGCTGCCGCACGACACAGCCAGGGTCGTGGATGCCGCGCTGGCATTCGTCGCTGCCACTCCGTCGCCGCTTTGTCTTGCACCGATCGAGGATCTGCTTGGCGTCGCAGAACAGCCCAACCTGCCGGGCACTATCGACGAGCATCCAAATTGGCGACGTCGGCTGTCGGCGGAGGCAGGTTCACTGCTCCAGCAGCCGGGCGCCGCTGAGCGCGTGGAACGCCTGGCGGCGCGGCGGCCAAGACTGTGAGTGCTCCGCGCGCGACCGTGCGACTGCAACTGCACCGCGACTTCACCTTCGCTGATGCGACCAGACTGGTGCCGTATCTCGCAGCACTGGGGATCAGTCATTTGTACAGCTCACCGATCCTCGCTGCGCGGGCGGGTTCGATGCATGGCTATGACGTGACCGACCCCACGCGCGTCAATCCGGAACTGGGCGGCGAGGATGGGCTGAGAAGCCTTGTCGCCGCGCTGCGTGACGCCGGGCTCGGCCTGATCGTCGATATCGTGCCGAACCACATGGCTGCCGGAGGCCTGGAGAACCCCTGGTGGGCCGACGTACTGCGACATGGCCGCGCGAGTCGCTATGCGAGTTTTTTCGACATCGACTGGGACGTGCATGACAAATTGCTCGCACCGTTCCTCGGCGAACCGTACGGCGAGGCGCTGCGTAACGGCTCGATCACCCTGGTGCTGGACCGCGGCTGCCCGGTGATCCGCTACTTCGACACTTTGTTTCCTATTCGAGACGAGGACCATGCCCAGGTGGTCTCGGCACCGGCGAATGCTTTCGATCCGGTGACGCCGGCGGGAAGGCGCCGGCTGCATCGTCTGCTGGAACATCAGCACTATCGGCTCGCCTGGTGGCGCAGCGCCGGTGACGCAACCAACTGGCGGCGCTTCTTCGACATCAACGCTCTGGTGGGATTGCGTGTCGAGGATGCGGCGGTGTTCGACGCGACGCACGCGACGCTGCTCCGCCTTTACCGACAGGGGCTGATCGACGGCGTGCGGGTCGATCATGTCGATGGCCTGGCTGATCCGGCCGGCTATTGCCGCCGCCTGCGCGAGCGGTTCGATGAACTGGCAGCGCATCGGCCGGCGGGTGCGCCGCACGGTCCGGCATGGTTTGTCGTCGAGAAGATCCTCGGTGCCGGCGAACGTCTGCCCGATGATTGGGCGGTGGATGGTACCAGCGGTTACGACTTCATGGACCAGGTGAGTGCGCTGTTGCACGACGGTTCCGGCGAGGCAGCGCTGCGGCGTCTCTGGGGCGAGCTGAGTGGCCGTCCAACCGATTTTGAGGAGGAGGAGACCGCGGCGCGACGCGATGTGCTCGAGCATGCCTTCACCGCACAGCTCGAGGCGGCGGTCGAATCGCTGCATCGTATCGCCATCGCGCGTGTCGAGACCCGCGATACCACGCGGGCGGCGATCCGCCGCGCACTGATCGCGTTGCTGGCGCATTTCCCGGTCTATCGCAGCTATGGCGTCGGGCAGCGGTCCGACGCCGTCGCGCAAGCGGTGGCTGCTGCGATGAAGGAGGCTCCGGCTGGGTATCGTCCAACGCTTGCACTGCTCGAGCGCTGGCTGGGAGTCGAGGCGACGCCGGACGCGGCCATCCGCTTCCAGCAGCTGAGTGCTCCACTCGCGGCAAAGGCGGTCGAGGACACCGCTTACTATCGCTATGGCGTGCTGCTGTCGCGCAACGAGGTTGGCGCCAACGTGCGGCGGTTCAGTTCGACGGTGCAGGAGTTCCATGCGGCATGTCTGGCACGGCTCGAGCAGTTCCCCGACGCGATGCTGGCGACAGCAACCCACGATCACAAGCGAGGGGAAGACGTACGCGCGCGGCTCGCCGTGCTGAGCGAAATTCCCGATGAGTGGGAACGCGCGGTGCGCCATTGGTTCACTCTTAACGCTCCGCACCGGCGGCATGGCGATGGCCCGATGCCTGCACCGGGCGACGAGGCGATGCTGTATCAGATGATCGTTGGCGCTTGGCCCGTCGATGCGGCGAATCTGCGGGACTACACCGAGCGGCTGGCCGAGTGGCAGCTCAAGTCGTCGCGCGAGGCAAAGCTCGCGACGGACTGGGAGGCGCCGAATCTGGACTATGAGGACGCGGCGCGGTCGTTCCTCTATTCGATCATGGCGGATGGCGGGTTCATCGCCGAAGCTTCGGCGTTCGTGCGGCGCATCGGGCCGGCCGGCGCGGTGAACGGGCTGGCGCAGACGCTGTTGAAGCTGACCGTGCCGGGCGTGCCGGATGTCTATCAGGGCGCCGAGTTCTGGGATCAGAGCATGGTCGATCCCGACAATCGCCGGCCGGTCGATTTTGCGAAGCGGATAGATGCGCTGGAAGCCGATGCGGCGCCGGTCGCGCTGATGGCTCATTGGCAGGACGGAAGAATAAAGCAGGCAGTGATCCGCCGTGCGCTGGCGTTGCGGCGAGAGGTCCCGGACCTGTTCGCGCGCGGGCAATATCAGCCGGTGACGGCGACGGGGCCGCTCTCGGAGCATGTCGTTGCGTTTCTGCGATCCCGCGCCGATGCCCATTGCATGGTCGTGGTGCCGCGACATTGCGACGACGCAATCCAGCGCCGGACTGCTTCGCCTGCGGCTCGCAATGACGGGGGAGCCGGTTACGCGTCCGGTATGGACACCATCAGCATTCGCGCGACCGCCTGGCGCGACACAATGCTGCATATCCCCGAGCATCTGGTCGGACGGAGAATGCGCGATCGGATCAGTGATGCAGTCTTGGAACTGCGCGGCCGGCAGATACCGCTCGAGACACTTCTCGCCCGCTTTCCTGTCGCGCTGCTGGCGACGGAATAGCGCCTCAGCCTCCGGCCATCGCCGGCCGCGCCTCGCGCAGCGCGGCGGCCGCTGCGGCGCTGGGGACCTCTACATCGATCTCCAGGATCGAAATCGGGTCGCCACGGTCGAGCTTGATCTGGACCCGTTCGCGCTCGATGGTGACGTGCCTGGCGATCACCGCGATGATCTCCTCCTGCAGCACGGCCAGCAGATCAGACTTGCCGACGAAGGCACGCTCATGCGCCAGCAGCACCTGGAGACGCTCGCGCGCGACCGGCGCGGAGTTACGGCGGCGGAACAGGGTCATCAGGTTCATGCGACGGCCCTCCGGCCGAACAGCCGTTCCATCAGACCACGGCGTTCCGCCGGCACTGTCACCACCAGCGTCTCGCCGCGCAGCCGCCGCGCGGCGTCGAAATAGGCTTTCGCCGGCACACTGTTCGGGCTGCCGATCGTCACCGGAGTGCCGAGGTTCGATGCCCGCAGCACGTCCTCGCTTTCCGGGATGATGCCGAGCAGCGGAATCGACAGGATTTCCAGGACGTCCTCGGTCTTCAGCATCTCGCCGCGCGCGGCACGAGCGGGATCGTAGCGGGTGAGCAGCAGGTGCTTGTCGATCCGTTCGCCCTTCTCCGCCTTTGCCGTCTTGGAATCCAACATGCCGATGATGCGGTCCGAATCGCGCACCGACGACACTTCCGGATTGGTCACCACCACGGCAGCATCGGCATGGCGCATCGCCAGCGTGGCGCCGCGTTCGATGCCGGCGGGGCTGTCGCAGATCACCCAGTCGAATTTGTCCCTCAGTTCGCCGATCACCCGGGCCACGCCCTCGGCGGTCAGCGCTTCCTTGTCGCGCGTCTGCGAGGCCGGCAGCAGCGACAGCGTATCGATCCGCTTGTCGCGGATCAGCGCCTGCGGCAGCTTGGCATCGCCCTGCACGACATTGATCAGGTCGAACACCACGCGGCGTTCGGCGCCCATCACCAGGTCGAGATTGCGCAGCCCGACATCGAAATCGACCACGACCACATGCTGACCCTGCTGTGCCAGCGCGGCGCCAAGCGCGGCGGTCGATGTCGTCTTGCCGACGCCGCCCTTTCCGGATGTCACGACAAGGACCGTGGCCATCTGCTTCTCCTCTCAGTCGAGCGTTGCCAACACCATCGCCTCGCCGACAAGCCGGGCCTGCACCGGCTTGCCGCGCAGCGTCGTATCCATGTCATCGGCGGTCTGATACACGCCGTCGATCGCCAGCAATTCGGCTTCCAACCTCCGGCAGAAGATGCGCGCGCGATGGTTGCCGGTGAGGCCTGCGATCGCACGGCCACGCAGCGTGCCGTAGATATGAACCGAGCCGCTGGCGATCACCTCGGCGCCGGAGGCGACGGAGCCGACGATGCTCACGTCGCCTTTCTCGAACACGATGGACTGGCCGGACCGCACCGGCTGATCGATCAGCAATGACGTGCCGTCCTGCGTTGGCGCGGGGCGGGATTCGTCGGGCACATCGAGCGGCCGCGCCGGACGTGTGCCGCTGGCATGCAGCGGCGCCCAGGCTTCCAGACCCTGCCAGGACGGATGCGCGCCCTCGGTGCCGATGATGCGGATGCCGCGGCTGTTGAGGCGTTGCAGCAGGCCGGCGACATCGGGCTGCTCGCTCGGCAGCGCGCCGAGATCGAGCACCACGGGACGGCCGGCGAAGAACGCCGGAGAACGGCTGATCTGCGCATCGAGCGCGTCGAGCCAATCCGCCACCGGTGGTTCGGGCGCGAGAACGAGCGCCATGAACGAACGGCCACGGACTCGGATGAACGGACGCGAATCGGCTTTGGGCACCTATTTGGGGTACCAAGTGCGCGGCGTGACGGTCAACCAGAACCGCCCCGGATTTCGCCGCAAGAAGAAAGAGCTGTGGATATTACATAATATCCTGTGGAGAATTCTGTGGGCGGCGAATCGAAAGCTGCGAATCGACCGGCGCACCCCACCCCAGCCCTCCCCCGCTGCACGGGAGAGAGGGAATTCAGGGTCAGGCCGGCGACAGGATGTGGATGGTGCGGCTTGCCACCATTTCGCGGGTCTTCGCGCCATAGGCAGCCATGTGCGGCGAGGCGGCGTGGGCCTTCAGCGCCTCGGGGCTTTCCCACTTCTCGATCACTAGGAACGTGTCGTCGCCGAACTTCGCGGGAGAGCCCGCGGCATCCGTGGCGGGTCCGTATTCGATGCAGCCGTGTTCGGCATGGACCGCCGGCACGTTGGCCCGGAACTCCTTGAGGATCGCTTCGCGCATGCCCGGCTTGGCGGTGATGATGGCGACGACGTGGATCATGGATCGCTGCTCCGGTTGTGTCCCGCTATCCGACCCCAGACTGGTGGGTTCGGCAAGCGTCGGCTGCGAGCCTAAAATTTGGTCAGAAGCCGGATCGTTGCCTGAATAAACCGCAGCGCTGGTTGGCCGGGCTGGGCCCGGCCATCTGCGTCTTTGCGCAGCGAAGCACAAGGAAGACGTGGATGGCCGGGCCCAGCCCGGCCATGACGCTGGAAGCTGAGGGCCGGTCGTGCGCGGCGGAGGCTCACGGCTTTGTGGCATGGCTGTTGCACCTCTCGCGATGGTGATCCGAGGCTTCGGCCTCGCCACAGAACAGAACGGACAGGGAACAGGTTGATGGCACCATTGAATACCATGCTCACCCGCCGCCGCCTCGGCAGTCTCGGCGTTGCCGCGGCCACGCTGGCTGCCGTGGGTGGAGTGAAGGCGGCGTTCTCGCCCGCGAGCGCGCAGACCGGGCCGATCAAGATCGGCATCCTGCACTCACTGTCCGGCACCATGGCGATCAGCGAGACCACGCTGAAAGATGTCATGCTGATGCTGATCGAGCAGCAGAACGCCAAGGGCGGCGTGCTCGGGCGGAAGCTCGAAGCCGTGGTGGTCGATCCCGCCTCGAACTGGCCGCTGTTCGCCGAGAAGGCGCGTGGCCTGCTGTCGGTGGACAAGGTCGCCGCTGTGTTCGGTTGCTGGACCTCGGTCTCGCGCAAGTCGGTGCTACCGGTGTTCGAGGAGCTGAACGGCATCCTGTTCTATCCGGTGCAGTACGAAGGCCAGGAATGCAGCCGCAACGTGTTCTACACCGGTGCCGCGCCGAACCAGCAGGCGATCCCGGCGGTGGACTATCTGATGAACGACGGCAAGGTGAAGCGCTGGGTGCTGGCCGGCACCGACTACGTATATCCGCGCACCACCAATCAGATTCTCGAATCCTATCTGAAGGTGAAGGGGGTCGCGCCGGACGACATCATGATCAACTACACGCCGTTCGGCCACTCCGACTGGCAGAACATCGTGGCGCAGATCAAGAAGTTCGGCTCGGCCGGCAAGAAGACGGCTGTCGTGTCCACCATCAACGGCGACGCCAACGTGCCGTTCTACAAGGAACTGGGCAACCAGGGCGTCAAGGCGACCGATATCCCGGTGGTGGCGTTCAGCGTCGGCGAGGAAGAGCTGGCCGGTCTCGACACCAAGCCGCTGGTCGGCCACCTCGCCGCCTGGAACTATTTTGAAAGTGTCGATACGCCGGAGAACAAGGCGTTCATCGACGCCTGGCACAAGTTCATCAAGAACGACAAGCGCACCACGAACGATCCGATGGAGGCGCACTACATCGGCTTCAATCAGTGGGTGAAGGGCGTCGAGAAGGCCGGCACCACCGCATCCGACGCGGTGATCGACGCGCTGATCGGCGTTGCCGTGCCAAACCTGTCCGGCGGGTTCTCCGCCATGATGCCGAACCACCACATCACCAAGCCGGTGCTGATCGGCGAGGTGCAGGCCGACGGCCAGTTCAACACGGTCTGGCAGACGCCGGGTCTGGTGGTCGCGCAGGAATGGTCGCCGTATGTCGAGGACACCAAGGACCTGATCGGTGACTGGCGTGCGCCGCTGTCCTGCGGCGCCTTCAACGTCAAGACCGGCAAGTGTGGAGCAGGTGGCGGCAAGAAGGCATGATGGCCTGAGCTGACCATCCCCATGGGGGTGGCCTGCTTCCTCCCAGGCCACCCCCAACCGCTTCCTGAAAGCGTGCCGATGAAGCGTCTTGCCTGCCTGATGCTGATCGCCTTGCTGGCACTGGCGCCGGCGACGAGCCGAGCACAGTCGGCCGACGACGCGTTCGCGGCATTGGCCTCGCCAAGCTTCGAGACGATCCGGCAAGGCGTCGGCATGCTCGCGCTGTCGGGTCATCCGCAGGCCGCCGCCATCCTGTCTGCGTTGCAGGCCAACCGCTTGTTCGCGCGCACGTCCGACAAGGCGCTGTTCATCAAGACCGATGATGGCGCGTTCATCGATGCCACGACCGGCAAGCCGGCGGCGGACATCATGTCGAGCGGCCTCAAGCCGGTGCGCATGAACAATGCGGTCCGAGGCGAGGTCGATGCAGCGCTTGGCAGCCTGCGTCTGTTCGCCCCGGATGTGGCCACACGCTTTGACGCGGCCGAGGCGGTGTTCCATTCGCACGACCCGGCCGCGCTGCCGGCGTTGGAACGGGCACTGCAGCGCGAAAGCGATGCCGGCGTGAAGCACCGCATGGAACAGGCGCGGGCCGCGGCACTGCTGTCCGCCGACACTGCCAGCGACGCCGATCGGCTGGCCGCGATCGACGTGCTGCGCGAGCGCGGCGATATCGACAGCCGCAGCCTGCTCGCGTCGTTGTCAGGACAAAGCCAAGCGGTGGCCCAGGCGGCTGTGGCCGGCGTCACCGCGATTGACCGCAATCTGCAGCTTTGGAGCATCCTGCAGAGCATCTACTATGGACTGTCGCTCGGCTCGGTGCTGCTGCTGGCCGCGGCGGGGCTGGCGATCACCTTCGGTGTCATGGGCGTCATCAACATGGCGCACGGCGAGATGGTGATGATCGGCGCCTACGTTACCTTCATGGTGCAGCAGACGATCCGCGATTACGCCCCGGGGCTGTTCGGCGGCAGCCTGCTGTTCGCGGTGCCGCTTGCGTTCATTGTTGCCGGACTGATCGGTATCGCCATCGAGCGGACGCTGATCCGCTGGCTGTACGGCAGGCCGCTCGAGACGCTGCTGGCGACCTGGGGACTGTCGCTGATCCTGCAACAGGCGGTGCGCTCGCTGTTCGGTCCGAATAATCGCGACGTCAGCACGCCGGACTGGATGAGTGGTGCAACTCAGCTTGGCAATCTGACGATCACCTACAACCGGCTGTATATTATTGTCTTCGCGTTCCTGGTGCTGGCGGCGCTGATGGCGGCGCTTCGGTTCACTTCACTCGGCCTGGCGATGCGCGCGGTGACGCAGAACCGGCAGATGGCCGCGGCGATGGGTATCCGCACGCCGTGGATCGACGCGCTGACCTTCGGGCTTGGGTCTGGTGTTGCCGGGATGGCCGGCGTGGCGCTGAGCCAGATCGACAACGTATCGCCGAACCTGGGGCAGAGCTACATCATCGACAGTTTCATGGTGGTGGTGTTCGGCGGGGTCGGCAACCTCTGGGGAACCGTGATGGGTGCGTTGACGCTAGGCATCGTCAACAAGTTCCTCGAGCCGGTGGCGGGCGCGGTGCTGGGCAAGATCGTCGTGCTGGTGATGCTGATCCTGTTCATCCAGCGGCGCCCGCGCGGGATGTTCCCGCTCAAGGGTCGGGCGGCGGAGGCATGATCCTCAACCGCGCATCGTGGCTGACGCTGACTTTGGTGCTGGGCGGCGCGGTGCTGCTCGCTGCATTGAACCTTGGCACTGAACCATCTGCGTCGTTCCATGTGACGACCTACGTGGTGGCGCTGACCGGTAAGTATCTCTGCTACGGCATGCTGGCGCTTGCGGTCGATCTGGTGTGGGGGTTCGCAGGCATCCTTTCGCTCGGCCATGCCGCGTTCTTCGCTCTCGGCGGCTATGCCATGGGCATGTACCTGATGCGCCAGATCGGCGCGCGCGGCGTGTATGGCAACGCGAACCTGCCGGACTTCATGGTGTTTCTGGGCTGGCACGAGCTGCCGTGGTACTGGCACGGCTTCGAGTGGTTCCCATTCGCCGCGACGATGGTGGTGCTGGTGCCCGGGCTGCTGGCGCTGGTGTTTGGCTGGCTGGCGTTCCGCTCCCGCGTCACCGGCGTATATCTATCGATCATCACCCAGGCGCTGACCTATGCGCTGCTGCTCGCGTTCTTCCGCAACGACATGGGCTTCGGCGGCAACAACGGCATGACCGATTTCAAGGACCTGCTCGGCTTTCCGGTGCAGGCCGAGGCCACACGCTGCGCGCTGCTGGTAATCACCGCGCTGTTCCTGTGCGCGCAGTTCATCGTGGCGCGGTGGCTGGTGACATCGCGCTTCGGCAAGGTGCTGGTTGCGGTGCGCGATGCCGAGGCCCGCACGCGCTTCCTGGGCTACCGGCCGGAATCCTACAAGCTGGTGGTATGGGTGCTGTCGGCGGTGATGGCGGGGATCGGCGGTGCGCTCTACGTGCCACAGGTCGGCATCATCAATCCGTCGGAGTTCTCGCCGGCCAACTCGATCGAGGCGGTGATCTGGGTCGCCGTAGGCGGCCGTGGCACGCTGTCGGGGGCTATCCTCGGGGCAGTGCTGGTCAATCTCGGCAAGACCTATCTCACCAGCGCATTGCCGTCACTGTGGCTGTACGCGCTGGGTGCGATCTTCATCTTCGTCACCCTGCTGCTGCCGCGCGGCATCGTCGGACTGTTTGCTCGCCGCGAACGCGTGGTCGTACCCGAGACGACACCGGCGCCTGCACCGGCCGAGGCGCGCGAGGCGACCGGATGAGCGACGTTCGTGCCGAACTGCACGACACGTTGTTGTACCTCGACGGTGTTACCGTCAGCTTCGACGGCTTCCGGGCACTGAACGCCTTGTCGCTGGTGCTGGAAGCCGGCGAGATGCGCGCGGTGATCGGTCCGAACGGCGCCGGCAAGACCACGATGATGGACGTGATCACCGGCAAGACACGACCCGATGAGGGCAAGGTGGTGTTCGGCAAGGACACCGACCTGACACGGCTCGACGAACCGGCGATCGCGTCGCTGGGCATCGGGCGGAAGTTCCAGAAGCCGACCGTGTTCGAACCGCACACTGTGTGGGACAATCTGCTGCTGTCGCTGGCCGAGGACCGCAAGCCGAGCTTCACGCTGTGGGCGCGTGAGACCGCGGAGGAGCGGGAGCGGATCGAGGAGATCCTGGTCACCACGCGACTGATCGACCAGCGGCATCGGCTGGCGGCGGGGCTGTCGCACGGCCAGAAGCAATGGCTGGAGATCGGCATGCTGCTGGCACAGGAACCGCAGCTTCTGCTGGTGGATGAGCCGGTCGCCGGCATGACCGATGCCGAGACCGCGCAGACCGCGGACCTGCTGCGCGAGATCAATCGTACGCGCAGCGTTGTGGTGGTGGAGCACGACATGGCGTTCGTGCGCGCGCTGGATGTGAAGGTGACGGTATTGCACGAGGGATCGGTGCTGTCGGAAGGCTCGATCGATCATGTCAGCGAGGACCCGCGCGTGGTCGAGGTGTATCTGGGGCGATGATTTCACCGTTCGTCATCTTTGCGCGGCGCTGATGCTTGAAGTCGATCATGTCGACCTGCACTACGGCGCCGCCATAGCACTGCGCCAGGTTTCGCTGACCGCGGAGGTCGGAGCGGTGACCTGCCTGCTGGGACGCAACGGCGTGGGCAAGACCAGCCTGCTGCGTGCGGTCACCGGCGCGCATCCGGTGAGTGCCGGCGCGATCCGCTGGGAAGGCGCCGACATCACCCGTCTGGCAATCCACGATCGCGCGCGGCGTGGCATCGCCTGGGTGCCGCAGGGGCGCGACATCTTTCCGCTGCTGACGGTCCGCGAAAACCTGGAGACCGGGTTTGCCGTGTTGCCGCGCGGGCAGCGTCAGGTGCCGGACGAAGTGTTCGAGCTGTTCCCGGTGCTGAAGACGATGCTGCGCCGCCGCGGTGGCGATCTGTCGGGCGGTCAGCAGCAGCAGTTGGCGATCGCGCGGGCGCTGGTGATGAAGCCTCGGCTGCTGGTGCTGGACGAGCCGACCGAAGGTATTCAGCCGAGTATCATCAAGGACATCGGCCGGGTGATCGAACTGTTGCGGTCGCGCGGTGACATGGCCATCCTGCTCGTTGAGCAGTATTTCGACTTTGCACAGGAACTTGCGCAGACCATCGTGGTGATGGATCGCGGCGACATCGTGCTGGCGGGGCGGCGAGAGGAGCTCAACGAGGAGGATGTACGACGCCGGTTGTCGGTGTAGCCGATTGACATCCGGGGCCCACGCGCGATATGCATGCATTGAATGCAGCACGATTCGAGGACGCAATGGCATCGGTGCTCACCATTAGGAAACTGCCCGAAGACGTACAGGCTGCATTGCGGGAACGTGCCGCCGCAGCGGGACGCAGCGTTGAGGCGGAGGCACGAGAGATCCTGGCATCTGCGTGTCTGCCCCGCCCGGGGGCAGCATGGTGGAATGAACTGGCGCGGCGCAGCCAGGCAAGAACCCCGCGGCAGTTGACGGTCGAGAGCGCCGAGCTGATCCGAGAAGGCCGGGATGCGCGTTGCTGAAGTGCCAGAGCGCATTGTGGTGGACGCAAGCGTCGGGTTGAAGTGGGTTCTACGCGAGGAACACAGCGATCGTGCGGTGGCACTGGGACCAGGACGTGAGCTGCTGACCAGCGCCTTGTTCTGGGCCGAATCGGGCAATGCGATCGCCACGCGTATTCGTCGCGGCGATCTGGACAAAGCGGCGGCGAGCGAGGCGTTTCAGGATCTGCAGACCGTTCCCCTCCGAACCAGACCACTGGATGGAACGGCGGCCGCCGCGGCTCTCATGATTGCCCGCGAACTCATGCATCCGATCTACGACTGCTGCTATCTGGCACTGGCAATCGAGGAGAATTCCATCGTGATCACCGCTGACCAGCGGTTCCGGTCAGCCGTTGCGGCACACCCCGCGCTGGCCGATCGGGTCGTGCTGTTGCGCGACATTGCACTGCGTTAGCGGTGGATCGGTGGACGGCGCCACACTCCATTCCAGTCCGGCCTGTCTGCAACGGGCTTATGGCGCGCTGGCCGTCTCGGTGAAGCAGCGCGGTACGCAGTCGGTGCTGCACAATCTGCGACAGGAGGGTTGCCTGAAGGTGCGGTTCCCACGGCCGGAGGATCCCGCGTGGCTGCCGGTGGTCACGCTGAACACGTCGGGTGGTGTGGCCGGCGGCGATGTGCTGGATGCCGCGTTTGCCGTGGGCACGGGCGCGCGCGCCACCATTGCATCGCA
>DASXNR010000186.1:0-5185 GCA_036494925.1 Acetobacteraceae bacterium
CGATTGGGGCCTGCCGTCCGACCCGGACCCGCCGGGCTGCTGGAGCCGTCCCTGGCAAACGTCGTTCTTCGCTCAGGCCGCCGCCTGGGGCGCCACGCTGCATCCCGAGCTGCGCGCGGTGGCCGGCTATATCGCCCACAATATGATTGCACGGGCCGATGGGAAGGACTGGGATAGTAGTTGGCCATCGCCATACTCTTTGATGCTGCGCTCGTCCCAGGCAGATGGCGCCTGGTATGGCGACTGGGCCACCTGCTGGGCCGCCACCGCGCCGTCACTGGGGGTCGCGCCGGACGCGCCATTCACAAACCAGATGACGACGTTCCCCGATTATCACGGCGGCGCGTATGCTGCGCTGTGCGCGCTGGCACACGCACGCGCGGCTGGGGTCACCGAGATACCGGACGCGATCGACGCCGTCCTGGAGCGCTACGCCGGGCAGATGACGGCGCTGTTGGACCAGGGCGGCGACAAGTTCCTGACTTGGAACAACAGCTATTCTCGATGAGCCACATTGCGGAGCCACCGCCGCAGCACCTTGGCAGACACATCGGAGAGTCGCAGCATTGTGTCGCACTGGTCCGCCATGCCACCGGACTTGGGCCGACCTCGACCTGGCGGCGTGGTGAGTTGGTGCGCGGTGCTGATCTGCCGCGCTGGACCGCGATCGCCACCTTCAACGCGGCAGGCCGGTATCCCAACACGATGAGCGGCGACAGCCATGCGGCGCTCTACCTGGACCAGACGCCGCAGGGCATTCGCGTGGTGGACCAGTGGCTCGGGCAGCCGGCTCACGAGCGCATCATCCGGTTTCGCGGTGGCCAGGGCGACGCAGTGAACGATGGCGACCGTTTCTGGACCATCGAGACCGCGTAATGGATGTCCGCCAAGCCGCCATTCGATCCGAGTCGATGGGCCATGGCGCTCTTAGCCACCGTGATCGTGGCCCCGATGGTTGTCGGGATCGAAGTCTCGGTGCGGTGCGTGTGGTTCTGGATCGAAGCCTGCAAGACCAACTGGGCCGGGCAGTTGCTGACCTGGACCGAGACGACCATCCCGGTGCTGATTGCGCTGATTATGTGGCGCGGTAACAACCGGCCGCCGCCACCACCGCCGCCGGTACCGCCGAAGGAATGAGCCAGGGGACGCTGCTGCTCCTGCTGATCGGCGTGGTGCTGCTGATCCTGGTCGCGTCGGCCTCCTAGCGCTCGCACACGGCGCGCCAGTCGTTCTGGCAGTCGCCATACACCGAGGCCGGGATCGTGTTGACCACGAGCACCAGCACGATCGCCAGCACCGCGATGCACCAGACCATCAGTTCGCTGTTCTGCATGAGAAATCGATCCAGAGCCGAGACAAGGATAGAGTGACGCCACGGGGGGCGGCAATCGGAATCCCCGTGGCGTCCTGGCCGCAGGCGGTGGTGCGCTACCGCCGGCGACGCAGCTGGGTAAAGCCCAGCCCGATCAGGCCCAGTCCGAGAATGCCGAGCGAGGCCGGTTCAGGCACGGTGGTCTGCGAGAATGTGTCGGTAACCTGCGAGATCGCCGCGGATCCGCCGTTGGCGTTAACCGCGATGTCCTTGAGCACGTTCACCGAGCCGGTGTTGGAGAACGTCACGGCGTCGCTGAGCGTCACCTGACCGGCGCGGTCGACCGTCAGCAGGTTGCTGTTGTTGCTCAGGTTCTCGGAGACCGTGCCGATACCGCCGCCCGAGAACGAACTGCCGGCCTGCACCAGCGCGGCGTCGTGGATGAAGACGCCGCCGGTGGGGGGCGTGACAGCGACCGTGAAGCCGATGGCACTGTCGAGGCTCTGCAGACCGCCGACATTCCAGGGGGCGTTGAACTGGAACCCGATGGCCGACGCTCCCTGGTTGATCGTCGTGATGACGACCTCAGAGGCGGCGATCGGTGTGGCGCCACCACCGCCGGTGTCGGTGTAAGTGAAGTTCGAGAACGTCTTGTCGCCGACCGTGCAGGTAAATCCGGCCCCGAGCCACTGCCCGAGATTGGCGCCCGACGTGCAGACGGCGGCGTTGGCGGCAAGCGGTAGGGCTAGAGCCCCGCCGATAGCCGATGCTAGGAGTAGGCGTTTCATGATGAGTTTCCCTTGCAAGGAGGAAGGCGCGGGCCGCGCCGGAGAGGATGCCGCCCGGTGCGGCCCTGACGGCTACCGTCGCAGCCGCTGGAGCTAGCAAGTGCAAATTTTGTGCCACCAACGAAATCAATGGCTTAGCGTCCAGCTGGCAGCGCGAGTGTAAAGCTTTCCGACAACCGGCGGGCGATTGTGGCAAGAGGCTGTAACGCGCGGTAAGCAATTTGATGGCTGAGGCGTCATAGACAAGTTGCCTGGTCATTGCGTCCTATAATCCCCGATTCTGGACGGAGAACGGATGTTCTCAGGAGGTCATCGCGGGTTCCTTCTCCGGCTCAGCTGGCCAGTCGTCGCCCTCGTCGTCCGGCGGCGTCGGCCAGACCCTGGCAATCATGGCGCTGCGGATGGCCAGGAAGCGCGCGCGCACCGCGACCGGCAGCTTTTCCTCGGCCTCCATCACCTGCTGGCGGGTCAGGATCGCGTTGGCTTCATCCTCCGTCTTAGCTGCGGCGCATTCCGCCTCGAACTCATCCATCCACTCGCGGATACTCATGCGCTTTGGCGGTGTGGAGTCTGCCAGCGGCACCGACTTGTTGAGGGCATCGCGGGCATCGGTCGCCGGCGGCTCGGCTTCGGCATCATAGACCTGTGCACTGGGCAGCGTCTCAACCTCGGTCTCATCCAGCAGGCCAAGGCCGCAGATGCTGAGCGTCACCCGCCGTTTCGCCTTGGTGATGCACTTCATGATGGCGTTGGCTCTGGCGTCGCCTTGCAGGCGGCCGAGCATGATCGCGCCGACATCCTCGTCATGCCGCCCATCCGGCGTCTTGGCGCGCGCGGTGACCATGAACAAGTCGCCCTCGAGCCGCTTCTCGGTCAGGGTCAGGTCGATCTTGCGCAGGCTGCGCAGCTGGTCGGCGCAATCGCGCGTCGAGTACAGTACGGTCTGGCCCTGGAAGTTCATGAACCGAAACGGGCGGGTGAGCGGGTTGAGGCCGACGGTGCGGCAGACCTCGGCGTAGTATTCGACGCGCTGCTTCGGTGTCAGCTTCGACAGGTCGCCGTTGCCGATCACCGTTTCCAGCGTCTGCGCCGACACGAGTTCGTTGGCCATTACACAGTCTCCTTTCGCGCTCGCAGCACGAGCACGGGTTCGTTCGGGGTGAGCAGCGATGCGCCGGGCACCTCGATCCCGTCTTTGATAGCCGAGGCGATCGCTTTCTTATCCGGCGCGGTGCGCTGTACTATGAACTCGGCGGGCAGCGCGGCTTCGTCATTGATCGAGACGAATGCCGGCCTACGGCTCAGGCTGGCCGAGAAGTGGCTGCCCTGGATTGTGGTGGCTCCCGTCTCTTGAAGCTGCGCCGCCAGCACGGCGCGCACCCGCTTCACCGCAGCGTCCGCCTGGTCGTGCAGATCGTCGGCAGCCACGACCAGATCGACCATCGCGGCGAGCGTGAGGATCACGTCATCGGCCTGGGAGACGGCCTGGACGGCTTTGGTGAAGCTGCGGCCTGCGCTGCCCACCGACTGCGCGGTCGCCGCCACGGCCTCGTGCAGGGCCGCCACGACGGCGGATGCGTGCGTGGTCGTGCTCATGCTTCGTCGTCCTCATCGTCGGCCGCCTCATCCGGTGCTGTCTCAGGGTCCAGTTGGTCGGCGATGCGCCGCAGACAAAAAGCTGCGCCCATGTGGGCAATCGCCTCTTGCGTGAAGTGCTGCCACATACGGGACGCGATCCTCGTGGCGTTCTCTTCTGCGTCGTATTTGTTTGCCGCCTCGGTCATCACGGCGAGGTAGGCGCGGAGTTCTGCTAGGGTCATGCCGCTGTCTCCGTCGCGGGCGTCACCAGGTGTGGCTTGCGCCGATGCTGGCGCTTGCGCGGTTCCATCAACTCTATGGACTCGCTCACCAACTCGTTGACGATGCGTTCTAGGTGCTGCACCTCTGACGCAACGAATTGCAGTTTGATCGCCTCGGCCGGGTGGGATGCCTCGAGCCGCGCGGCAATGCGCAGCAGGATTTCGTGGGTCATTATGGCCACACTTCTGGGATGTGATACGGCGCCGGCTCGGGCAGTTCGCCTGCGGCAACCTTGCGTAAGAGCGCCTGTGCCTCGGAGCGCCAGTGCGGCAGTCCAGCAACGGCGGATTTCAGGCACTCCAGCAGTTCCCAGGCGTGCATCTCGGCAGAGACCTCCTGCCGCTTCTCAATGGCGATGGCGTCCAGTGCGTCTGTCATGGATCGTCCCTCCCGTGTGGTTCGCGCATCTCGTATTCGAGCTCGCGCGGGTCGATCGGCTCATCAAGGTTGATGCCTTCGGCCGCGCGATCCAGCGCCGCCAGGATGATGTTCAGGTTGTTGGAGCACACCGCGCGGAACAGCGACTGGTCGTCCATGTTCATGTAGCGGCGCAGCAGGTCGGCGGTGAACGCGTGATCCTCCGGGAGGAAGCCCACCTCGGGATCGTCAGGCTGGGTGCGGTTCATCTCAAGCGCTCCTGTAGAGGTTGTCGCGGTCCTCGCGGTCCTCGCGCAGCCGGTCGGGATCGAGTTCCTCCCGATATGCTTCGGCCGCCGCCTCGGCGCGGTCTGCGAGCATGTCGTGGGTCTGGGCGATGAGCTCGAGCCGCGCGGCGACGATGGTGCTGAGCGGCACCGGGATGCCGCCGTGGTCCTCGCTCCAGTAGTCGGCGGCGAGGTCGGTGGCGTTCTCGGCCAGCGCCTCGAGCATGTGGCCGTCGCCGCTGAGGTCGCCGATGAAGTCAGTGTCCTGCAGGACTATGGCGATCAGGTCGTCCGGGGTGGGTAGGCTCAGCGCGCTGGTCAGGTCGGGCAGGAAGCGGGTCACAGCCACCCCCTCCCGGCGCAGATGGAGCAGACGCCACCACGGAACCCGTGCGCGTGGCGCCCGCTGCCGTTGCAGGCGTCGCAGAGCGTGGACGCGTCCAGATTGTTGCTGGAGTCCACGGAATTAGCGGTGCGTGCAGTAGTTGGGTTGTGGTGTGATTTGACGGTTGCCAGACCGTCATCGGGGTGTAGGTTCTCTGTAATGAAACCGGCACCAGGGAGGACCGCCCCTTGTCGTT
>DASXNR010000187.1:0-17960 GCA_036494925.1 Acetobacteraceae bacterium
CGCCATCGCCGACGTCGGCCGCCGTGTGCGCGACGGGGCGCTGAAGCTGGAAGAGCTGACCGGGGGGACGTTCAGCATCACCAATGGCGGCGTATACGGCTCGCTGATGTCCACGCCGATCCTGAACCCGCCGCAAGCGGGAATCCTGGGGATGCACAAGATCCAGGAGCGGCCGATGGTGGTGGCGGGGAAGATCGAGGCGCGGCCGATGATGTACCTGGCGCTGAGCTACGATCACCGCATCGTCGATGGCAGGGAGGCGGTGTCATTCCTGGTGCGGGTAAAGGAAGGCGTGGAGGATCCGCGCCGGTTGTTGCTGGGGTTATGAGAATGCAACGGCACCCGCTCCCCAACCCTGCCCCGCTTCGCGGGAGAGGGGGAAGAGGCGCAGAACTCCCTCTCCGGCGCAGCCGGGGAGGGTTGGGGTGGGGGTGCCGCGATGCCTGACTCGTTCGACCTCATCGTCATCGGCGCCGGCCCCGGCGGCTATGTCTGCGCCATCCGCGCCGCGCAGCTCGGCATGAAGGTCGCCTGCGTCGAGAAGCGTGCCACGCTTGGCGGCACGTGCCTCAACATCGGCTGCATTCCCTCCAAGGCCCTGCTGCAATCATCCGAGGAATTCCACCACGCCTCCCATGCGCTGAAGGACCACGGCGTGCTGGTGGACGGCGTGAAGCTCGACCTCATGCGGATGCAGGCGCGCAAGGCTGAAGTTGTGTCGGCCAACGTGAAGGGCGTCGAGTTCCTGTTCCGCAAGAACAAGGTAACCTGGCTGAAGGGCACCGGCCGCATCACCGCGCCAGGCAAGGTCGAAGTCGATGGCACCAGCTACGATACGAAACACATCGTCATTGCCACCGGCAGCGAAAGTGTGCCGCTCGCCGGCGTCGAAGTGGACGAGAAGCAGATCGTCACCTCCACCGGCGGTCTGGAACTCGACAAGGTTCCCGGCCATCTCGTGGTGATCGGCGGTGGCTATATCGGCCTCGAACTCGGCAGTGTGTGGCGCCGGCTCGGCGCCGCGGTGACGGTGGTGGAATTCCTCGACCGCATCGTACCCACGATGGACGGCGAGATCGCGAAGGCATTCGAGCGCATCCTCACGCGGCAGGGCATCAAGTTCCGCCTCGGCATGAAGGTGACCAGCGCGCGCAAAGGCAATGACGGCGTGACCTTGAGCATCGAACCGGCGAAAGGCGGCCCCGCGGAAGATCTGCAGGCCGACATCGTGCTGCTGTCGATCGGCCGCCGGCCCTATACCGACAGTGTCGGCGCCGCCGTCGAGCTAGACGAACGCGGCCGAATCAAGACCGACGCCCACTACGCCACCAATGTCCCCGGCATCTATGCCATCGGCGACGCGATCGCCGGCCCGATGCTGGCGCACAAGGCGGAGGAGGAGGGTGTCGCCGTCGCGGAACTACTCGCGGGGCAGGCCGGCCACGTGAATTACAGTGCGATCCCGGGCGTGGTGTACACGTGGCCCGAGGTCGCCGCGGTCGGCCAAACCGAAGAGGAGCTGAAGGCCGCTGGCGTGGCCTACAACGTCGGAAAGTTCCCCTTCACCGCGAATGGCCGCGCCCGCGCGATGGGCGAAACGGACGGCTTCGTGAAGCTGCTCGCCGACAAGACCACCGACCGGCTGCTCGGCGCGCACATCATCGGCCCCGACGCCGGCACGCTGATTGCCGAACTCACCACCGCGATGGAGTTCGGCGCGTCGGCCGAGGACGTCGCACGGACCTGCCATGCGCATCCAAGCCTGAGCGAGGCGGTAAAGGAGGCGGCTCTGGCGGTGGCCGGGCGGGCGCTGCATATCTGAGGACATGAAACCCCTCGCTCTGACCATGGGCGACCCCGCGGGGATCGGTGGTGAGCTCACCTTGCGCGCCTGGCAGGCGCTGCGTCGCGACGGCCCGTGCTTCATGGCGCTCGACGATCCGGACCGCCTCGCCGCGTTGTCGCCCGATGCGCCGATTGCCATGGTCCTGTCGCCGGAAGCCGCGCGGGATGCCTTCGCCACTGCGCTTCCGGTGATGCCGATCGAGCTGGCCGTACCCGCAACACCCGGTCATCCTGACAAGGCCAACGCCAAAGCGGTAATCGGATCGATCGAACGCGCTGCCGCGCTCTGCCTGAACGGCGACGCCGGCGGCATGATCACCAATCCGATCAACAAGGCGGCGCTGTACGACGCGGGCTTTGCCTATCCCGGCCATACCGAGTTCCTCGCTGAACTGACCGGTGCGCATGGCCGGCAGATCATGATGCTGGCAAGTCCGGACCTGCGCGTGGTGCCCGTCACCGTGCACGCATCGCTGCGCAACTCGATTGCCATGCTGACCACCGACGCCATCGTCGCCGCCGCTCAGACCACGGCCGCCGCGCTGCGGCGCGACTTCGGCATTGCACGGCCGCGTCTCGCCATCGCCGGGCTCAACCCGCATGCCGGCGAACAAGGTGCGCTGGGCGATGAGGAGACCACGATCATCGGCCCCGCCATCGCGGCGTTGCGTGCGGCCGGCATCGACGTGTCCGGTCCCTGGTCGCCCGATACGATGTTCACCGCGACCGCGCGCACGCGCTATGACGCCGCGATCTGCATGTACCATGACCAGGCGCTGATTCCGCTGAAGACGCTCGACATGGATCGCGGCGTGAACGTCACGCTCGGCCTGCCGATCGTGCGCACTTCGCCGGATCACGGCACGGCATACGATATCGCCGGCAAGGGCGTCGCCAACCCGGCAAGCCTGATCGCGGCCATCGAACTCGCGGCGATGCTGGCGACGCGCCGTGCCTGAGGACAAGGACGCGATCCGCGAGCTGTTGCATCGCTACTGCTTCTGTATGGACGAGGGCCGGTTCGCCGAACTTGGCGCGCTGTTCACCGAGGATGGCGAGTGGATCGCGCCATACCGCACTGCGACAGGGCCAGTCGACATTGCGGCGTGGCTACAGCAGTCGGTGCCGCCGTCGCCGCGTCGGATGCATTTTGTGATGAACAGCGTCATCGACTGCAACGGAACGCGCGCCACCGCGCGGTCGAACTATCTGGTGATGGTCGAGGGCGCGAGCGGGCCGATCCCTTCAGTTTGCGGCATCTACGACGATGCGCTGGTGAAGCAGCCCGGCGGCTGGCGGTTTCAGCGGCGGCAGCTGATCCACGCATTCAGAGGGGATATGGCGCTGCGATTGCCTTGAACCGGCATGGATATCGCTGCGCTCAATCCATCCTACGCCAAACGCCACAGCGCCGCAGCGAAACCCATCGGCCGCCAGCTATTTCCAGCTGCTCAGAAAGAACCGTGGCAGCTCGTCCGGATATGGCTTGAAGTTGAGCTGCTTCGAGAACCCGTAGGTTACCGTGTGGGTGAATACCGGCACCCACGACGCCTTCTCGGTGATCAGCTTGATCGCGGCGCTGTACGCCTTGCGCCGTTGATCCGGATCCACCGTGGCGCTGCCGGCCTCCACCAGGTTCCTGATCGCCGGATCGCGCGTGTAGTCGTTGCCGGTGAACGTGAAGAAATTCGGCAGAATTGCGGAGACGTCGTTCACCGAGTAGCTCCCCCAGGATCCCATCTCCATCGGGTTCTGTCCGGCGAGCGAGCGCTGTACCACCGCGGCGACCTGCAACTGGACGATCCTCGCGTTGATGCCCACCGCCTTCAGGTAGCCCTGCACGGCACCACTCCATTGCGGCAGGTCATAGCTTACCAGCTCGGTGTCGAAGCCGTTCGGATAGCCGGCCTCCGCCAGCAACTGCTTCGCTTTCGCCGGATCGTACGGATAGTGCACCGCCGCACCGGCATCGCAACCGAATTGCGTCGGATAGCAGGGAGTGTCGATCGCGCGCGAGCCGCCCTGCATAAGCTGCCTCGCCATGGTGGGGCGATCGATCGCATACACGATCGCCTGACGCACCTTGTCCTTGGTCAGCGGATTGTCCGCTCCGGTGCGTCCGGCCGCATCCAGGCCGAGATACTCGACCCGCATGGACTCCGCGCGTGTTGCCTGCAGGTTCGGCATGCGGCCGACGGCATCGAACTGGTCCGGACTGAACTTCCAGATCCAGTCCGCACGGCCGCCCAGCAGCTCCGCCATCTCGGTGGCGGCATCCGGCACCTCATGGATAACGATCTTGCTGATCGCCGGCCTGCCCTTCGGACTGTCGGCATAATAGCCGTCATAGCGCTCCATATCGACCTCGGTGGCGCCGTCCACCTTGGTGACCTTGTAGGGGCCCGCGGCGACCGGATGCTGCGAGTATTCCTGCGGTCCCACCTTCTCGCGATATGCCTTCGGCATGATGTAGAGGGTCATCGCCATGTAATCGAGCGCGGCAGGAAACACACGCTTCAGCTCCACGCGAACATGTGTATCGTCCACCTTGGTCGCGTGATCGAAGAAGGCATAGTTGCTGGGCGTCGAGACCTGCTTGTCGGTCAGGATCGAATTGATCGTGTACACCACATCATCCGCGGTCAGCTTGTCGCCGTTGTGGAAGGTGACGTTCGACCGCAGCGTGAATTCCAGCGTCGTCTCATCCGCCCACTTGTAGGATTCGGCGAGCAGCGGTTTGAGCTGGAATGTCTCCGGGTCGCGATACACCAGCGAATCCCAGACCTGATGGCCGATTACGATGCCGGTGCGAAGCTGGTTGTAGTACGGCGTGATGTCGGGCACGGCGTCGCGCCAGGTGATGCGGAGCGTGTCAGCCGATTTCTGTGCCAGCGCCGGCGTCGCAGCCGTCGCCAGTGTCGCCATCAGGAACGCACCACCGAGAGCCTTGCGCATCGCCACCGCCTCCTTGCCACGGTCGCGACCGTAGGATCAGCGTCGGGCAACGCCAAGTGGATTTATTCCCAACCTGGCGGCGGCACGAAGCTCCGCCAATGCCGTTCCAGCAGTTCGGCCACGTGGATGGTGGTGCGATCGCCGTGGAACGGTCCGACGATCTGCACACCGACCGGCAACCCGGCTGCCGTCAATCCAATCGGCGCCGTGCTCGCCGGCAGATGGAACGCGCAGGTGACGCCGGGCCAGAACAGCATCTCGCTGTAGGGGATGATGCGGCCGTTCACGGTCACGCTGCGTTCCCAGGTCTCACCTTGCTGCATATGCGGCAGCGCCGCGGTGGCGATCACCGGGCAGAGCAGCACGTCCCAGTCGCGAAAGAACGAACCCCAGACACGGCGAATATGGAAGCGGTGTTCGTTCAGGTGCAGCCACTCGCGATGCGTCATATCGACCGCGCGGACCGAGATGGCATCGGCGCTCATGTCGTCTGCCGGTCTGCGGGTTCTGGCGTCGCGCATTCGCGCCAACACCTCCTCGTTCGCGCGTCCGCTGAGGGCTGCGCTGAGCAGCCTGACGTAAAGATGGAACGCCTCGGTCGCATCGAACTCGGGCCGCGCGGTGCGGCTGACCCGGGCGCCTTCCCGTTCCAGGAACCCGGCCAGCGCGTCGATATGCGCCGTGGTTTCGGCGTCGGTTTCCTGGCCAGGTTCGCTCGACCAGACGGCGATCCGAAGTTCCGACAGCCGCATGGCGCGCGGCGGCGGCAATGTCACGCTGCCGGCGTCCAGCAGCGGGTCGGCGCCGGCAATCGCATCCAATCCCAGCGACAGGTCCATCGCCGAGCGGGCCAGCGGGCCGATCACCGCGATGTCGGTCATCCCCGCAATCGGCACCAGCGACTGGCCACGGCTGGAGCACAATCCCCAGCTCGGCTTGTGACCGAACACACCGCAGTAATGCGCCGGCACCCGGATCGAACCGCCGATGTCGCTGCCGACCTCGAGCGCCGCAAGCCCGGCCGCCATCGCCGCCGCGCCGCCCCCGGACGAACCGCCCGGCGTATGCGCGAGGTTCCACGGGTTGGACGTCGCGCCGTAGACCGGGTTGAAGCTCTGCCAGTCTCCGAGGTCCACCGGCACGTTGGTCTTGCCGAACACCACCGCGCCGGCCGCGGTAAGACGCTGCACGGCCAGCGCGTCCTCGTGTGCCGCGCTGTTGCGCTGCGCCGCGTGACCCCAGGTGGTCGGCAGGCCGGCGAGATTGAAGCTCTCCTTCACCGTCATCGGCACACCGAACAGCGGTGCGGCGCGGCCATCCTTGCGCTGGCCATCGAGCTTGCGGGCTTGTTCGCGCGCGCGTTCGAAGTCGTGCACCACCACAGCGTTGGTCTTGCCATCGAGCCGCTCGACGCGGGCGATGTAGTGATCGAGCAGCTCCAGACACGACATGGCGCCGCCGCGGATCAGCTCCGCGAGGCGCCATGCGGGCAGGAAGGTCGGATCGGTCATGCGATCGACGAGTTGAAGTTGCCGCCGTCGAGAATCAGGTTGTGGCCCACGATGAAACCGATCTTGGCCGAGCACAGGAACGCGCAGGCGTCGCCGAACTCGGCCGGGTCGCCGACGCGGCCGGTGTAGGAATTCTTCGCCCGCTCCTGCACCAGGTCGTCCACCGGCCGGTTGCTGCTGCGCGCCGCTTCCTGGAAGCCGCTGCGCAGCCGGTCGGTCAGGAACGGACCGGGCAGGATATTGTTGATGATCACGTTGTGCTTCGCGATCTGCCGCGCCAGGCCGGCGACGAAGCCGGTCAGTCCCGCGCGCGCGCCGTTGCTCATGCCGAGTTCCGGAATCGGCGACTTCACCGAAGCCGAGGTGATATTGACGATGCGGCCGAACTTGTGCGCGATCATGCCGTCCACCACGGCCTTGATCAGGAAGATCGGCGTCAGCATGTTGGCATCGACCGCCTTGATCCACTCGTCGCGGCCCCATTCGCGAAAGTCGCCGCGTGGTGGACCGCCCGCGTTGTTCACCAGGATGTCGGGGTTGGGGCAGGCGGCGAGTGCGGCGGCACGGCCGGCGTCGGTGGTGATGTCGCCCGTGACCGCGGTGACCTTCGCACCGGTCTCCTTGCGGATCTCATCGGCAGTCTTCTCCAGATCGGCTGCGGTGCGCGCGGTGATCACCAGCTCGACGCCCTCGCGCGCCAGCGACATTGCGCAGGCGCGACCGAGTCCCTTACTCGCCGCGCAGACAATGGCTTTCTTGCCTTTAAGGCCGAGATCCATGGGCGTGTTCCTCCGTTGCGTGCCTGCTGCATGCTGCATGCTGTCATTGCGAGCCCAGCGAAGCAAATCAGGCCCGATTGTAAACGCCACTGGATTGCTGCCGCGTGGACCCCACCCTGGGTTCCCGCTTGCGCGGGAATGACGATCAGGGCTGTTGTCGAGCTGTTTCGTCGGCAGACGCGCCGCTGCGGAACTAGCAGTGACAAAGTGGTAATTGTCAGCCCGCCGCCGCGATCGCCTGCAGCACGGCCCGCGAAGCTTCCGGCACCGGCGCCGGCCGTTGCGTCGCGCGATCGACGAACACGTGCACGAAGTACCCCTCCGCCGCCGCCTCGTCATCGTCGTTGCGGAACACGCCGATCTCATAACGCACCGAACTCGCGCCGATCCGCGCCACTCGGACACCCACCGCGATGCGATCCGGAAACGCCACGGAACTGTGATAGCGGCACATCACTTCGGCCACCACGCAGTGCACCGGGCCATCGAGCAGATCGACCACGCCTTCGGTCATCTCGTAATACGTCACGGCCGTATCGAAGAACGAGAAGTAGTTGACATTGTTCACATGCCTGAACACGTCGTTGTCCATCCAACGCGTCGTGATCGCGTGGAACCAGCGATAATCGGCACGACGGCCCGGCGGTTGGCGACTCATCCACGAATTCCGGCGGCAATTGCGTTCCCCCGAGTGATAGCCGATAGAGGCGCGCCGGAACAGGAGCCGTCGTCTTGCTTAAGTGCCGCATCGTGATCGCCGCGCTGCTAGGCCTCGTAATTGCGCCCGCCTGCGCCACCGCACATGCCATTCTGGTAGCGAGCATTCCCCCCGCGGGCGCCAGCGTCCCGGCCGGCAAGGTGGATATGACGTTCCGCTACAATAGCCGGATCGATCGGGCACGCTCGCGCCTCACGCTCACCGGCCCCGACCATAGCCAGTCGGTGTTGAAGATCACCCCTGACGGCCCGCCCGAGCTGCTCCAGACCAGCACAGAGCTGACGTCGCCAGGAGCCTATGTCGTGCGCTGGCAGGTGCTGGCGATCGACGGCCACATCACCCGCGGAGACGTGCCGTTCACCGTTACGGGCCACTGACGCGTGGGCCTGCTGATCGACCTGTTCGGCTATCTGTCGATCGTCATTCACGGCCTTACCATCACCGCGCAGTCGATGGCGCTGGGCGGCGTGCTGTTCATCGCCCTGCTGCTGCGCCCGATCGTGGCGCAGCTCGGCTCGGCAGGGCAGGGCATCGAGCGCACCTGCATCGCCATCACCGCCTGGAGTGCGCTCGCATTGGTGCTCTGCGAAGCCGCGACCGTCGCATTGCAGTCGGCGGTGCTGGTCGGCACCGTCGATCTATCGATCGCGGACGCGCTGCACGCGGATTTTGCCATCGCCGGCCTGGTGAAGGCGACCGCCGCGGCATTGATCGCGCTGACCCTGTTCGCGCTCGGCCAGCGTGCGCCGATGCCGCCACTGCTGGCGCTCGCGGCGATCGGGCTGGCCGCGGCGACGCTGACCACGCACGCCGCCGCGCGCCTCGATCACCGCACGCCGCTCCTGTTGGTGGAGTTCCTGCACCAGTTCGGCGCGGCGATCTGGATCGGCGGCATCCCCTGCTTCCTGGTGGCGCTGAGCCGGGCCCAGAACGCGCAGTCCTGGCGCATGATCGGCGCGCGCTTCTCGCGCATGTCGATGACAGGCGTCGCCTGCATCGTGGTCAGCGGCCTCACCATGAGCCTCGGTTATATCGGCGCCTGGGAGGGTGTCTACGGCACAGCCTACGGCGTGATGGTGAGTGCCAAGATCGCGATGTTCCTGATGCTGCTGGGTCTCGGGGGCGGCAACTTCCTGCTGATCGAGCGCTTGCGTGCGCGGCCTGCGACACCGGTTACGCGGTTGAAGCGCTACGCCGAGGTCGAGATCGGCATCGGCATTGCGATCTTTTTCGCGGCTGCGTCGCTCACGTCCGTGCCGCCGGCGATCGATCTCACGCAGGACCGCGTGACATGGCCGGAGATCATCGAGCGCAACACGCCTGAGTGGCCGCGATTCACCTCGCCCGACCATGACAAGCTGGCGCTGCCGGCACTGCAGGCGAAGCTGGATGCTGAAGCGGCGCATCACAGCGCGGCGCCTCAGGTCGCCTTCGTGGCGGGCTCCGGTGACCTGCCACCGCGCAACGCAGCCGACATCGCCTGGTCGGAGTACAACCACCACTGGTCGGGCCTGTTCGTGCTGGCGATCGGCGTGCTGTCGCTGCTGAATGCGGCGGGGCTGCGCTGGGCACGACACTGGCCGCTGCTGTTCCTGGGCCTCGCGGTATTCCTGTTCCTGCGCTCCGATCCCGAGGTCTGGCCGCTCGGCGAAATCGGCTTCTTCGCGAGCTTCCGCGACGTCGAAGTGCTGCAACACCGGGTGTTCGTCGTGCTGATCGCCGCGTTCGCGATCTTCGAATGGCGGGTCCGCACCGGTCGCGACGTGAAGCCCTGGGCGCGCCTGGTGTTTCCATTGCTGTGTGCCGCCGGTGGCACGTTGCTGCTGACGCACAGCCACGCCATCGCCAACCTGAAGGATCAACTGCTGATCGAGCTGACGCACACGCCGCTGGCGCTCACCGGTATCGTTGCGGGCTGGGCGCGCTGGCTGGAGCTGCGTCTCGACCCCGGCACCAGTCCCGTCGCCTGGCGCATCGCGCGGTGGCTCTGGCCGGTGTGCTTCGTTCTGGTCGGGCTGATGCTGCTGAATTATCGCGAGGCGTAGGGGTGATGGGTTTCGCTCCACTCAACCCAACCGCGAGTGAAATGAACATATTCCACTTTGCCCGAAACCGATCTAGCCCAAGTGCGCCGCAATTCCCGCTCCTGCCCACACTGTCGCCGTCCATAGCGTGAGCAGCACCGTATAGGCACGCGCGGTGAGTGGCGGCGCCGGCGCATCCTCGGAGAGCGCCCCGCCGCCGTTCAGGGCGAGCACGGTCAGCGGCACATAGACCAGGAAGCTTGCCAGGCTCGCGATCATCAGCGCGGCGAAGCAGGCCTGCCAGCCGAGCACAAGGCCGGGCACGAAAGCCACCAGCACGAACGGCAGCCCGAGCAATCGCCCGCGCGCATTTTGCAGCGAAGGCCAGGCGGGATAGGGCAACGTCGATCGCAGGGAACGCATTGTCAGCTCCTCGGTTCGGGGGGCAGATCGGCGTGGAATGTGTTGCCGCCGGTGGTCGGGCGAATGTGGCCGGCACGGATCGCGTAGTCGCCGAATCGCTCGCCCGGCGCGCGGTGTTCGGCGTAACCGCGGAACAGCGGCGCCAGCGCGGCGACGATGGCATCGCCGCCGACATCGCGGCGATACAGCTTGTTCATGCGCGTGCCGTCGAACGCGCCGCCGAGATAAAGATTGTAGAGGCCGGGACTGCGTCCCACGAGACCGATCTCGGCCAGGTACGGCCTCGCGCAGCCGTTCGGACAGCCGGTCATCCGGACGGTGATCTCGTCCTCCACCAGCCCCACGCGCTCCATCTCGTCTTCCAGTCGCGTGATGAGTTCCGGCAGGTAGCGCTCGCTTTCCGCCAGTGCGAGACCGCAGGTCGGCAATGCGACACAGGCCAGCGCATTGCGCCGAAGTCCGCCGACCGCAGTGTCAAGACCATGCGATTGCAGCAGTGCCGCGACCTCCGCCTTGCGCTCTGCCGGAATGTCGGCGAGCACGAGGTTCTGGTTCGGCGTGATGATGAAGCGGCCGACGCCGAGTTCGGCGATCGCGTGCAGCCCGACAGGATCGCGCACGCGACCATTCTCGACAAATAATGTATAGTGCCAGGCGCCGTCATCGCCGTGCACCCAGCCGAGCCGGTCGCCATTGTCGGTGAAGGCGAACTCGCGCGCAGGCATCAGTGCGTGGCCCAACCGTCGCTCGAGCTCGCCGCGAAACGCATCGAGCCCCATGCGTTCGATGGTGTATTTCAGCCGTGCATGCTTGCGGTCGGAGCGATCGCCGAAATCCCGCTGCGCTGTCACGACCTGCTCTGCGATATCCAGCGCCTGATCAGGGGTGCAGAAACCGATCACGTCACCGGTTCGGGGGAATGTGTCGGGCTCGCCATGGGTCATGCCCATGCCGCCGCCGACCACGACGTTGTAGCCGACGATGCGACCGGCCTCCTCGATTGCGATGAAGCCGAGGTCGTGGGCGAACACATCGACATCGTTGTGCGGCGGCAGTGCGATGGCGATCTTGAACTTGCGGGGCATGTAGGTGCGGCCGTAGATCGGTTCGTCTTCCTCCTCGCCGCCGGAAAGTTTCTCTCCGTCGATCCAGATCTCGTGCCAGGCACGGCTTTTCGGCAATAGGTGCGTCCCGATCGCCTGCGCCAGCCCCGCCACCTCGGCGTGCGCCCGGCTCTGCCACGGATTGACCCGTGCGATGACGTTGCGGTTGACGTCGCCGCAGGCCGCGATCGTATCGAGCATCGCGTCGTTGAGGCCGCGGATCGCGTGGCGCAGGTTGCTCTTGATGATGCCGTGGAACTGGATGGTCTGCCGCGTGGTCAGCCGCAGCGTGCCGTTGCCGCGTTCACGTGCGATGCGTTCCGCCGCAAGCCATTGCTGCGGCGTCAGCACCCCGCCCGGCACGCGCAGGCGCGCCATGAAGATGAACGCCTTCTCGAGTTTCTTGCGGCCACGTTCGGCGCGCAGGTCGCGATCGTCCTGCACATAGATGCCGTGGAACTTGGTCAGTTGCTGGTCGTCGTCCGACAGCGAGCCGGTTTCAACGCGCGTCAGGCCCTCGGCGATAGTGCCGCGCAGGAAACGACTGTTGGCCTTTATCGTTTCGTTGGGGGAAGGGAGCCGGGGCTCAGTAGACATCGCGCAGATACCTCCCCTCGCGCCGCAGCGCATCCAGCGCCGCGATGCCATCCTTGCCGGCCGGTTCACCGAGAATGCGCTGCAGCGTGGCGTGCACATCCTTCGCCATCGCATTCGCGTCGCCGCACACGTAGATCGCGGCGCCCTCCTGTACCCACGCCTGCAGTTCGCGCCGCGCATCCCACAGCGCGTGCTGCACGTAGCGTTTCTCCGGCTGGTCGCGGGAGAACGCCACGTCGAGTCGCGTCAGCACGCCGTGCTTCAGCAGGTCCTGCCATTCGAGCTGATACAGGAAGTCGTGGGTGTAGTTGCGATGCCCGAATATCAGCCAGTTCCGTCCGCGCGCGCCGACCGCGTCGCGTTCCTGCATGAAGGCGCGGAACGGCGCGACGCCGGTCCCGGGGCCGATCATGATCACCGGCCGCTCGGGATCGTTCGGCAGCCGGAAATGCGCGTTCGGCTTCAGGAACACGCGCATCCGGTCGCCCGCCTTGCGCCGCTCCGCGACATCGACCGATGCGACGCCGTTGCGCGCCCGTCCATGTGCCTCGTAGCGTACCGCCGCGATCAGCAGGTGTGCCTCGTCCGGCACCGCCTTGCGGCTCGATGCGATCGAATAATAGCGCGGCGCCAGCGGCCGCAGCCGTGACAGCAACTGCGCCTCGGTGAGCGGCTGACGCGCCGCCTCCAGCATGTCGATGACCTGCCACCCGTCCGGATGTTTCTCGGGGCCGGTCAGCGTGGTGATGTCGAACTGCTCGATCAGCCGCGCGCGCAGCGGCGCATTGCCAGCCAGGCCCGCGGCATCGAGCACCGCATCCACCAGCGCCGGATCGTTCGCCGGCAGGAACCCGAGCGAGTCACCTGGCTCATAGTCGATCCCGGCACCTGCGAGCGACAGTTCGAGATGCCAGGTGTCCGAGGTCGATCGGCTGCCGGAGAGCCGGATCCGTTCGGTCATCTCCGCCTCGAACGGCCGCGACCGGCTCCAGGCCGCCACTTCGGCAGGCGCACGGGCGAAATCGACGTGGATCACCGCGCCTGCTTCCGGCTCGCCAAGCTCCGCCTGAAGCGTCTTCAGCGTGCCATCGATCCAGCTCGCGGCCGGCGCCTCGTAGTCCAGGTCGCACTCGATGCGTTCCGCGACGCGGGTCGCCCCCAGCGCGGCGAAGCGTTCATCAAACAACCGGCCGGTCTCGCAGAACCTGGCATAGGCACGATCGCCCAGTGCCAGCACGGAGTAGCGCACGTCATCGAAGCGTGGCGCATCATCGGCCATCAGCGCGGCGTAGAAGTCGGTGGCGCGCTGCGGCGGGTCGCCTTCGCCCCAGGTGCTGGCGATCACCAGCAGGTTCTGCGCGCCGGCCACCTGCGCGGGTGTCGCGTCCGCCATGTCGAGCACCCGGGCGGCAAAGCCCAGCTTTCCGGCCGCCTTGCGTGCCGCGTCCGCCAGCGCCTCGGCATTGCCCGACTCGGTCCCGAACAGGATGGTGAGCGGTGCGCGCCGCGCCGGAGTTGCCGCCGCTGCGGGCTGCGGGACGGTCGCCGCCTGGTAGCCGGCGAGGAACCCGCTCAGCCAGGTCCGCTGCTCGGCATTGGTGCCGGACATGATGTGGTTCAGCGCGACGATCTGTTCGGCCGGGAAGGGTGCGGTTTCAGGCAGCATGTCGTTCTCCCTGGGACCACGGCGCGGCCTGCTGCCAGGTGGCGAGCAATGGCCGCAGCGCGACAACCGGACCGATGACGATCAGCGTCGGCGCATGGGACGGTATGGTGGCGGCGGTGCGTTCGGACTCCGCCAGCGTGGTGATCGCGACGCGCTGGCGGAGGGTGGTCGCGTCAGTGATGAAGGCGACCGGTTCGGCGGCGTCGCGGCCCGCGGAGCGCAGCTGTGCCGCGATCGCGCCGATCCGGCGCAGCGCCATGTAGAGCACCAGCACATCGGCGCCACGCGCCAATGCCAGCCAGTCGACGTCGGGCAATTCGCCGGTGGCGTCGTGACCGGTGACGAAGGCGACGCTGTGCGCCAGGCCGCGATGGGTTATCGGGATTCCCGCCGCGGCGGTGCCACCGATGCCTGCGCTGATGCCGGGGACGATGCGGAAATGGATGCCGGCGGCGGCGAGCGCCAGCGCCTCTTCCCCACCGCGGCCGAACACCAGCGGGTCGCCGCCCTTCAGCCGCACGACACGGAGGCCTTCGCGGGCCAATCGGATCATGCGCTCGTTGATGCGAAGCTGCGGCGTACGGCGCCCGCCGGCGCGCTTGCCGACCGGCTCCAGCCGCGCCCGCGCGGCGAGCGCCAGGATCTCCGGCGAGACCAGGGCGTCGTGCAGCACGACATCGGCCTCGGCCAGGGCTCGCGCGGCGTGCAGGGTGAGCAGACCCGGATCGCCGGGGCCGGCACCCACCAGCCAGACAGAGCCTGGCTCGAAGATCACGTCAGCCACCCGTTGGCATGCAGCAGCGCGTCGGTGAGCGCGGCGGCATCGCGGCCCTGCCGGCGCCATGCCGCCCGGTGTTCGCGCAGCAGGGCAAGCCGGTCGGCCCATTCCGGGCCGAATTCGGCGGCGAGACGGGCGCGGATGCGGGCGGCGAGGCCCGGGCTGGCGCCGCCGGTCGATACCGTGAGCAGCAGGTCGCCCCGGCGAACCTCCGCCACGCTGTGGAAGTCGCACAGCTCGGGCCGGTCCTCCACGTTCACGAGCACCCGCTCCGAACGGGCCAACGCCGCCAACGAGATTGCCGTATCGTCAGGCAGACCCGCGACCCAGAGCGCGCGCAGGCCGACAAGGTCGATCCGATCCGGCAGCCAGGGCCGCAGCGTCGCTGCTCCGGCCGCCTGCAGTTCGCCGAGCTGGTCGGTGAACAGCTTCAGATCGCGCGCCCCGCCAGCACGCAACGCGCGGAGGCGACGCAGAGCCGCCGAACCGCGCCCGGCAATCGCGATCGGCAGAGCGGCGACATCGAGTGCGACAGCTATCATCGCTGCGCATCGGTCTGGCGAAAAATGCTCTCGCGGACCATCGGCTCCCCGGCACCTGCTATGATCCGGACTGCAATCACTTGCAGCAATCCGGCCCCTAGCAGAGAAGCATTTTCCCTAGGAGTTCAAGTCCTCACACATAGAAAGGATATTATTCTCCGAACGTCGTGGGCAAGAGGCGTGATCGTGCGCCCCGTCCGCGAACACGGTGCGACGCGCCTACTTGACCAGCGCCGGCTCCGGCACCTTCGCCTTGCGGAACGCCGGCATCACCTCCTCGGCGAAGCGCTGCAGCTGCTCCAGCGCCTCGGACTTCGGCACGCCGACCGAGAGGCTCACCGAAATCCGATCCAGCGCCGGATATTTTTGCTCGAGCGCCTTGAGATGGTCGATGACCTCGTTCGCGTTGCCGGTCAGGAAGCCGCCGGCGTTCACCGCGTCCTCGATCCGCGGCAGCTTTGCCCCCGGCGCGCGCTTGGGATCGCGCATGATCTCGATCTGCTCGTCGCTCAGCGCGCGGACCAGCCGAAGCTCGCCGAACATCTTCATGTTCTCCTCGTAGTACTTCGCCGCGCGCCGGATGCCGTCCGCACGGCTGTCGGCCATGTAGAAGTGGAAGCCGAAGCACAGCCGCTCGCCCAGTTCGATGTGCTTGCCCTGCCTGGCGTGCGCCTCCTGCCAGCCCAGCACCACCTTGTGCATGGCGCCGCCCTCGGCTGAGCCGCCGCCGACCATGCCCTGAATGCCATGCTTCGCCATGAACTCGAGCGCGCGGGCGCTGCCGCTCTGGATCGGCTGCCAGGTCTCCACGGGAAGCCGCATCGGCCGCGGCACCAGCGTGAGCTCCTTCAGCGTGTAGCCGCGATACGGGACTTCCGGCGGCAGCGTGTAGTGCTTGCCCTGGTGGCTGAACGAATCGTTGTTGAACGCCTTGAAGATGATGTCGGTCTGCTCTTCGTACAGCTCACGGTTCGCCGCCTGGTCGGTCAGCGGCGAGCCGAACGTCTCCACCTCACGGGTGTGATAGCCGCGGCCGAGACCGAAGATCACCCGGCCGTTGCTGAGGATGTCCGCCATCGCGTAGTCCTCGGCCAGCCGCAGCGGATGCCACATCGGGGTGATGTTGAAGCCGCAGCCGATCTTCAGGTTCTTTGTCACGTGCGTCAGGTGCAGCGCCATCAGCAGCACGTTGGGGATGCATTCGGTGCCCTCGCGCTGGAAGTGGTGCTCGGCCATCCAGAACGCGTTGTAGCCGAGGCCGTCCATCAGCACCGCCATCGACTGCGCCTTCTCCAGCGCGGTGGCGAGGTGCTCGTTGGAATAGCGGCGATCGTTTATCGGGGTGCCGCCGTAGCCGACGTTGTCGAGGTCGACGTGGCCCGCGTACAGGCTGTCGAATTTCGTGATCATGCCGTTGTCCTCCAGATACTTGCGGCCATGGTAGTCCACGGATCAGGGTTGGCAATCACGGAGAGGTGCCATGCCCGAACTGCCAGATGTCGAGATCTTCAAGCGCGTGCTGGATCGGCACGCGCTCGGCCGCGTCGTTGCGCGTGTCGTGGTAGCTGATCCGGGCAGTCTGGAAGGCGCAACCGCCGATACGTTGCAGCGCAAGCTGAAGGGCAGACAACTTTCAGGATCCCAGCGCCACGGCAAGGTCCTGTTCGCCGACTTCCAGAACGCCCCCACGCTCGCCATGCATTTCGGCACCAACGGTTCGCTACAGGCGGTGCCATCCGATGCCGAGGAACCGCCCTCGACGCGGCTGCTGATCGAGTTCACCGACGGTGCGCGGCTGGCGTATGTCAATCCGCGTCGCATCGGCCATGTCTGCGTGACCGACAGCGCCGCGGCCTTCATCGCCGATCAGCACCTCGGCGCCGATGCGCTCGCTCCCGAGCTCGATGAGGCGGGGTTCGCTGCGGCACTGGCGAACCGGCGGCAAGCGATCAAGGCGGTCCTCATGGACCAGTCGCGGATCGCGGGGATCGGCAATATCTATGCCGATGAAATCCTGTTCCAGGCACGACTGCATCCCGGCGTGCTCGCCGGCGCGCTCGATGCCGGTGCGCGCAGGCGCTTGTTCAACGCCATTAAGCGCACACTGAAAACTGCGATCGATTGTGGCGCCGGCGCAGAGGATTTCACCGAGCGGCTGCCGAAGGGTTTCTTGCTGCGTGAACGCCAACCCGGCGGCCATTGCCCGCGTTGCGGCACGGCACTGGTGGTCAGTAAAAGCGCCGGCCGCACGAGCTATCATTGCCCGCAATGCCAACCGGCGCCTGGGGGCTGACCTGCGCTTCCGACATGATTTGTTTGATCCGGATCAATGCCGTCAGCGCGGCCTTGTGGCATCGACCGTTGCGCTGCTGGCGGTAAGGGAGCTCCACCCACGATGCGGGTCGGCCTCTATTCAGTGTTGGGTGTGCTGCTGCTGGTTGCGGGATGCGGCGGCCCGCCAATTCAACCTGCGCCGCCGCCGGTGCACCCAGATACCGTCGCAACGGCAGTGGACACAATGTCGCAGGCCGACATCGCGCGCGAAGTGTCGCGGTTGCGCGCCGCGCTGATCCAGGAGGTGCCGCAAAGCACCACTGACAACGCAGACACTGACCGTGCGTGGATCAGCCGCGCCAGGGCCGCCATCGCCGCGGAACCTGTTGCGATCGAGCGACCCCAACTGCTCGTCGTGGTGGATCGCAATCCAGCAGTGGAGGAGCTGCGCATCGTGCTGGCACAGCCCGACGCCGCCTGGCAGGTGATCGGCGGCAGCAAGGTCTCCACCGGCCAGTCTGGCCGACGCGGCTATTACATCACGCCGGTCGGCGTGTTCCTGCACACGGACGGCATCCTCGACTACCGCGCTCTCGGCACGTTCAACGAAAACCACATCCGCGGGCTAGGGTTGAAGGGGATGCGGGTGTGGGATTTCGGCTGGCAGACCGCTGACAGAGGCTGGGGAGTGGACCGCGATCCGAGCGAAATCCGTCTGCTGATGCATGCCACGGATCCCGATTAC
>DASXNR010000188.1:0-20370 GCA_036494925.1 Acetobacteraceae bacterium
AGCGATTAGCCTGCACTATCTGAAGCAGCAGCGGCCGATCACCGACGCACTGCGCCCGGCAACGCAAGGCTGCCTACCCTAGTGGTCAGTCGAGACATCCCGCTCCGCGTGTTGCGCCCGCCCAGTCGCCCGCCTAGCCTCCGGTGGCAATGGCAACGTCGTCCTTAACGCAGGCCCTGTTCGCGCAGGCGGCGCAGCATGCCGCCGAGTACCGCCGTACGGTCGGCGCCGCCGCCCCGCCGTTGAGCTATGCAGCGATGCGTGCAGCGTTCGACGCGCCGACGCCAGAGCATGGCATGCCGGCGGCGGAGGTCATCGAGGACCTGGTAGCGCGGAGTGCGCCGGGACTGCGCGCCATGACCGGACCGCGCTTCTTCGGCTGGGTGATCGGTGCGTCACATCCGGTCGGTGTCGCCGCCGACTGGCTGACTGCCGCCTGGGGCCAGAACGCCGGCAATCACGAGGCCTCGCCCGCCGCCGCGGCGGCCGAGACCGTGGCGGCGAAATGGCTGCTCGATTTGCTGGACCTGCCGCGGGATGCGTCGGTCGGCTTCGTGACCGGTGCTACGATCGCGAGTTTCGTCTGTCTGGCGGCCGCTCGCGGCGCGGTGCTGCGTCGGGTCGGATGGAATGTCGAGGCGGATGGGCTGTTCGGTGCGCCGCCAATTTATGTGCTGATCGGCGACGATGCCCACACCAGCGTGTTCTCGGCATTGCAATTCCTCGGGCTTGGGCATGATCGCGTGGTGCGGATCGCGACCGATGCGCAGGGCCGCATGCTGAACGCGGATGTCGCACAGGCCATCGCCGCCTGCGCCGGCCCCGCCATCATCGTTGCGCAGGCCGGCCAGCTCAACACCGGCGCGTTCGATCCGATCTCCGAGATCGTGCCGCTGGCGCGACAGTGCGGCGCCTGGGTGCATGTCGATGGCGCGTTCGGGCTGTGGGCGCGCGCGTGTCAGGCGAAGGCGCATCTGGCGGCCGGTTTCGAGGCGGCGGATTCCTGGGCGACCGACGGACACAAGTGGCTGCAGACGCCGTACGACTGCGGCTACGCCATCGTGCGCGATGCCGAAGCGCATCGCAGTGCGATGACCATTGCCGCCAGCTACCTGCCGCCGGTCGCAGAGGGCGAGCGTGATCCGTCGCATTTCGTGCCCGAACTCTCGCGGCGGGCGCGCGGCTTCGCGACCTGGGCGACGATCCGCCATCTCGGGCGCGACGGAATTGCGGCGATGGTGGCCGAGCATTGCCGGCTGGCGGCATTGATGGCGGTTCGGCTGGCGCACGAGCCGGATGTGTTTGTGCTGAACGATGTCGTGCTCAATCAGGTGATTGTGCGCTTCGGCGCGCGTGATGCCGACGCGGCCGCGGATCGCGTGACGCTGGAGACGATCCAGCGGGTGCAGGCGGACGGCACCTGCTTCGCCGGTGGCGCGCGCTGGCGGGATCGCTGGGTGATGCGCCTGTCGGTGATCTCGGCGCCGACGGCCGAGGCGGACATCGAGCGGACCTGCGATGCGATCTGCGCAGCGTGGCGATCGGTGCGCGGGAGCAACGCCGGTCGTTGACAGCATCCTCCCGGCCTAATCGGCGAACCGAGGGATCACCTTCTCTCCGACAATCTCGATCGAGCGCATGATCTGGTCGTGCGTGGTGCGGCCGATCTGGAACATGAAGACCATCTGATCGATCCCGGTCGCCGCCCAGCGCTCCACCTGGCGGCACACGCTGTCCGCGTCGCCGCCGATCGCCATGCCGCTCTCCAGCAGATCGTCGTCGGAATACGCTGCCATGCGGGTCTTGATGCGTGCCACACCCTCGGACGAACCAAACCGCACATGGTTCAGTTCCGCATCGTTGTCGCCATAGTAGAACCGTGCCGCCGCGCAGCCGACCTGCCGGCCGATCCGGTCATCGTCATGCACGCAGCCGATGGCGAACACGCCGACGTGGTTGTTGACGAAGCGTCCGATCGGCACCGCGGTGCGGATCGCGGCGCGATACGCCTCGATGTGCGGCTTGATCTCGGCGTGCGTGTAGCGGGTGACGCCGAGCACACCGACTCCGGCGGCGCCGGCACGCTCGAACGTCTCCAGATTGGAGGCGGCAAACCACAGCGGCGGGTGCGGACGTTGGATCGGCCGCGGCACCACCTGGCGCGCTGGCAGGTCGAAGTGCGTGCTCTTGTAACCGGGAAACTGTTCCTGCTCGAGCATCTGCACCACGGCTTCGAGCGCCTCGCGCCCGACCTCGCGGCCGTAATCGGCATCGGCATCGAATCCGAGACCTTCCACCACATAGGCTGCGGTGCCGCGTCCGGCACCGAATTCGCAGCGGCCGTTGGACAGCACGTCCAGCGTGGCGACGCGTTCAGCGATCATGAACGGGTTGTGGCACGGCATCAGGATCACCGCGAAGCCGAGCCGGATCGTGTGCGTGCGCTGCGACAGCGCGGCAAGGAACATCTCGGGGCAGGGCGAGTGGCCGATCTCGGCGAAGAAGTGCTGTTCGGTGAGCCAGAAATGGCTGAACCCGGCATGCTCCGCGGCAACCGCATGATCGAGATTCTGCCAGAACACGTTGCGCTCAGTGTCCTCGGCCCACGGCCTGGGTACCTGGATCTGGCTCAGCAGGCCGAATTTCATCGCTCTCGTCTCCCGGTCGTGCAGCGACTGTGATGGAAATCCGCGACCTGCGCTATTTTCGCCGCGGAGGCGGCGCTGGAACGCCGATGAGGCACACGCGATGCAGATCGAGACACCACGCCTGATTCTGCGTCCGCCGAGACTGGCGGACGTGCCCAGTCTGTTCCGGTTCCTGGGGGACCGGGACGCGATGCGCTACACGCATCGCGACACGACCTTGCGCGACTGCCGGCGACGGATCGCGGTGCACGAATGGCGCCGCCGCCGTGACGGCTACGCGCCTTGGACCGTGATCTCACGCGCCGATGGCAGGATCATCGGCTGGGGCGGTCTCTACAATGATCCGTTCGATCCTGGCTGGGGCGCGGAGGTCGGCTACTTCTTCGATCCGGCGGACTGGGGTCGTGGCTACGCAACGGAGCTGGTCCGTGCCTGCACCGATCTCGCCGATCGCGTGTTGTGTCAGCCGGCGGTGTGTGCGTTCGCCCGGCCAGAAAATGCCGCCTCCCGACGGGTGCTGGAGAAGGCCGGATTCATCGTGGTCGAGTATGTCCCGGCTATGCAACGTCTGCTGTTCCGCAGAGTGATCGGCGGCAACTTCGCCTGATCGGAATGCCTCGTTGTTTCGGCATCAGGCGCTCTCGACCAGTGCCCAGATGTCCGCCTTCAGTGCGGCATAGTCGGGGGAAAGCTGGATCGACACGTGGCGCGGCCGCGGCAACGTGTTGACCAGGATCGTCTTCACCCGTCCAGGCCGCGCCGACATCACAACGATCCTGTCCGCGAGAATCAATGCCTCGTCGATCGAGTGAGTGATGAACACCACGGTCTTGCGGCTGGCTTCCTGGATGCGCAGCAGCTCTTCCTGCATCTCCTGGCGCGTCATCGCGTCCAGCGCGGCGAACGGCTCGTCCATCAGCAGCACCTCCGGGTCGGCGGCGAGGATGCGTGCCAGGGTTACGCGCTGCTGCATGCCGCCGGACAGTTCGGCCGGATAGTGGCGTTCGAAGCCCTGCAGCTTCACCATCTCGATGAAGTGCGCGGTGCGGCGGCGGCGTTCCTCGGTGGGAACGCGCTGCATGCGGAGGCCGAACTCGACGTTGCCTTGCACGGTCTTCCACGGGAACAGCGCGTAGGACTGGAACACCACGCCGCAGCGCGGCTCGATGCGCGTGATCTGATCGCCGTGCAACAGGACGCGGCCCTCGGTCGGCTGGATGAAGCCGGCGAACAGGTTCAGCATCGTGGTCTTGCCGCAGCCGGACGCGCCGAGCAGGCAGACGAATTCGCCGGCTGCGACCGCGAGCGAGAAGTCGCGCACCGCCACCACATCCGGTCCGCGGCCGATCGAGAACGTGCGCGTGACGTGAACGGCTTCGAGGATCGGCGGCATCAGGTGCGGCGATGCCGCTCCCATGGCAGCAGCAGGCGCTCGATGCGTTCCGCGATCAGGTCGGCGATCAGCACGGTGATCGAGATCGCCACCATGCCGACCAGCACCAGCGGCAGATTGCCCCAGTCCTTGCCTTGCCAGATCAATGCGCCGAGGCCGGACTGCGCCGCGACCAGTTCGGCCGAGAGCACGCAGGACCAGGAAATGGCGAGCGTGATTTTGAGGCCGGCGATGATGCCGGGCAGCGCGGCGGGCAGGATCACCTGCCACATAACCGCCATGTCGCCGGCGCCGAGATTGCGCGCGGCGCGCACCAGCAGCGGATCGACGCGCTGCACCGCGGCGAGCGTGTAGAACAGCATGTAGATCCAGGAGCCGAGAAACACGATCGCCACCTTCTGCTGCTCGCCGATGCCGAGCCAGAGGATGGTGAGCGGAATCCAGGTGATCGAGGGCAGCGGCCGCAACAGCGAGATGAACGGGTCGAAGATCGCTTTCGCCGGCCACCACACCGCCATCACCACGCCAAGTGGCACTGCGACGAGACCGGCGAGGGCGAAGCCGGCGAACACGCGTGCGGAGGAGACCAGTATCGATTTCCATAGATCGCCGGTGGCGATCAGGTCCTGCGCCTGGGCGAGGATCTGTGCGGGCGACGGGAGGAACAGGGAAGAGATCGCTCCGGTTGTGGTGGCGAGATGCCAGGTGAGCAGGAAGGTGGCGACGGAGGCGAGCTTGACGGTGAGCCGGGCGGTCATTGGCGCAGGGATTGCCTTGGCCGCGTCACGGCTTCGGCATGAAGCTGGTGTTCTCCCACTTCGCCACATCCGGCACGCTGGGGATCTTCTTGTTGTCATACAGCCACTGCGCCAGATACTGCATCTGCCCGGTGTGCAGCTTCATGTGCTGCTGCCAGTCCTTGGTGCCGAAGAATTTCAGCGGCTTCATGCCCGCCAGCACCTCATCCGGCGTTTTGCGGAAATAGTGTGCCACCGTCTTCGCCGCGTCGTCGGGATCGGACAGCGTGTAGTCGGCGCCCTGCAACATGCCGAGTGCGATCGCGCGCGCCTGGTCCGGATGCTGCTCGATCAGTTTGCGCGACATGATCACGATGTCAGGCGAGGCCATGGTCCCGAATTTCTGGTACGTTATCGTATCCGTGTCGAGGCCGAGCAGCTTGCCGTCCGGCGCCGCCTTCTTCAGGCCGTCGAGCAGCGGCTGCCAGACGCAGGCGGCCTCGATATCGCCCTTGGCGAGTGCGGGCGCCATGTCGGTGGGGCCGAGATTGAGGTAGTCGACATCCTTCTCGGTCATGCCCTGCGTGCTGAGCAACCCGCTCAGCGTGATCTCGGCCGAGGTATTGGCGGCGACCTTCTTGCCGCGCAGGTCCTTGATCGTGGCGATGCCGGGCCGCGCCCAGCAGCCCTCGATGCCGGGCGAATCATCGAAGTTGTAGAAGTAGAAGAAGTTGGTGTCGCCGCGCGCCATCGCGGGGATGACGGAACTGCGGCCGAGATTGCTGAACGCCGATGAACCGGCGTCGACCGATGCCAGTCGGTCGCTGGAGTTGAGGATCACCTGGTACTCGATGTCGAGACCCTGTTGCTTGAAGAAGCCCTTGTCGATCGCCACCATGATCGGCACCTGGCCGAACCAGGTCACCGATCCGGCGAAGCCGAGCGATTGGGCATGTGCACCGCCCGTGGCGAGCAGTATTGCCGCCATACCCGCCAACAGCCTCACCATACCGACCCCCTGTTGTGTCAGCGGCGCGCCGGACGCTCCGGTGCACGCGCGTGCGAGCCGCCATGTTCCGGCCATTCCCACGCTCCGTCCACATCGACGCCCTTGCCACGCAGCTTCTCCCGAAGATCCTCGGCGTTGTCCTGCGGACGATAGCCGAGAAATTCCCAGTTCGGATCGAACGTCTTGATGCGCGTGTTGGCGGAATAGCCGTTCACCACCAGGCAGCCCGGATCGGGATGGCGCAGCGAGGCATCGACCAGGCGCGCCACGTCGCCGGGCGACAGCCAGGTGGCGAGCGAGCGCTGGTCGATCGGCAGCGTGCGATAGGTGCCGATGCGGAGCGACACCGAGCGGATGGCGTGGCGGTCGAAGTAGCAGCGCAGCATGGTCTCGCCCCAGGCCTTGAAGGTGCCGTACAGGCTGTCGGGGCGCGGCGGCAGGGCAGAGGAGACGCGTTCTGTGATGGGGTAGCAGCCGAACGCGTGGTTGCTGGAGGCGTAAACGATGCGCTGCACCCCAGCGAGACGTGCCGCCTCGAACACATCGAACACGCCGCGCGCGTTGACGCGGAACAGGTCCTCCAGCGTGTAGTCGCCGCCCACGCCGGCGAGATGCACAACGGCCGCGACGCCCTGCATCATGCGCTCGATCGCGGCACGGTCCGCGATGTCGGCAACGATGCATTCCTCGTTGGGGGAGGGATCGATGATGGCCTTGTGGTCGGTCAGACGCAGATGGTGCCACTCGGCGCGCAGGCCGTTGCGCAAAGCAGTGCCGATCGCACCGGCGGCGCCGGTGATCAGGACGCGGTCAGTCGCGGGATTGATCATCTGTTGGTCTCCGATACCCACGTCATTGCGAGCGAAGCGAAGCAATCCAGCGTAACGGCACCGGGTTGCTTCGCACCGCTCGCAATGACAGCCTCACAGCCCTTCGGCACTGCGCGCCACAAGTTCCACCGCAGATAGGTACACGTCGAGCTCGCGTTCCTCGGGCGCCACCAGCACGTGCTGCACGCCCGCCGCCTTGTAGGCCTCCAGCCGACCGCGCAGCGCGCCGCCATCCCTGCCTTCATCCGACGTGCGCAGTGAAATGGTGAACGCCGCATCCGGCCGGCCGGCACGCAGGCGCTGCACCATCGCAGGCGCCTGCTCGGGCGTCACGCGGCTGCCGTGCCAGCCGTCAAGCCGCAGCGCACGTGCGATCGCCGCGTCGGACGAGCCGCCGATCCAGATCGGAATTTTCGCGCACGGCTTCGGCTGCATGCGCATCGTGTCGATCTTCGCCGCGATCCAGCGGGTGGGGAACGTCACCGGATCGTCGTTCCACACCGCCTGCATCATGGCGATGCCTTCGTCCATGCGACGGCCTCGCTCGCGGAACGGCACGCCCAGCGCGTCGAACTCCGCCTCCATCCAGCCGACGCCGCCACCCAGGATCAACCGTCCTTGCGACAGGTTCTGTAGCGTCGCCAACTCCTTTGCCAGCGGCAGCGGGTGACGCATCGGCAGCACCAGCACACTGGTGCCCAGCTTGACGCGCTGTGTGTAAGCGGCAGCCCAGGTAAGCGTCAGCACCGGGTCCCAGAAGTTGGGCGAGGGCGGGTAATTCGCATTCTTCGGGATGATGATGTGCTCGCTGACCCATACATCGGCGAAGCCAAGTTCCTCGGCCTGCACCGCCGCGCGGCGGATCGCGTCGGGCCCCGCCTTGCGGCCGATATGCGGTAGGTGGATGCCGATCTGCATGGTGCGATCTCCTCCGGCTATGGCGCGAGGCTCGCGCGTTGCGCTGGCCGCGTCCAGGGCATCGCGATCGCGCGGCACGAACGGGGAGGATGCTCGACCGATCAGCTGGCGACTTCTCACCCTTTGACAGCGCCTGCCGACAATCCCTGCACGACGAACCGCCTCAGCAACAGCACCAGGATCACCGTCGGCGCCAGCGCAATCAGGCAGATCGCCATGGTCAGGTTGAAGAATGCGAACACGTCACCCACCAGGCTGGCGATCATCACCGGCAGCGTCATGAACTCGGCGCGGTTGTTGAGGATCAGCGGGATCAGCAGATCGTTCCAGGCGATGACGAACACGATGGCGCCGTACGACGCGAGCCCCGGCGTCGACAGCGGGAGCGTGACGCGCAGAAATGCGCTGAAGCGCGAGCACCCGTCGATCCGCGCCGCGTCGTCCAGCTCCTGCGGGATGGTGGCGAAATAAGGGACCAGGATGAGGATGCCGTAGGGCAGCAGGAAGCCGGTCTCCGCTATGATCACGCCCCAGACGGAATTCAGCATGCCCATCTGCCGGAACACGACATAGAGCGGAATCATCAGCACGATGACCGGCACAAAGCGGGCGAACACATTCGCGCCCAACAGCCACATCACCCAGCGCGCCCGCAGCCTCACCACGGTATGGGCGGTCAGCGAGGCGAAGATCAGCGTGAGCAGGGTGACGCTGACCGAGATCACCGTGCTGTTGATCAGCGCGTAATGGAACTTCTTGATGTTGTCGGGCAGATAGGTCGCCTGTTCGAACACCTTGCCGCGTTGTGCGCCGCCTGAGAGTATCACGCGGAAGTTGTCGAGCGTCCATTCCGGCGGCCACAAGCCGCGGGTGTCGGCGTGCAGGCTCTTTTCGGACTGCAGCGCGGCGAACGTCACTGCGATCAGCGGCAGCAGGAAAAACCCGATCACCGCGAGGTTGGCGAGATGCAGCGCGACGCGGGTCCACCTGGACGGACGCATCACTGCGTGCGCCGGTAGATCAGGCCGACATAGGCGATGGCGAGCAGGCCAATGATGATTGCCAGCACATAAGCCGAGGCGGCGCCGACGCCGATGTCGAACGGCGGGGAGAAACCCTTCTTGTAGCTGTACCAGGAGGCCACCCAGGTGGCATCGCCAGGGCCGCCCTGGGTGATCGCCAGCACTTCGTCGAACACGGCGAACGCGAACGAGGTGCGCAGCACCAGGATGACGACGATGATCGGCCGCAGCAGTGGCAGCGTGATGTGCCAGAAGCGCTGGACAGCGCCGGCGCCATCGACCGAGGCTGCCTCGTAGAGTTCCTGGTTGATACCCTGCAACGCCGCATGCAGCAGCAGGATCGCGAACGGCAGCGTGCGCCAGATATACGGGATGGCGACCGCGAACAGCGCGGTCGCCGGCTCGCCGGCCCAATTCACCGCGCTGTTGGACAGCCCGGTGGTGAACAGGATGCGGTTGAGGAAGCCATATTCGAAACTGTAGATGAACGACCAGATCAGGCCGCCGGCGATCGGTGGCACGGCATACGGCACCAGGATAAGGAACTTGGTGATTCGGCTGGTCCAGACATGCTTCTGGTCGATCAGCAGTGCGATCGCGATGGCGAGTACGATCTCCACCGTCACCGAGAACGCGGTGAAGATCAGCGTGTTCTTCAGCGCCAGCAGGAACAGCCGGTCCTCGAAGATGCGCTGGTAGTTGGCGAGACCAACGAACGGGAAGATGCCGCGGCGCAGTTCCGCCAGCGACACCTTGTGGAACGAGAGATACGCCGCGTAGTAGATCGGATAGGCGAGCACCAGCGCCAGCGTGAGCAGCGTGGGAATGTTCATCGCCACGCCGAGTGCCCCCGGCGGCAGCTCCCGGCGAAAGCGGTACGGTATCGCCGCCTGCACCGTCAGCCTTTCTGCACCTCCTTGATGGCGGCGATCAGGGTGTCGCAGCAGGCATCGGCCGTGGTCTGTCCGGTCAGTGCCTTCGACACCTCGATGTTGATCCGGTCCGACCACGGGAAATGCCACGGCTGGTAGATCGAGGGCACCACCTCGGCGACGTAGGTGGCCTTGTCCCAGATCGCGAGGATCTGTACCGGATCGCCCCAGGGCTTCCAGCCTTCGGTGATGGCAGTGCTCTTCATCACCGAGTTGTAGCCCGAGCCCAACATCGCATCGCGGGCGAGGTTGATGGCCTGCGAGTACTGACCGTCCTTGGTCTTGCCACCGAGATATTGCAGCAGCTTCCAGGCCCACTCCTTGTCGCGATTGGCGGTGCACAGGAAGTAGACATGCGTGTCGCCAATCGTCTTCCCGTCACCGGGCGAGCCGTGCACCTTGATCTTGCCGGCGTTGGGCGACTGGGCGGGATCGTTGGCGATATTCAGGCCGTAATGATGGTTTGGCCCGCGGTAGATGTTCTTGCCGGCACCGAACGCCTTGGCCGAGCCGGTGAACTGCGCCTTCAGCGACTCGGGATCGGCGAGGTCCTCCTTGAAGGTCTGGATCCACCACTTCAGCGTCTCGCGTGCAATCGAGCCGGGACCGAGCTGGTGATTGCCCTGCTTGTCGAAGAACACGCCGCCGCGGTTCCAGGTCATCTGGTACCAGGTGCCGGGCAGCTGCTCGAGCCCGACGCCGGCGACCCAGAAGATCGGGTAGTCCGCGATCTTGTCCTTTTTTGCCTTGCGCAACTGCTCCAGCAGTTCGTCGTAGCTCTTGAACGGCTCGAACTTCGCCTTCTCCATCAGGTCGGTGTAGTAGTTCCACACCCAGACGGTGGAAAAGTACGGCAGCCCCATCAGCTTGCCGTCGTAGACCGCCACCTGCTTCGCGCTGTCAGTCAAATCGGCCAGGTAATCCTTCGCGCCCGGCAGATCGTCGAGCGGTTCCACCAGACCCTGGCTGATGAAGTTGGGGAACGAGAACGGCGAGGACTGCGAGACGTCGATGGTTTCGCTGCCAGCGTACATGGTCATCAGCTTGGCAGGATGGTCGTTGAACGCCGAGATTGTCGATTCGACAGGAACGCCCCAGTCCGCTTTGAACCTGGCCTGGATCTTTGTGTAGATGTCGCCGTAGGTCCAGACGACGAAGTTGACCGCGTCTACCTTGGTCTTGGGCGGTATCGCCCAGGGCCCAGGGGCCTGCGCGAGAGCATCGCGTCCGAGCGCGGACACCCCGGCGGTGGCCATTAAAAGTTCGCGCCGACCCAGGCGGCGCGCGGCCGCAAGTTTCCCGTCCATGCCAAAGCCCCCGATTTTCTTTTGCCCGGGACGCTCCTACGGCGAAGACCTCCGTGTCAACCGTGCAGCGCGCGCTTGCACAAGGGCGATCGCATTTGGCGCCTCCCCGCATTGCGAGGAGCAAGACGACCAAGTAATACCTGCGCGGTATTGGTAGGTGACCGGGCATCGAGTGGGCACGGAGTTGCACAGAGAAGGTAATTCCGACGGGCACTGCGCCTGGTTGTTTGATAACTGTGCCAAGCGCTGCATTTTTCCTCCGTGAAACTCCGTGTGCACTCGGTGTAACTCTGTGTCAGAATACTTACTTGCACTTTATTCTTGCCATTTGGAGGGCTGGCGCAATTGGCGCTTGCGCCGACCTGCCCGGCTGCGCCACCTTCGCGACCTTCGGTCCCGTGACCGACCCTGACGACTCGGTGCGATTGTGAAGCCATGACGAGTGTCCGCGAGCCACGACCGCGAACCAAGACGGCCCGGCGACCGCGCCGCCGGAGCGAGGATGCCGCGCTGCTGGATCCGCTGGCGCCACCTGACGTGTTCGCGCCTTTGGCAACCGAGCGGCTGATCCTGCGCCCGATGGTGGCCGAGGACGCCGAGGCGCTGCATCGTCTTGTGAACGACTGGGAGGTGACGCGCAATCTTGCCGTGGTGCCGTTCCCCTATCCGCGAGAACTGGCGGACGACTGGATCCAGTCCACGCGGCGCTCGCTTGCGGAAGGCAGCGGCTACCAGCTGGCGATCACCGGTCGCGAAGGCGAACACGAGATCATGGTAGGCGTGGTCGGGCTGCGCGTGGATGCCGAACAGCGATGCGGGCGGCTGGGGTACTGGGTCGGGCGTCGGTTCTGGGGTCACGGCGTTGCCACCGAGGCCGCCGGCCGGCTGGCGCGCTGGGCGTTGGCCAATCTGGACCTCGACCGTCTCGAGGCCGGCGTGATCACCGACAATGCCGCCTCCGCCGCGGTGCTGAGCCGCATCGGGTTCCGCCAGACCGGTGAGGCGACCGAAACCTTTCTCGCCCGTGGCGGCGAACATGCGGTCTGGCGGTTCGAGGCGACACGCGACGACATCTTCGGCCACGCCGGACCGGCGCGCGAGGATGGCACCAGGCCGATGCTGCTGGTCGCCGCCTGTGCGCTGATCGACGCCGATGGCCGCGTGCTGCTGGCACGCCGTCCGGAGGGCAAGAAGATGGCCGGGCTGTGGGAATTCCCCGGCGGCAAGCTGCATCCTGGGGAAACGCCGGAAGCCGCGCTGATCCGCGAACTGAAGGAGGAGCTGGGCATCGACGTTTCCGCCGCCTGCCTGGCGCCGTTCGCGTTTGCCTCGCACGCGTACGAGCGCTTCCATCTGCTGATGCCGCTGTACCTCTGCCGCCGATGGAAGGGGGCGCCGGCGCCGCGAGAGAACCAGACGCTGGCCTGGGTGCGTCCGCAGAAGCTCGCCGACTATCCGATGCCGCCGGCCGACAAGCCGCTGATTCCGCTGCTGCGCGACTTTCTCTAAGGGACACACCGATGCCCGATAGGAACCCTACCGCCTGCCTGCTGGTGATCGGCAACGAGGTGCTGTCGGGGCGTACCCAGGATGCCAACATCCGCTTTCTCGCGACCGGTCTCGGCGCAATCGGCATCCCGCTGCGCGAGGTGCGGGTGATACCCGACGTGCCCGCAACGATTATCGGCACGGTGAACGAGGTGCGGGCAAAATTCGACTACGTGTTCACCACCGGTGGCATTGGTCCGACGCATGACGACATCACCAGCGAGTGCGTTGCCGCCGCGTTCGGCGTGCCGTGGGAGCCGCATCCCGATGCCTGGGCACGGATGGAGCGCAGTTACAGGCCGGGCGAGTTCAATGCCGCGCGTCAGCGCATGGCGACCATGCCGCGTGGCGCGACGTTGATCGACAATGCGATGTCGGTGGCGCCGGGGTTCCAGATCGGCAATGTCTATGTCATGGCCGGTGTGCCACGCGTAATGCAGTCGATGTTCGAATGGCTGGCGCCGCGGCTGAAGGGTGGCGCGCCGATCGTCTCGCGCGCGGTGCACGTGAGCGGGCTGGCGGAGGGGATCATCGCGGCGCCGTTGGGGGAGGTGCAGGCCAGATTCCCCGACATCGATATCGGCAGCTATCCATTTTATCGGCCAAGCGGCAACGGGGTGGCGATCGTCGCGAAGGGCACCGATGCAGCGGGGGCCGAGGCGGTGATCGCGGAAGTGACAACGATCATCACCGGCTTCGGCAGGGTACCGATACTGGGCGAGCCGGAGGGGTGAGGTTCTCCTATTCTTCCGTGAACCGAGCCAGGCGCACCGCGGTATGCCCGCGGCTCGGTCGCAGGCTTGGCATGATCAGCAGGCAGTTGTCGTGTGGCGTGCGGATCTCGGTCTCGCCGTCGAGTGCGATCAGAGTGTTGCGCTGACCGATCACGTCGCCGCCGCGATACGGCTGCACGAAGGCAAAGTTGCTGGTGGCGGCCGTCACCGCCATCGTTACTTCGGCAAAACGCTGAGTTCGCGGCGTCGGCTCGGGCAGTGCGGGACACGGCACGGCCAGGTCGAGATAACGCAGCAGGCCCGCGACACTGGCGAACATTGTTTCGACCGTCGCCGGCTGCCAGTGCTGCCCGGCCTCCACCAGGCTCGCCGCACACGGTGTCGCCGCGTCGGCAAACCGGAAATAATCGATCAGCCGGCGTCCGCTGGCATGCCCCCGGTCGGCGACGACCAGCGCCGGCACGCCCGCGCCCAGGGCAAGCCGTTTGCCCTTCGGCGACGTACCGCAGAGGATCAGCGGATCGGACGGCCACAGCATCGAATGCAGGTCGAACAACACATCCACCGTATCGATCAGCGGCCTGATCTCGCGCGCCCGGTCGAGCTCGGTGGAGCGTCTGGCGCTGTCCAGTACCGCCGTGTCCCACAGCCGGTTGATGTCCTCATCGACGAAGCGAGACACGGTCGGCTGGCGGGGGTCGAACCGTTCGTACGCGGCGAGGTTGACAAAGCCGAAGGTCAGCTTTCCGCGTGCCGGCGTCAGTTCGGCGTCCAGCAGTCGATCCAGCACGATCGCTCCGGCAACCTCATTGCCATGGGCAACCGCAAGCAGTGCGACATGCGGACCGGCCACACCGGCATCTCGGGTGGTGAAGCCGCGAACACCGGTGTTGCCGGCCAACCAGCGGTCGATATCGGGCGCGGTGATACGCACCTCGAACGACGGCAACTGTGGCTGCTTGATCGGTGACATGCGGTTCGCCCGTCCGATCAGACCAGCACGCGATCCGCCAGGCGGCGGATGAATGCGTCGCACGCATCGAGCTGCTCCTGCGCGACCCACTCGTCGGGCTGGTGCGCCTGCGCGATGTGACCAGGGCCGCAGATGATCGTCGGGATGCCGGCGCCCTGGTAGTAGCCGCCCTCGGTGCCGTAGCTCACCTTGCCGGTGCTGTTCGATCCGGTGAGCTGCTTGACGATCGCTGTAAGCGGATGGTCGGTTTCGAGCGCCAGTCCCGGCATGGTGGTGATCACCTCGAAGTCGAAGCCGGTACCCGCGTTCACCGCATGCATTGCCGGCTCGATGTTTGCCGCGACGAACGCCCGCAGGCGCTCGACGTGGCGCGCTGCATTGTCGCCCGAGATGGTGCGCCATTCCATGACGAACTCGCAACGCTCCGGGATGATGTTGAGGATCGTGCCGCCACTGACGGTGCCGACGTGGATCGTCGTGTGAGGTGGATCGTAGCCGTCCTCGAACGGGCCTTCGGTTGCCAGCCGGCGCGCCTCCTCCGCGACATAGGCGAGCGCCTCGCCGGCGGCCTGGATGGCATTGACGCCCTTGCCTGGTTCGCTGGAATGCCCGGTCAGGCCGCGCACGCGCACCCGCAGGTTCAGCTTGCCCTTGTGCGCCAGGATCGGCCGCATGCCGGACGGCTCGCCGACCACGCACAGCGCCGGCTTCAAGCCGGATTCGTCCAGGTCCTGGAGCAGACGTTGGGCGCCATGGCAGCCCACCTCCTCGTCGTAGCTGATGAACAGGTGCAGCGGGCGGGCGAGGTTGCGCGCCTTGATGTCCGGCACCGCGGCGAGGCAGGCCGAGACGAATCCTTTCATGTCGGCCGAACCGCGCGCATAGAGCCGGCCGTCCGATCGGCGCAGTGTGAACGGGTCGGCGCTCCAGGCCTGGCCGTCGACCGGAACGGTGTCGACATGACCCGACAACGCGACGCCGCCCGGACCGTGTGGGCCGACGATGGCATGTATGTTGGCCTTCTCGCCGGTCGCGTCGGTGCTGATCCGATACGGGATGCCGTGCGCGTCCAGGTATTCGCGCACGTAGCCGATCAGTGCCAGGTTGGAATTGCGGCTCGTGGTGTCGAACGACACCAGCCTGGCGAGCAGTTCCGCCGTGGTGAGGCACGGCGCAGCGGTGGTGGATGCATCCATGCGGCGGGAGTTTATACGGGTCGGTGCAAGGGGCCAACTGATGGCGCCAGCACACGCGCACGTGATATAGGCGACACGGGGTTCCGGGAGATCAAATGACAACCTGGCTGATCCGCCGGCTGATCCAGGCGCTGTTCGTTTTGCTTGCGATGTCGGTGATCGTGTTCATCGGTGTGCATGTGATCGGCAACCCGGTGGACATCCTGATATCGCCCGAGGCGGACCAGGCGGAACGCGTGCGGATCATCGCAGCGCTGGGGCTGGATCAGCCGCTCTGGAAGCAGTACCTGCTGTTCGTCAACGACGCGCTGCACGGCAATCTGGGTCGCAGTTTCGTGTTCAACGAGCCGGCGCTGCGGCTGATCGCGCAGCGCATGCCGGCGACGATGGAACTGGCGGTGACGGCGGTGCTGCTGTCGATCCTGTTCGGCATCCCCCTCGGGCTGTACGCCGGCCTGTACCCCGAGGGCGTGGTTGGCCGCACCATCATGGCCGGCAGCATCCTCGGCTTTTCGCTCCCCACCTTCTGGGTCGGGCTGATGCTGATCATGGTGTTCGCGGTGCAGCTCGGCTGGCTCCCCAGCACCGGCCGCGGGACGACAGCGGAGCTGTTCGGCATCCAGTGGTCGTTCCTGACGCTGGATGGGCTGCGGCACCTGCTGCTGCCGGCACTGAATCTGTCGCTGTTCAACATTTCATTGGTGCTGCGCCTGACGCGGGCCGGCGTGCGCGAGACGCTGCCGATGGACTTTGTGAAGTTCGCCCGCGCCAAGGGGCTGACACCGGCGCGGGTGATCTTCGTGCATGTGCTGAAGAACATCATGATCCCGGTGGTGACGGTCGTCGGGCTGGAGCTTGGTTCGACCGTCGCGTTCGCCGTGGTGACAGAGAGCGTGTTCGCCTGGCCCGGGATGGGGAAGCTGATCATCGATTCGATCAATGTGCTGGATCGGCCGGTGATCGTCGCCTATCTGATGATGATCGTGCTGCTGTTCGTGTCGATCAATCTGGTGGTCGATCTGCTTTACACCATGCTGGATCCGCGTGTGCGGCTGGAGGTGAGGGGGTGAGTACCACCGCCATTCCAACCACCCCACGCGAGGAAACCCCGTTCCGCCGCTTCGTCGCGGAATTCGCTGCCTCCCGTATCGCGTTCGCTGCGTTCATCCTTTTTGTCCTCATCGGCCTCGCCGCCATCTTCGCCTCGCTCATCGTCCCGCAGAACCCCTACGATCTCGCCCAGCTCGACATCATGGACGGCCGTCTGCCGCCAGGGTCCGTATCGGGCGCCGGCTACACCTACATTCTCGGCACCGACGACCAGGGCCGCGACATGTTCTCCGGCATACTCTACGGCCTTCGCATCTCGCTCGGCGTCGGTGTCGGCTCCGCTCTCATCGCCTGCGTGTTCGGCACCGCGCTCGGTCTGTTCGCCGCCTATGTCGGCGGCCGCACCGATGCGGCCATCATGCGCCTGGTCGATCTGCAACTCTCCTTCCCCTCCATCCTCGTCGCGCTGATGATCCTCGCGATGCTCGGCAAAGGCGTGATGAACGTCGTGCTGGCTCTGGTCATCGTCGAATGGGCGTACTACACGCGAACGGTGCGCGCCTCCGCGCTGGTCGAACGCCGCCGCGAATACATCGAAGCCGCCGAATGCCTCGCACTGCCGAAGCATCGCATCATGTTCCGCCACCTGCTGCCCAACTGCCTGCCGCCGCTGATCGTCATCGGCACGCAGCAGGTCGCACGCGCCATCGCGCTCGAAGCGACCCTTTCGTTCCTCGGCCTTGGCGTGCCGATCACCGAGCCATCACTCGGCCTGCTGATCGCCAACGGCTATCAATACATGCTGTCGGGCAAATACTGGATCAGCTTCTACCCGGGGATCGCGCTGCTGGTGACCATCGTCGCCATCAATCTGGTCGGCGACCGGTTGCGCGACGTGCTCAATCCGCGATTGCAACGTTGACCACGGCCACTCTCGAAGTGCGCAACCTGCGCACGCATTTCTTCACGCGCGCCGGCGTGGTGAAGGCGGTGGACGATGTGTCGTTCTCGATTGCGCGCGGGCAGGTGCTGGGGCTGGTGGGCGAATCCGGTTCTGGCAAGACAGTCACCGGCTTTTCCATCATCGGCCTGGTAGATCCGCCCGGCCGCATCGCCGGCGGTGCGATCCTGTATCAGGGCCAGGACCTCGCGAGGCTCTCCGAACGCGAGATGCGTGCGCTGCGCGGCAACCGCATCGCGATGATCTTCCAGGACCCGATGATGACGCTCAACCCGGTCCTGCGCATCGACACGCAGATGATCGAGACGGTGCATGCGCACGCCAAGGTCTCGCACGCTGAGGCGCGCACCCGGGCGCGCGATGCACTCGGCATGGTCGGCATCCCCAGTCCCGATGAACGTCTGGCGGCCTATCCGCATCAGTTCTCCGGCGGCATGCGCCAGCGCGTTGCGATCGCGATCGCCTTGCTGCATCACCCCGACCTGCTGATCGCCGACGAACCCACCACGGCGCTCGACGTCACCATCCAGGCGCAGATTCTGGCCGAGGTGCAGAGGCTTGCGACGACCTATGGCACAGCGCTGATCTGGATCACGCATGATCTGTCGGTGATCGCAGGCCTCGCCGATGAGATCGCGGTGATGTACGCGGGGCGCATCGTCGAGGCCGGTGCCGCCGACACCGTGCTGGACCGGCCGCTGCATCCGTATACACACGGTCTGATCGGCAGCGTGCCCAGCCGCAACCAGCGCGGCACGAAGCTGCGCCAGATTCCTGGTACGACGCCGAGCCTGCTCAGCCTGCCGCCGGGCTGCGCGTTTCGGACCCGCTGTCCGCGCGCCGATGCCGCGTGCGAGCAGGAGCCTGATCCGTCGCAGCCGTTGCCGGGCCAGACGACACGGTGTTTCCATCCGCTGCTGGCGCCGCCTTGGGCACCTGTCCCGCTTGCGGGAGAAGTGGTGTGAGCGTCCCCATCATCGAGTTGCGTGGCGTCTCGAAGCGCTTTGGCCCAACCTACGACGCCGCCGCACGCCTCGCGCGTGCTGTCTCGCGCCGGCTCGGTGCCGTGCCGAAGCATGAAATCGTGCACGCGGTCGACGATGTCGATCTCAGCGTGGCACGCGGTGAGGTGGTCGGTCTGGTCGGCGAATCCGGCTGCGGCAAGTCCACCCTCGGCCGCATGGTTGCCGGCATCATGCCACCGTCAGCGGGCCGGGTGTTGTTCAAGGGACACGACATTGCCGTGATGGCGCCGGACCGCGCGCGCGATGCCAGGCTGAAGGTCCAGATGATCTTCCAGGATCCGTACGCCTCGCTCAATCCGCGGCTGCGCGTGGCGGACATCATCGGCGAGGCGCCGCTGGTGCATGGCCTGGTGAAGCGCGCCGACTTCGACACCTACCTTGACGCGCAGCTTCGTCGTGCCGGCCTTGACCCTGCCTACCGTCGCCGCTATCCGCATCAGTTCTCCGGTGGCCAGCGCCAGCGGATCGGTATCGCCCGAGCGCTCGCCGTGCAGCCCGAGTTCCTGGTGTGCGACGAGGCGGTCGCCGCGCTCGACGTCTCGATCCAGGCGCAGATCCTTAACCTGTTCATGGACCTTCGCCGCGAACTCGACCTCACCTACCTGTTCATCAGCCACGATCTTGGCGTGGTCGAGCATCTTTCGGACCGGGTGCTGATCATGTATCTCGGCCGCGTTGTCGAGAGTGCACCGACGGAGGACGTGTTCAGCCACCCGAACCATCCGTATACGCAGGCCTTGCTCGCGGAGGTGCCGCGGATCGAGGCGCGCAAGCGGCGCTTCACAGCGATCAAGGGCGAGATCCCCAGTGCGATCGCGCCGCCGCCCGGCTGCCACTTCCATCCCCGCTGCCCGCATGCGATGCCGCGCTGCGGTCTGGAGTCGCCGCGCCTGCGGGAGATCGCTCCGGGCCATCGCAGCGCATGTCATCTGAACGATCGGATATAACGGTGCCGGCAACGCAGCACCTGGCCACGCATGCGTCATCGCTGCTGCGTTGGGCGGTGGATCGGATGCGCCGATCCCTGCAACCATATCCCGCGGTTCGCCGTCAATTGCGCCGTTGGGCGCCTGGGTTGGCCCCGACAGTCGCGAGCTGGCTGACCAGTCCGACCACCATCGACTATGACGCCTGGATAGTGCGCTATGACACGGTGCGGGAGGCCGACCGTGCGGCGATCCGACAGCATATCGCGCAACTGTCGCGGACGCCGCTGATCTCCGTCATCATGCCGGTGTACAACCCTGAGGAGTCCGTGCTGCACCAGGCCATCGCCTCGGTGCAGGCACAGCTTTATCCCCGCTGGGAGCTGTGCATCGCTGACGATGCATCGACCGCGCCGCACGTTGCGCGAGTGCTGTCGGCCGCTGCTGCCAAGGAGCCGCGAATCAAGGTGATCCGGCGGGCGTCGAACGGCAATATCAGCGCCGCATCCAACTCGGCACTGTCGCTGGCGCAAGGCGAGTTCGTGGCATTGATGGATCACGACGATCTGCTCGCGGAGCATGCGCTGTACGAGGTGGCGGTCGAACTGGATGCACATGGCGATGCCGACCTTATCTTCTCGGATGAGGACAAGATTGACCGCCGCGGCCACCGTTTCGACCCGCACTTCAAGACCGACTGGAGCGCCGAGTTGATGCTCGGACAGAACATGGTCAGCCACCTCGGTGTCTATCGCCGCTCGCTGTTGGAAAGGCTGGGCGGGTTTCGCGTCGGATTCGAAGGAAGCCAGGATTACGATCTTGCACTGCGTGTTTCGGAGCAGACGACTCCCGAGCGCATACGGCACATTCCCGCCATTCTGTATCACTGGCGCCACGGACTGGCCGTCGATACTTTTTCCCAATCCCGACTGGCGCAGTGCACGGCTGCGGCGCGGCGCGCCATCGCCGAGCATCTGGATCGGGTCGGCGAGCGCGGAGCCGAGGTTGTGCCGCATCCGGCCATGCCGGCATTCACGCGCGTGATCCGGCCGCTGCCCGATCCCGCGCCGCTGGTTTCGCTGATCGTCCCGACCCGGGACCGGGCCGAACTGCTTGCCCGCTGTGTGGACGGTCTGCTGCGGCGCACCGACTATCGGCCTA
>DASXNR010000189.1:0-9425 GCA_036494925.1 Acetobacteraceae bacterium
GCGAGGGCGGAGCCGATCGCGGCTCCGCCCTTCCCTTGCGTAACCAGGCCGGTGCCGAACGCGGTCTATATCGACAGGCCAAGCATCTGGGGCAATCCATTCGTCATCGGCACGAACGGCACACGCGCAGAGGTCGTCGCGACATACGAGCATTGGCTGCTCGGGCAGCCACACCTCATGGCGCAATTCGACCGTCTCTGCGCCGTCACCTGATCTGCTGCTGCACGCCGCTGCAGTGCCACGGCGATGTGCCGCCGCGGCTCGGGAATCGGCAGCGCTCGCGTTGCGAGTGAACGCAGCGATCGCTGAGATGACAAACACCCAGTTCAGTTACGTCACGCTTGGGCTGCTGCAGCAGCGGGGAAAGAAAAGCGCATCCGCTGACCGTTCCATTGTGATGCCGGCCGAGGTCGGAGCGGTTCAACCCCGACTTCGGCGCCGCGTGGTGCGCTGTTGAGGCACGCGCGTTACAGCACGGCCGAGTCGCGGCCGTCGCGGGCCTGAAGAAGGCCCGCGCTGGCCGCATTCCGACCCTGCCCGCGCACGCACCGCAAGGGTTGAGCCGCTCTGAGGGCCTGCATTCCCGCCACTCATCAGCAATCGGGCTGATCGAGAGCACGGGAGTTCCCGCACATGCCAACCCTTCGCACCACACTGAACCCGCGCAAGTACGACGCACGCCGGCTCATGGCGCGCGGCTACGAGATCCTGCATATCGAAACCCGACACCGCGATGAAGGCGCCGAGACCGAGATCGTCTGGATACGTCCACCGCGACCGGATGACGTCCCTGAACACGACTGCCCTACTGACGCAGCAAGGGGCTGGACCCAGCGGGTTCAGCCCCTTTCGCATGTACAGCCCGGGGCGGTGCACTGCTTTCGGACTCGGCTGTTCGGTGCCGCGTTTTCACCGGCACTTACTGACATCGATGAACCGAACCAAATTCGGCTCAAATGCGAGAATGAGGACTGAGCATGAGTCAGCTCCACCCCGCCCCGTCAAGTCCTCTTGGGGTGCTGCGGCCTGAACCGGCCGTACGACCGCGTCAACGGGTGGGTTCTCGCCATGCTCGACCTTCGGCCCACCGCTACGCGGCTCTGCGCGTGGCATCCGATCCCGCGCGGAGCGCGCCGTTGTCCCGGTCATCCGTCCGGTTCCCAGAAGCCGCACACCAGAGGACGCGACGGCACGGGCCGGAGGCCTTCTCCCGGTGGGAAGAGAGAGAGACACCGACATGGCTGGTTCAATCAACAAGGTTATCCTCATCGGCAACCTCGGCAAGGATCCGGAAGCACGCACCACGCAGGCCGGCACGAAGATTGTCAGCCTCACGCTGGCGACCAGCGAGACCTGGACCGACAGGGCATCCGGCGAACGCAAGGAGCGCACGGAATGGCATCGCATCGTCGTGTTCAATGAGGCGATCGCCGACATTGCCGAGCGCTTCCTGACCAAGGGCGCGAAGATCTACGTCGAAGGCCAGTTGCACACCCGTAAGTGGACCGATCAGGGCGGCCAGGAACGCTATGCCACCGAGGTCGTGCTGCCCCGCTTCAAGGGCGAGATGACCATGCTCTCCCGGCCGAACGGCGGCGAACGCTCCGAGACGGACGGCGCAAGTGGCGGCGGTCATCTTCCGCGCGACGGCCACACTGGGCCAGCCGGTCCGGACGATGAGATTCCGTTCTGACGCCACAGGATCTCTGAAACGGCCGACGGGCGGGCCGTTCCCGCACCTGACACCACGAATCTGGCACTACAGCGAGTCCGTCGGACTGTGTCCGGCGGGCTCGTCCGCCTGCGTCCAGGAGGGCGTGACATGTTCAGACAATACAAAGCATCCCCCGTCGGGGCGCCCACAACCACTCGGCGTCGGCGTGATCGCGGTTGGGATCGATCTACTACCTGCAGGATCGTGGATAGTTCCACGACCGCTTTGGTGGTCGTGCAGTCTGTCGCAACCCGTGGACCGTCGAAGCTGTCCTGAACGGAACCTTCGCTGCGGCACGACGCAACCGCGAGACCGGCCACTGGGAAGACGCTGTCATCAGTGGGCACTCCGATACGGCCGTGATTCGCTCACTGCGCAACGGCCGGCGGACCACAGTGACCGTTCGCTGCCTCGAACTCCATGACGATCTCGGCCTGGCCAATAAGCCAACAATCTACCCGAGCTTGCCAGATCTCCGTTTCTTTCGAGATCCTCGCGCTGACGGCATAGCCTGCAACTGCATCATGACTCACCCGCATGATCGAGCTATGCGATCGCCTCCGCCAGCGCGATAGTCTGGCGTGCACTTCGGACGTGGAGATTCTCGACCAGCTTGCCGTCAACGAGCACAATGCCTTTGCCTGCCGCGACTGCTTCGGCGTGTGCTGCCATGATGCGGCGCGACCAGGCGACCTCCTCCGACGATGGTGCGAAGATGGTGTTGGCAACGGCGATCGTCTTTGGGTGAATCAACGCCTTGCCGTCAAATCCCAGCTCGCGGCCTTGTTGGCAAGCAGCGAGAAAACCTGCGTCATCGGCAAGGCCGAGATGGACGCCGTCCAGGATCGCCAGTCCATAAGCGTGAGCCGCCAACAGGCAAAGCCCGAACGACGTCAGCAGTGGCAGCCGGTCGCGCGTGTGTCGTGCACGAAGGTCCTTGGTCAAATCGGCGGTTCCCATGACCAGCCCGCCGATGCGCGCGCTTGCCGCTGCGATTTCCTCGGCACACAGCACACCCCGCGGCGTCTCGATCATGCACCAGATCGAGAGATGCTCGGGTGCCCCCGCTGCCACCAGCACGGCTTCGGCCTGCCGGATGGCATCGGCGCTCTCGACCTTCGGCAGCAGGACGGCATCGATCGGCATGCCAGACGCGGCAATCAGATCCGCGTGGCCCCACTCGGTCGTCAGCGCGTTGACCCGAAGCACGAGCTCCCGCCTGCCATAGTCGCCTGTCGCCAGTGCCGTGGCGACGCCGTCTCGCGCCGCGGGGCTTCGCAGCGGGCGCGACGGCATCCTCAAGATCGAAGATGAGACCGTCGGCAGGCAGGCCATTGGCCGGTCAAACTGATAGAATGCACGCGGCAACCGACTTATCGCGTGTTACTCGAGGGACGTTCCCCTCGGGACAAGGTGGTATGCTACTGGGGGCGCCGTGCTCCGCCGTATGATCAGCTCCGCTTCCAGTGGCGGCGGACATTCCGCGGTGCGATTCTCCAAATTGTCAATAATGTACCTGGCAATCTCCTCCCCCATCTGCCTGCTCGGCACCCTGATGGTCGTAAGCGGTGGATCGAGATGTGCCGACATATCGGTGTCGTCGAAACCGACGATGCTGAGATCATGCGGAATCTCGAGGTTGAGCTGCTTCGCCTCGATCATGGCGCCGGTGGCTATGTAGTCGTTGGTGCAGATCAGGGCGCTCGGGCGCAATCCGCCATCGGCCAGGATCTTGCGCATGCCGTCGCGGCCACTGGCGATGTGCCGGCTGTCCACCCCGACAAAATGCTGCGGCCGGATGGCGATGCCACGGCGCGCCAGCGTGTCCTGCACGCCGGCGATACGCTGCTGGATGCGGTCGTTGCCCTGGCTCGCGTGCGCCACCATGCCGAAGTCGCGGTGACCCAGCTCCAACAGGTGTTCGGTCAGCTTTACTGCCGCCGCGTAGTTGTCGAAGCCGATGCAGGTGTGAGTCCTGTCGCGACCGCTGGTATAAGTAATGACATACGGCACATTCTGCGACTTCAGCAGATCGAACAGGCCGTCCGGCTGCGCCTCGCCGACCAGCACCAGGCATTCGACGCCCTGCTCGACCAACTTGCGCGCCTGCTGAACGCGCAATTCGGCGGAAACATCGTTGCAGCACAGGATCAGCGTGTACTGTGCCAGGCCAAGGTCATGCTGCAGCGCCTCGATCAGCGTGGCGAAATTCTGATGGCTGAGCGTGGGGATCATCACGCCAATCGTCCGGGTGCGCAGCGACGCCAATGCCTTGGCAACGCCGTTCGGCACCCATTTTAGATCGCGTGCAGCCTGGGCAATGCGATCGCGCAGCTCGCGCGATACGAGGTTCGGCGAATTCAACGCGCGAGACACGGACGCGGTCGATACGCCAGCCTGCCGCGCGACATCCTCTAGCCGGACCGGTGCACTGCTGGAGCGGCGCGACCGGCGGCGGGCGCCGACGATGGCTTCGGCACGTTCGACCCTGACCACGCCTCCCTCGCGCTCCATAACCGCTAGACGTTGATTACAACGTAGTCCTGTTCGACGGTCACCGGTACCGTTTCTGCCTCGAACGGTCCCCTGGCCAGTGTCGCACCTGGTTCGACATCGACCGAGAAGGTGCGGGCGAGCACGCTGTCGGGATCGCACCAGGATTGGCCGGTGCGGATGTCGAATTCCCAACAATGCCACGGGCAGCGCAGCATCTCGCCATGCCGGGTCAGCCGGTACTCGCCAGGCGCCGGCGATTCCAGCCGGCTCAGCAGCGCTCCGCGACAGAGCGGCGCACCCTGATGCGGACAGCGATTGAAGATCGCGAAGAACTCGTCGTTCACGTGGAAGACGCCGATCTCGCGCCCCCTCACCGTCACGATCTTGCACGTGCCCGGCGCGATCTCATCCACCGTGGCGACGACATGCCGGCTCATCGGTCACTCCAGTTGGTACAGCGCGCGCGCATTCTCGGAATAGATCTTGCGCTTCCATTCCTCGGGCAGTGCAACCTTGAACGCGTAGCGCGGATCGTCCTGGTCCCAGTGCGGATAGTCGGTCGAGAACATGACGCGGTCGATGCCGATCCACTCCAGCGTGGACAGCATGTCGCGCGGACGCTCCGGCTCCTCGATCGGCTGGGTGGTGACCCAGATGCTCTGCCGAACATACTCCGACGGCTTCTGGCGCAGGAACGGCACTTCGGCATGCAGTCGCTTCCACGCCCGATCGAGCCGCCAGCATAGCGCCGGCAACCAGGCGAATCCGCCTTCCACCAGCACGATCTTGAGATTGGGAATGTGTTCGAACACACCTTCGCAGACCAGGCTGGTCACCAGCGTCTGCATGGACTGCACGTAGGAGGGATGCTCCTCGTGGTAGAACGACGGATGGCCGCCGCCGGTGGAGGGATGGCCGCCAGCGCCGCCGAGATGCAACGAGATCGGGAAGCCGTTCGCGGCGCAGGCCTCCAGGATCGGCCAATACCGCCGGCGCCCCAGCGGTTCCAGACCGCGCGGCGGGATCTGCACCTGCACGAACCTGCGGTCGCCGGCGCGCTTTTCGATTTCTGCGATCGCCGCCGACTGGTGCTCGACGTTCACCAGCACCGCGGCCTTCAGGCGCGGATCGGGATCGCACCAGCGCGCGAGCTGCCATTCGTTGGTGGCGGTCGCCATCGCCGCACCGAACTCGACATTGCGCTCGCCGCCGGAGCCGCCGACCAGCGGTGCCAGCAGGCCGTAGGAGACGTTGAACAGATCGAGCAACTGCTGCTGCATGAACGGCAGATCCGATCCGGGATGCGTGCCGTCCGGCGGCCACGCATCCATGCGCTGCCCGTTGCCAGGCGACATGCGCGGATAGTTCGACGCCTTGGCCAGGCCCACGCGCGTCCGCCCGCCGATGGTGCGGCGATGTTCGCGCCACCGCTCCGGCAGGAACGCGTTGAACTCGTCGGGCGATTTGAAGAACGGGTGCACGTCGCAATCGATGAAGCCGAGATAGCTCTGGTTGATCGCCTCGGGTTTGCGATCCATCACCGTCATGTTCATCGGTCTCTCCGTTCAGCTCAGGCGAGGATAAGTGGCCAGCGCATTGTCCACCAGCAGCTTCGTGAGCAGGCCATCCGGCAGACCCGGCGGGATGGCATCAGTGCCCTCGAAGTGCCAGTGGGGATAATCGGTGGAGAACAGCAGCATCTCGTCGCAGCCGATCTCCTCGATGATGGTCTGCACGTCGTGTTCCTCCGGCGGCTCGTCGAACGGCTGGATCGTCAGCCGGACGCGCTCGCGGATGATTTCTGACGGCATGCGATCGAGCCACGGGGTTTCCGAGCGCACGCCGCGCCAAGTCTTATTGATCCGCCAGAAATGCGCCGGCAGCCAGGTGACACCTGACTCGATTAGCACAACCTTGAGTTTGGGAAATTTGTTGAACACCCCCTCGGTCACCAGGCTGTTCAGGACGCCGGAGAAGCCGGGCGACTGCGAAACGTAGTCCTCGATGTAGTACGACGACCAGCCGAGCGCGCTGGGCGGATTGCGGAAGCTGCTGCCGGCGTGAATACCGATCGGCAGGCCGTGACGTTCTGCCGCGGCGTAGATCGGCCAGTGCTGCCGCCTGCCCAATGGAATCTCGGTCATCGCGAGCATCAGCACCTGCACGAAGCGGCCATCGTCGGCACGCCGCTCGATCTCAGCCACTGCCAGGTCGGGGCTGTGCGCCGGAACCACGATCGACGCGCGCAACCGCGGATCGCGATCGAGCCATTCGGCGGCGATCCAGTTGTTGATCCCGCGGCACAACGCGGCCGAGAGATCCTCGCTGAACATGATCTGCGAGCCATCCAGCACGTTGCAGATAGCGAAGCGCGGCTGGAACGGCTCCAGCACATGATCGCGCAGCTGCTCGAACTGCGAACCGGGCAGGCCCGTCGGCGGACGCCAGTCGGGGCGGCAGTTGATCGGCGCGTTCGGCGGATAGGAACTGAGCTCGAGGTTGTCGTTTTCGATGCCGCGGCGGATCAGGTGCTCGCGCCAGTAGTCTTCCAGATAAGGCAGCAGCACGCGGGTGCTTGGCACCGCCAGGTGAACGTCGCAGTCGATCGGTTGCGTTGACGAAAGCTGCACTGAGTCTGCCTCTTTCTGAGCTGGCGAGCTTGGGTAAGCGATTACACCGCATCTGTCCAGGCCGAAAGCCGCTGTGGACCGGTCCGATGTAACCGTTTACTACTGCGCGCGCCATCAAGGGGAAACAACATCATGCGTCACAATCGCCTGCGCTCGCTGCTCACGTCCGGTGAGCCCACCATCGGCACGCATCTGCTGTCGAGCTGGCCTACGCTGGTGGAGCTGATTGGCGATTCCGGCAACTATGACTATGTCGAGTTCACCGCAGAATACGCACCGTTCCACATGCACGACCTGGACAATCTCGGGCGCGCCCTGGAACTCAAGAACCTCGGCGGGATGATCAAGATCGAGCAGACACAGTGGACTCATCAGGCAATGCGCGCGATCGGCTCCGGGTTCCAGTCCGTGCTGTTTGCCGATCTGCGCACGGTCGAGGACGCGCATGCCTGCGTGGCGGCGGTCCGCGCGGAGACGCCTGGCACCGGCGGCCGCCTCGGTGTCGGCATGCGGCGCGACGTGGGGACCGTGCGCGAAGGCGGCTCGCCCGCCTATGTAGAGGCGCTGAACGAGGTGGTGATCGCGGTGATGATCGAGAAGCGGGAAGCCGTTGAGGACCTCGATGCGATCCTGTCGGTCAAGGGTATCGACATGGTGCAGTTCGGCCCGTCGGACTACTCGATGAGCCTCGGAGTGACCGGTCAGCGCAACCATCCGGATGTGCTGAAGGCCGAACGCAAGACCATCGAGATGGCGCTGAAGAAGGGCCTGCATCCGCGCGTGGAGCTCGGCGACATCAAGCAGGCTGCCCCTTATCTGGAAATGGGGGTGAAGCACTTCTGCATCGGCTGGGATGTGCGCGTGCTGCACGACTGGTGGCGGGTGAATGGCGAGGGCATGCGGGCCATGCTGACCGGCGCGCCGGCGGCGGACACGACGCGGCCGAAGGAAGCCGTCGGCACTTACTGACCGGATGGCCAGACCGGTCCTGCTGGTCACGCGGCGGCTGCCGCCCGCCGTCGAGGCCCGCGCCGCGGCGGACTTCGAGGCACGGCTGACCGCTTCCGATGTGCCGATCATCGACATCGTGCCGCGGGCCGCAGGCGCCGATGCGATCCTGACCTGCCCTGGCGATAGCTTCGGCGCGACCTTGATCGTGGCGCTGCCCGCGAGCGTGAAGGTGATTGCCACGTTCAGCGTGGGTTACGACCACATCGACGTTGCACGTGCCGCGGCGCGCGGCATCGCCGTGTGCAACACGCCGGATGTGCTGAGCGTTGCGACCGCCGAAACCGCGCTGCTGCTGATGCTGGCCGCCGCACGGCGCGCCGGCGAGGGCGAGCGGCTGATCCGGTCCGGACACTGGCAAGGCTGGGCGCCGACGCAGTTGCTTGGCGTCGGCGTGGTCGGCCGCCGGCTGGGCATCTTCGGCATGGGCCGCATCGGCCGTGAGCTTGCGCGTATGGCACGCGGCATCGGCATGACGATCCACTACCGCGACGTGACACGGTTGCCCGCCGCGCTGGAGGATAAGGCGATCTACCATGACACCGACGCCAGCTTCCTGGCGTCGTGCGATGTATTGAGCCTGAACGCGCCAGGCGGGGGCGCAACGTATCGCTGGCTGAACGCCGAGCGCATCGCGATGCTGCCGCGGGGCGCGGTGGTGGTGAATGCGGCACGTGGCACGCTGGTTGACGATGTGGCGCTGATCGCCGCATTATAGAGCGGCCAGGTGGGCTTCGCCGGCCTCGACGTATTCGAGGGTGAGCCCAGGCTGCACCCAGGATATCTCGCATTGGAGAACGTGGTTCTGTTGCCGCATCTCGGCAGCGCCACGGTGGCAACACGCGACGCGATGGGCCTTCTCGCGCTCGACGGTATTGCCGCGGTGTTGGCCGGCCGGACTCCAGGCAACATCGTCACGCCATAGAGACAATACCAGAGAAGACACTGCAAATGGTTCCACATCGCTGGCGTGCGGCTGTCGTACTGTCCGTCACCACCGCATTGCCCGCCGCCGCGCAGCCGGCGGATGTCATCCATTTCTGGCCCAGCGGCGATGAATCGCGTGCCGTCACTGTGTTTGCCCATGAATACGAAAAGCGTGGCGGCAAATGGATCGACGATCCGGCGATCGGTCCACAGGCCGAGATCGCCTGGGCAATGAATCGGATCGCCGGTGGCAACCCGCCGACAGCGATGCAATGGCAGACCGGTGCACCGACGAGCGAACTCGCGCAACAGGGACTGCTCGCCGATCTGGACTGGCTGGCCGCAGCCGGCAACTGGCAACAGACGCTGCCGCCGCTGCTGCGGAAGGTCGTGTCGATGGTCACGTCTACAGCGCGCCGGTCGACATCCACGGTGCCAACTGGATGTTCTCTCGACGCGATGATTAAGACCGGCAAACACCGTGCGCGGCAGCCGGTAAAGGCGCGCACCCTGCTGAAAGCTGACGCCTCGGAGGCGGGCGAAGGATGGAGCGACGGCCAAATCGCCGTGGCTCTCGATACCAGCGTCGACACAGTTGCCCGGACCCGTGAGCAACTGGTGGAAGAAGGGATCGAAGCCGCTCTGACACA
>DASXNR010000190.1:0-4314 GCA_036494925.1 Acetobacteraceae bacterium
GTTCGTGCGCGATCGGTTTCGGCTCGATTTCGTCGATCCGCTGGCCCTGATCCGTGCATCGGGGACGTTCTACGAATATCCGATGTGCGATCGCGACCCGCTGCCGCGCTGGTCGTTCGGCCGCGCCACGCTGCTGGGCGACGCGGCGCATCCGATGTACCCGGTGGGATCCAACGGCGCGAGCCAGGCGGTGCTGGATGCGCGTGCGCTGGCGCGGCATCTGGCGGGCAACAACGTGTCGGATGCGCTCGCGGCGTACGATGCCGAGCGTCGGCCGATGACCGCGGAGATCGTGCTGAACAACCGCAAGGGCGGCCCGGAACGGGTGATCGACGTGCTGGAAGAACGCGCGCCGGACGGCTTCGCCGACGTCGAGGCCGTGGCGTCGCACGCCGAGCGTGAGGCGATCGTGCGGGGCTATGCCTCGATGGCGGGATTTGCGCGCGAACAGGTCAACGCCAGGCGCTGATCAGCCCGGCGGCGGCAGGAAATTTACCTCGTGTAGGCCGGCGACGCGGACCACCTCGGCCGGATCCGGCACGTTGTCGATCGCCTGGAACAGGTCCCACAGCCTGCGGGTCGGCGACACCCAGAACAGGCAGGTGATGTTCGCCTGGCTGTGGTTGAACAGCCCGTGCGGGATGCCGCGTGGCAGGCGGATCAGGTCGCCGGCCGAGGCGTTGGCCGCCTGGCCGTCGAGCACGAGATCGAAGCGCCCGTCGAAGATGTAGATGAACTCGTCCTGCGTCGGATGGATGTGCGGTGGCACGAAGGTGCCCGGCGGCAGCAGCGCGTGCCAGGAGAAGCTGCTCTCGGTCACGTGCAGCGGCGTGTAGGTCTGGCCCAGGATATGCCAGACGATCCCGTCCACGCTGCTGTCTCGCTGCGAGACGCCGGCGGTCATCGGTGCGGGAACGGACATGCGAGGGCTCCTGGGTTTGGCTTGCGCGGCGTGCCGGTATGTATCACATTATGTACGCCATATTGTAAAGTACCCGGCGCGCCATGCCACGCACCACGCCCCTTGCAAAAGCGGAAACATTGACCATCCGGATCGAGCCTGCGTTGAAGGTGGCGTTTGCCAGGATCGCGGGCGAGGAGCGCAAGTCGGTTGGCGAATTGTTGCGGGAGCTGGTCCGCGAGCGGGTCGAGCGCCGTCGCCGCCGGGCGTTCGAAACCGAGGCCCGGCGACAATCGCTTGAGGCTGCCGCGGCGGCGCGCGATCCGGACAGCGATGAGGCGGCCATGCTGCGTTGGCTCGATGCCAACCTCGCGGAACTCACCACCGAATGGAAGTGAACCGAGGCGACCTCGTTACCATTGCGTTGCCGGGTGACTATGGCAAGCCGCGCCCGGCTCTGGTGGTTCAGGCCGATGCATTCCGGGCGCTCGCGTCGGTCACAGTGTTGCCGCTGACCAGCGATCTGCACGACTGGCCGCTGTTCCGTATCACCATTCGACCGAGCAGGAGCAATGGGCTCCGGCAGGCATCGCAGGTCTCGGTGGACAAGACTGCCACGGTACCGCGTGCGAAGGTCGGCAAGCGCATCGGCCATGCCGATCGGGCGACGATGCGAGCGGTCGACACCGCCCTTGCCGGATTTCTCGGGCTGCGTTGAGAAACAGATTGTATGTCCGACGCATCGGACTGAGGATTGGCCTGCCTTACACTGGGAGACACCAACCATGACCACCAGACTCGGCCGCCGGGCGATCGCCGGCGCGGCCGCACTGTTGCCGGCCGCCGCCATGATCGGTGCCGCCCACGTGCAATCCGCCAACGAAACCACCTTCGATCGCATCCGCCGCACCAAGACACTGCGCATCGCGGCACTCCCCGGTGAGCTGCCGTACTTCCAGAAGGACCTCGCCAGCGGTGAATGGAGCGGTGCATGCATCGACATGGCGAAGGACATCGCGAAGGTGTTCGACGCGCAGTTGGCGTATGTCGAGTCAACCTACGGCAATTCGGTGCTCGATCTGCAGTCCAACAAGGTCGATCTTGCGTTCGCGCTGAATCCCACACCGCAGCGCGCGCTGTCGATCGGCTTTCTCCACGCCGCCATCGTCCATCCCATGGGCTGCGTCGCGCGCAAGGGGCTCGAGCCGAACACCTGGGAGGACATCAACAGACCCGACATCCGCATCGTGTACGATATCGGCTCGCTGCATGAGGTGGTGGCGAAGCGCTACTGTCCCAAGGCGCAACTGACCGGCTACAAGTCTCGCGACGATTGCACGCTGGCGATGTCGTCGGGCCGTGCCGATGTCCACATCCTTGCGGCTATCCTCGGGCTTGCCGCGATCGGCAAGAACCCGAACCTCGGCAGCTATCATCTGCTGACCGAACCGCTGGTGGCACTGCCGAGCTGCCTCGCCATGCAGCGCGAGCCCGATACGCGCTTCGCCGATGTCGTCAACGCGTGGATCGACTTCAACCGTGGCACCGGGCAGATTCGCGAATGGCTGCTCGACGGGCTGGCGAAATTCGGCGTGTCGCGCGAGCAGGTTCCGGCCGCGCTGAGCTTCTGAGCGGCGCGAGAGCGGGCGATGGCCTATCAGTGGGACTTCGCCTTCCTGCTGCGCTATACGCCGCTGTTCTGGAAGGGCGTGCTGGTCACGTTGGCCTATACGGCCGGCACCATCTTCCTCGGCCTGATCATCGGCCTGCTGATCGGGCTCGGGCGGCTGTCGCGCTCGAAGCTGGTGAACATCCCGCTGATCGGTTTCATCGAGGCGTTCCGCTGCACACCGCTGCTGGTGCAGATCGTGTGGTTCTATTACGCGCTGCCGGTGCTGCTGAACATCCAGATCCCCGCCACCACCGCCGCGGTGCTGGTGCTGTCCTGCTACACCGGCGCGTTCTATGCCGAGATCTTTCGCGGCGGCATCGTCTCGATCGAGCGGGGTCAGTGGGATGCGGCGCGCGCGTTGGGCCTGCGGCGCTGGGCGATGATGCGCAAGGTGATCCTGCCGCAGGCGGTCAAGCGGATGATCCCGCCATTCGTCAACCAGTCGATCACACAGCTCAAGAACACCTCGCTGGTGTCCACCATCGCGGTGCCGGACCTGCTGTATCAGGGCACGCTGATCACCGCCGACACCTATCGGCCGCTGGAGGTCTACACCGTGGTGGCGCTGATCTACTTCGCGATGCTGTTTCCCAGCACGCTGCTGGCGCAGGCGTACGAACGGCATTTGGCGAAGGGGGGCTAGTCAGGAGAGGAGACGGAACATGGCAGGCGCGTTGGTACTCTACGAAGTTGACGACAAGGTCGGCATCATCACGCTGAACCGGCCGGACAAGCTCAACGCGATCAGCGCCGAGCTGCAGCAGGCGCTGACCGAGGCGTTTGCGCGCGCCGATGCGGATCCCGCGACCAGCGTCGTGCTGTTGCGCGCCGAGGGCCGCAGCTTCTGCGCCGGCTACGACATCGGTGCCAAGGGTCCTGACGCCGACGACTGGCGGACGGATGCGACCAAGGCGCACGCGCATCTGCGACCGCAGCTCGAATTCGAGATGGCGCCGTGGCTGATGAAGAAGCCGGTGATCGCCTCGGTGCAGGGTCACGTACTCGGCGGCGGGTGCGAGCTGGTCATGTTGTGCGACCTGACGATCGCCGCGGACAACGCGAGGTTCGGCGAGCCGGAGGTGCGGTTCTCGGCAGTCGGTCCGGCGATCGTGATGCCGATGATCATCGGCTACAAGAAGGCGCGGGAGCTCTTGTATTTTGGCGATCAGATCGACGCGCGGACCGCCCACGAGCTCGGCATGATCAATCGCATCGTGCCACTGGCCGAGCTGCGCGCGGCGAGCCTCGAGTACGCGAAGCGCCTGTCGCTGATCGCGCCGGAGGCGCTGTTCGCGACCAAGCGCGCGGTGAACCGGGTGGCGGACGCGGCCGGTTTCCGCACCGCGCTGGATGCGGGGCTCGATGTGGTGGGCCCGCTTTACGCCACCACGACCGAAGCGGGCGCACGGTTCCGCGAGATTGCACGGACCGAGGGTGTGCCCGCTGCGGTCAGGTGGCGTTCGGGGCAGTTCGAGGGCTAGATGTAGCTGCTACAGAGGTTGTCCCTCCGAGGCTGGGCTGAGAGGCTGTGGTTGCCAGACACGCAACCCCTGCCCGGAGGCCTCGGATGGACATCCATGATAATGCTCGCACCACCCGTCACAGTCGAATGCTGATGATCGAGCGCTTGGCGAGCGGTTGGTCCGTCGCCGCGGTGGCGGCAGCACAGGGCGTCACACCCAAGACCGTGCGCAAGTGGCGCGACCGCTACGCCACCGAGGGTGAGGCCGGTCTCACCGAC
>DASXNR010000191.1:0-4397 GCA_036494925.1 Acetobacteraceae bacterium
GCGGGGAGCTGTCGGCGCTCACCATACCTCGGACAAATGGGGATTTGCCATCGATCAAAAGAGAGCCCCGCCGCGGACCCATTCGACCGGGAGACCAAGAACCAATGCCTCCTCCTCGACCCATTGGCGAGCCTTGTCTGCAGATGCGAACAACCGCATCGCTGGTCGACGTTTCGGTGCGCCGCCTCCAACGAATGTCGCAATGAACTCATCGTCAGCGCGGCATTCGATCCAGGCGAGCAGGCCGCCAGGTGGCATGCTATTTTCCGTTAGAAGTCCGTTATGGCCGCCTTGCTAATTGACCAACCCGCACTCTGTCCAGGGGCTATAATATAATTGCCATCGATCAAAAGAAAGGCCGCCCTGGCTGGGAGAGACGCAGGAGGGCGGCGAGGTTGCTCACTCTTGCCGCCCGCCCGGAATGAGGCGCTGCGAGGTTCCTATCAGACCGGCAGCCCGAATCGGAGACGGCCTGCCGCACATGCGCGGACCGATGTGGGCGACGACCTGCGCTGTCGGACCGCACCGAGGCCAACCGGCCCGGCGGCCATAACCGCAAGGGAGGCCGGCTCTGGCGCCGCAAGCAACCCGAGAAGAAGATGCAGTCTGCCGGATCCGAGTCGAAGTTCGCCCCGCTGGAGTTACCGACGGAGTCGATAGCCACGATGCGGATCGCCTCGATGGTGCCGGTGGGGAAGCTCGACGAGGCGCCCCATTGCGATGAGAGCGTCAGAGGAACCAGGGTACTACCGTTGACAAATACCGAGGTGGCGATCTGCGTAACGACGCCGTCGATCCGCGCCTGCAAACTGGCCCGCTGGAGTAAGCCGGGCATTTCGCCATATGTCGCGGTGCCGGTGGCGCCGAGGAACTGATTGGCGACGAAAAACGGCACGGTGATGTCCTCGGACGGCTCGAAGAGATCGCTGCCGGTCCAAGGCACGGTGATCGTGGCAGCCTGTGCGACGCCGAGGCACATTGCCAGCGTGAGCATCGCCACCCCAAGCGCAGTCCCGTGCGCGATCCGTTTAGTCGATGCCATCCCCGCCGTAGTGTGGAAAGCAGCGAACATCGTCACCAACGGTCATGGCTCAGCTTGCTTTCAGCGAGGGAGTGACCGGCAGATCCAGTTCGACGTGGTCATGCACCACTTTGTGCGTGATGCGGCCGCGCTCGCCCCGTTCGAGGCGGACCAGGCCGTAGCCTTCCATCGTCCGCAGCGTGCGCGACAGGTTCGATTTAGCCTTGCCGGTGATCCGCGCCAGTTCGTCGAGCGAGCCGGGCGCCTGCTCGGCGATCACCCGCAGCAGCTCGCGATTGCCGGCCGAAAGCACCTTGGCAAAGGACTCAGTCGAGGTGAACCAGACTTTCGGCTCATCGGCTCCGATACGTCGCTCACCGCGCGCCACGGCCATCGTGCGGGTCTTCATGTCCTCGTAGCTGGCGATGCCTACCTTCAGCGTCGTCATGAGATCACGCCGCTCTCGCGCAGCACCCGTCCACCGTCGTCCAGAAATCGGCGAGCAGGGTCGCCGCATCCCGGTACTTCGTAAGTCCTGATCGTCCGCAGTCGGTGGCGATGGTCCTGCGGCCCGCCCTGCTGCTGCCTCGCGACGGGATGGGCGCTGTCGAAGCCGACCGGCCGCTCGCCGTCCGGGCCGTGCAGCGTGAGCGAGTAGTCCAGCCCGTGCGGCTTCTCCGGCGACACTGGCACCCGTGTGACGACGAGGCGGACCCAGTGGCCACCCCTACGGCGGCGATATTGCCTTTCCCATCCCTCGTGACTGAGCCCGCGCAAAACCGTGAGTCTTTGTCAAGGCATCTATAGGGCTATGGCGTAGACATAGTGCTCATCATCGTCGGTGCCGGCACCCCAATGTTATCAATGACTGGGCCGCTTGCCGCCGCAGAAACAGCGTGCCGTTGGTTTTCGAAGTGCTCATGTATGCATCGCGGCGTCACGCGTCGGCGCCTCGCGACCGTGACTTCCGCCGGTTCCGTTAAGGACGGACCGCCGGCGTTTCGACCGCCAGGCCATTCGCGCGCGCGCCGAGATAAAGCTCCAGTTCCACCAGTTCCAACGAATCGACGGCGAACGGTTCGGCCCGCACACCCGTCGTGCAGTTGCGGATGCGGCGTTCGAGCGATCCCAGTCCCTGCCATTCCAACCGATATTCCGGGTAACCGTTCGGATGCCCCTGCGGAATGATGCTGCCGGCCAGACGCTGTCCGGCCAGATCGTCATGGCACTGTGCGCAGGAGAGGTTGAACTGGCCCTGCCGAAGGTTGAACAGCGTCTTGCCAGCTTGGTAGAACGGTCGCGCCGGACCATCGACCGGGACCGCCATCGGCAGCCCGCGCGACTGCAGCCCGACATACGCGCTCAGGCCAAGCATCGGTTCGCTGTCGGGTGGCAACGGCGTCGCGCCCTGCCGATCGATGCGGCACTGCTCGATGCGCTGAGCAAGCGTGATCGGCCGGCCGATCCGCGCATCGAACTGCGGGTAGCGCGTCGCAACGCCGCGCATGGTGACCGGTGCAGCGCCGTGACAGTCTTCGCAGCTACGTTCCGTGCTGCCGACGCGTTGATGCCACAGAGTCTCGCCCTGCTGTACCCACAGGAAGCCCGGGTTGCTCGCATCATCGTCCTGCATGGCGCGTGTTTCCGGACTGGCATCCTGGTAGCCGGAATGTTTTTCCCCCGCTGCCATCACCAGGAGAGCGGCAAGGGCCAGCCGCCGGATCATTCGACCGTGACGCTCGCCGTCTCGGTCTGCACCACCCCATGATCGTCCGTGAATGTCATCGTCAGCGTGCCGCTTTCCTGCACCGTGACGGCAAACGACAGGAACGGATTGGCAGCGATGGCCGGGAACAGGTCGGCGCGCAGCACCTCTTCATCGTTGTAGGTGCAGACGAAGCTGTTGATGATGTCGCGCGGGATCGGCTGACCCATGTCGTCACGCCGCTGGCCGCTTTCCATCGGATGCGAGATCAGCAGCTTGACGTCGAACGCCTCGCCCCGCTTCACGTGCTTCGGAATGTTGAGCAGCACACGGACCATGGCACCCTCAGTTGTCGATGCACGCGGCGAGCGTGACCAGCAGATCGACGCTGTCGCGCCAGCAACTGCCGTCGGCGAGCTTCGCCACCGCGATCACCGTCTGCGAGGTGGCGAGCCGGATGCGCGTCGCGAAATGCGGTGCACCGGCGCGCGGACCGAAGCGCACGCGCAACACGTGCGGCAGCGGGTTGCCTTCGGCGAACACGTCGATGCTGCGCACGTCGCCGACCGGCGCATCGACGCTGACCGTCATGCCGACCGAGTTGCCGTTCTCCACCATCACCGGCAGATCGAGTTTTACCCGCGCATCGTGCAGCGGGGCGTCGCCCACCAGTTCGGCGATCAGCGCCGCGACCTCCGCCGGAGTGGCGTGTGCCGGCCGGATCGGCGCAAGTGGCAGGATCAGGCCGGCGCCGCCCAGCACCAGAAAGCGGCGGCGCATCATGGCGCGCGCAGCGTCGCCAGGAACGCCACCACGTCCTCGATCTGCTGCGCGCTCAGTGCCGGCCGGCCCTGCCATGGCTGTCCCACCCGGTTCAGTCCATCCACCACATAATACGGCGGCATGATCGTGTCCGGGTTCAGCTTCCTGGCATCGATCAGGCGCAGGCGGATCTGGCCCGCGCTGAGCCGCGAACCGACTCCGTCGAGCGATGGCCCGATGCTGCCTTGCAGATGCGGCGAGGGGAACGGGCCGGAATGGCACAGCAGGCAGGCGCTGATCTCACGGTTTTCCACGATCTGGCGGCCGCGCGCGGCATCGCCCGGCTGCGCCGTCAGCGGCGTGTCGATCGCATCGCTGGCCGCGCCAAGCATCACACCACACAGCAGCAGCGCGAGCGCATCAGCCGAACGTCTCGCCGGTGATCGTCTTGAACCAGGCATCGGCGTATTCGGCTTCCTTGGCGCGCTGTTCGGCTGGTGCGTTCAGCGGACTGGTGCCGCCGGCGCCATCGACATCGGTGAGCTGGCCGTTCACCGGACGATACACGCCTGCGACCGAAATTGCATTGCCGGGTGCGACCAGGCTGTAGCAGGTATTGATCAGGCGGGGTTCAACGGGTGCGTTGCCGGCGAGCAGTTGCGCCACCGCATCGGCGCACACCTTCGCCTGGGCATTGGCGGCGAACGCCGATTTCGGCATTGCGCCCGCGATCGCGGCATCGCCGATGACATGAATGCCCGGTTGCAACTTCGATTCGAACGTGATGGGATCGATCGGGCACCAGCCAGTGCGGTCCGCGACGCCGGCCGCGGCAGCGATCGCGCCGGCGCGCTGCGGCGGGATGACGTTGGCCACGTCGGCCTGGTGCGAGCCGAAGTCGGTCTCGAA
>DASXNR010000192.1:0-1982 GCA_036494925.1 Acetobacteraceae bacterium
AATTTCTGGGGTATTACCGCCGGTGAAGGTCCGGGCAACGAGGAGCTGCACGAGGACCATCGCGACCGGCGCTTCTTCGGCTACACCTCGCGCGGCGTGCCCTACGGACCCGATGACGGCACCATCTCGCCCTGGGCGATGCTGGCCACCTTGCCGTTCGGCGCGGGACCGGCGATCGAGGGAACGCGCCATCTTCTGGAAACCTGTCCGCAGGTCTGCCGCAAGGACCGCTTCTCCAGCGGCTACAATCCGACATTCACCGGCACCGGCGATGGCTGGTTGTCGGGAGGCTGGTTCGGGCTGGATCAGGGCCTGCTGGTGCTGATGATCGAGAATTATCGCAGCGGCTTCGTCTGGGACCTGATGCGGCGCTGTCCTCCGATCCGCATCGGCCTCGGGCGGGCGGGCTTCAAGGGCGGGTGGCTGTAGCCATGGCCGTCATGGGTCCCAAGTCGACCAAGCGCACCGACCTCCACGAAAGAGAGCTGCTGCGGCGTGTGCGGCCCGACAATTGGGAAAATCCGTTGGCCAAGCCATTGTACGACCTGGTCGTCGTCGGCGGCGGCCCGGCAGGCCTGGCCGCGGCCGAATGGGCGATACGCCTCGGCCTCAGGGTGGCGCTCGTCGAACGACGCCGGCTGGGCGGCGATTCCCTCCATACCGGCACCGTTCCCTCCAAGGCGATCATCCGCACGGCCGGCGTCCATGCGATCATGCCGCGAGCCGAGGAATTTGGCGCCCCGCCAGCGCATGAGCTGCCGGTGGATTTCCAGACGGTCAGGGCGCGCATGCGGCGGATCCGTTCGCGAATCGCCGAGTATCATTCGGCCGATCGGTTGCGGGCCCAAGGCATCGACGTCTTTTTCGGCGGCGCGCATTTTACGGCATCCGATGCGCTGCTGGTCGGCGATACAAGGTTGCGCTTCAAGAAGGCGCTGGTCGCCACCGGATCACAGCCCCAACGCTCGACCATTCCGGGTCTCGAAGAGGCGGGCTACCTCACCAGCGAGACGGTCTTCGAGCTGGCCGCCTTGCCCAAGCGCCTGGCCATCATCGGCGGCGGCCCGCTGGGCTGCGAAGCGGCGCAAACCTTCTCGAGGCTGGGCACGCACGTGACCCTCGTGCAGGACGAGCCAAAATTCCTGCCCCACGAAGAACGGGATGCCTCGCAGCTTCTGTCGTTTTCACTGGCGCGCGACGGCGTGGACACGCGGCTCAACACCGTCATCCTGGACGTCCGCATGGAGAACGGCGTCAAGATCCTGGAGACGGCCAATGACGATGCACGGTACCGCATCGAGGCCGACGAGATCCTGCTCAGCATCGGTCGCACGCCGAACGTGGCGGACCTCGGCCTGGTGACCGCGGGGATCGCATTCGATCCGTCGACGGGGATCGTCGTCGACGATTTCCTGCGCACGACCAACCCCCGCGTCTACGCTGCAGGGGATGTCTGCCTGTCGCTTCGATTCACCAATGCCGCGGAAGCGACGGCGCGCATGGCGGTCCAGAACGCGTTCGCCGCCAAGCGCCGGCGGCTGAGCCTCATGACGATCCCGTGGTGCACCTATTGCGATCCCGAGATCGCCCATGTCGGCATGCATGTCTGGGACGCGAGCGAACGCTCCGTCCCGATCAAGAGCTTCACCGTGATGATGCAGGACGTCGCGCGCGCCATCACCGATGGCCAGGACGACGGCTTCGTAAAAATTCACGTCAAGCTTGGGACCGACAAGATCCTGGGCGCCACCATCGTAGCGTCGCGGGCGAGCGAGATGATCAACGAGATCTCCGTCGCCATGAGCACGGGAATCGGCATGCGCAAGCTGGCCAGGGTCCTTCATACCTATCCGGCGCAATCCGATGCGATCAGGCAGGCCGCCCTGGCCTATACGCTCGACCAGCCGGTCTCCTGGCTGCAGAGGACGTATGCACGCTGGTTCGCGTGACCGGTCCTGGCCTTATCCGGCCAGCGCGGTGTC
>DASXNR010000193.1:0-13315 GCA_036494925.1 Acetobacteraceae bacterium
CGCCAAGGCCCTGGAATCACTGATATCCCAGGGCGCCGATCTGTTGCTGATCGTGGGCGCTTCGGCCGTGGTGGACAGGCGTGACGTCGGCCCTTCCGCGATTGTGCGCGCCGGCGGCGAGATCCTGCATTTCGGCATGCCGGTGGACCCCGGCAACCTGATCTGCCTCGGCCGCATCGGCACCCGGCCGGCGCTGGTACTGCCCGGCTGTGCGCGCAGCCCGAAACTCAACGGCATCGACTTCGTGCTGACCAGGCTGTTCGCCGGGCTGCCGGTGGGCCCGTCCGAGATCATGAAGATGGGCGTGGGCGGCCTGCTGAAGGAGATCGACACCCGCCCGCTGCCTCGCGAGAAGGCTCCTGCCACACCGCTCACCGGCATCGCGCCGCGCAGCGCGCCGACCATCGCCGCATTGGTGCTGGCGGCGGGGCGATCGCGTCGGATGGCACCGCACAACAAGCTGCTGGTCGCCGACCGCACCGGCAAGGCGATGATCGCGCGCGTGGTGGACAACGTGCTGTCGTCCAAGACCCGCCCGGTGCTGGTGGTGACCGGGCATCAGGCGGAGCAGATCCAGCACGCGCTGGGCGGTCGGCCGGTACGCTACGTCCACGCCGCCGACTACGCGGAGGGGCTGTCCGCCAGCCTGAAGGCCGGCATCGCCGCGGTGCCGGAGGAGTGCGCGGCCGCGCTGGTGTGCCTGGGCGATATGCCCCTGGTGACCGGCCGGATGATCGACCGGCTGCTGGCCTCCTACGATCCGGACGAAGGGCGGTTGATCGTGCTGCCGACGTTCCGCGGCAAGCAGGGCAATCCGATGCTGTGGGACCGGCGGTTCTTCGCGGAAATTCTGCAGATCACCGGCGATTCCGGCGCGCGCTTCCTGCTCGGCAAACACCTGGAGGCGGTGGCCGAGGTGGAGATGGCCGACGATGCGGTGCTGCGCGACTTCGACACCACCGAGTCGCTGAACACGCTGCCGCAGCGGCTGCGCCCCGAGCCGATTGGCTGATGCCGATCTGCGAGGCCGATCCGTGGCGGTTCCAGTATTTCGAGCACGTCGAATGCCCACCGGATGTGCGCATCTCCACCGAGGACCCGGATTCCTGGGAATGGTTCCCCACACATCGCTGGATCTACGACAAACTGGCCGTCGCGTTGTCGCAGGGTCTATTGGCGGCGCCGCACGGCGTGATGCCGCCTGCGTTCCCGGTGTTCTCCAAGCCGATCATGAACCTGCGCGGCATGGGCACCGGCAGCCGGGTGATCGCCTCGGCCGAGGAGTACCGAGCCGAGCTGACCGCCGGACATTTCTGGTGCACGCTGCTGACTGGCCCGCATGTAAGCACCGACGTGGCGCTGGTGGACGGCGAGGCGCGCTGGTGGCGCCACACCACCGGCGCGACGGGACCGGGCGGCACGTTCGATCACTGGCTGATCCATGCCGAAGCGATGCCGGAGATCGAGGACTGGTGCGGCGCCTGGGCCCGACGCCATCTTTCCGGGTTCACCGGCATGGCGAACTTCGAGACTATTGGCGGGCGCATCATCGAGGCGCATCTGCGCTTCGCCGACCAATGGCCTGATCTGTATGGTCCGGGCTGGGTCGAGGCGGTGGTGCGTCTGCATGTCACCGGCGAGTGGGTCTATCCGGACGCCGACCGCGCCGACGGCTACAGCGTGGTGCTGTTCGGCCCGCACGGCCCGCGCTATCGCCACCCGCCCGCCACGCTGGTCGATGAGGTGCGCGCCATGCCGGGCGTGTCCAGCGTGCAGATCACCTTCCATGAGGGCAAAGCGCCGGAGCACCATGCCATGCCGCCCGGCGGCTTCCGGCTGGCGATCGTCAATTCGCGCTCGCTGGAGGCCGGTCAGGCGGGGCGCGAAAAGCTGCGCCTCGCGCTCGTACCGGTGTAATACGGGGTCTGACGACTGCGCAACCGTCATGGCCAAGCTTGCCCCGGAGCCATCCGCTGTGGCGCGACCGGGGACGCGCAGGCGCCTTATGTCGTCCTTTTCGCTCCCTGGTCCGTCAGCCGGCCAGGCTGGTCAGTCTGCCGATCCGTTCGGGCGGCATCTCCAGCAGTCGCGCCAACACCTGACGACGGAAATTGTCATAGACCGCGTCCTTGCCACGGATGTCGGCGCCGAAGTTCGCTGCCGAACGCTGATAGCGGGAATTCAGATAAGGGTTCAGCCGCCGCTGGATCTCATCATCCAGCGCGATCACCTGGCTTGCGGCCGCTTTCCGTTCCACTGCTCCCAGCGCGCCGTAATACCCGATCCACCAGTCGAGGATGCGCAACCGGTGCACCTCCTCGTCCGGACCCACCCGCTCCTCGGCAAATTGCTTGATCGCCGGATCGCGGATCTGGCCGGTACGGCGCTCGGTGTGCAGCCGCGACAGTATGTGCAGTTCGTAGTGGAGCTCCCAGGCGAAGAAGCTGTGGATGTCGCGATACGGCAGATCGTCCAACGCATCCCAATGCACCCGGACGATGTCGTTGATCTGCCGGATCGGATCGTAGCCCAGCCGATGCTTCACGTAGTCGCGCACGAATTCAGCATGGAACCCGTCATCGCCGATCTGGCGGGCCAGGAAGTATTGCTCGTCCAGACCGGGGAACAGCCGATCCAGCGCCTTGGACGCCGCCTGCACGATCAGCGAATCATGGCCGGCGGTCCAGATCCAGTTGTCGCAGATGCCCTCGATCTCCGCCTGCGTCATCACCGGTCGCGCGGGCACGGCGCGTTCCAGCGGCAGGTGCGGCGCGAAGCGCGTGATCACATCGCGATAGATGTCGACTTCCAACTGGGCAGACCAGCGATAGCTCTCCAGGGTAGCGCTCATGGGGCGAATCATAGCACTTGGTTACCGAACGGGACACTGCTTGACGCCCCTTCCCGCCCCCGCCACATCTCCTCCGCCATGTCCACCCGCCTCGTCATCGACCATCGCGCCGGAAGCGCGTCCAAAACCCAGCCGCTGCGCCATCCGGAGAAGGCGCACCGGCCGGACAATCCGATCCAGCGCAAGCCCGCCTGGATCCGGGTGAAGGCGCCCACTCATCCGGTTTATCACGAGACCCGCGCCCTGATGCGCGCCAACGGCCTGGTCACGGTGTGCGAGGAAGCCGCCTGCCCCAACATCGGCGAGTGCTGGTCGCAGCGTCACGCCACCATGATGATCATGGGCGACACCTGCACCCGTGCCTGCGCCTTCTGCAACGTCGCCACCGGCCAGCCCGGCCCGCTCGCCGGCGACGAGCCCGCCCGGGTCGGCGACGCGGTGGCGAAGCTGGGCCTCGCCCATGTCGTCGTCACCTCGGTCGATCGCGATGACCTGCCCGACGGCGGCGCAGGCCACTTCGCCGCCACCATCCGCGCCATCCGCGCCGCGGCGCCGGCGACCACGATCGAGGTCCTCACCCCAGACTTCCTGCGCAGGCCCGGCGCGGTCGAGGTCGTGGTGGAGGCCCGCCCGGACGTCTACAACCACAACCTGGAAACGGTGCCGCGGCTCTATCCCACCATCCGTCCCGGCGCGCGCTACTTCGCCTCGCTGCAACTGCTGCATCAGGTGAAGCAACTCGATCCCTCGATCTTCACCAAGTCGGGGTTGATGGTCGGCCTGGGCGAGTCCCGCATCGAGATCATGCAGGTGATGGACGACCAGCGCTCGGCCGAGGTGGATTTCCTCACCATCGGCCAGTATCTGCAGCCCACCGTCAAGCACGCCGCGGTCGATCGCTTCGTCACGCCGGAGGAGTTCTCCGAGTACGCGGCCCTGGCACGCGGCAAGGGCTTCCTGCTGGTCTCCGCCACGCCGCTGACTCGGAGCTCCTATCACGCGGACGCCGATTTCGCCGCACTGCGCGCGGCGCGCGCTGCGTCCCCGCCTGCGCGGGGATGACGACAGAACGTGCCCACCCATGCCGAGCGTCAGATCGTTCCGTACCGACCCGACCAGCTGTTCGATCTGGTGGCGGACGTTGCCAAGTATCCGCAGTTCCTTCCCTGGTGCGTCGCGGCGCGGGTACGCAGCCGTGCCGAGCGCGAACTGGTCGCCGACCTCACCATCGGCTTCGGCCCGTTTCGCGAAACCTTCACGAGCCGCGTTACCCTCGATCGGCCGCATCGTGCGAAAGTGCGCTACGAAACCGGCCCGTTCCGTTATTTGAACAACCAGTGGGAGTTCTTCCCCCACGCCCAGGGCTGCGAAGTGGATTTCTTCGTGGACTTCGAATTCCGCAGCCGCATCCTTCAGGCGGCGATCGGGGTGGTGTTCAACGAGGCGGTCCGCCGCATGGTCGGCGCCTTCAATAAGCGGGCGCGCCAGGTCTATGGCCCGCCCGTGGCCGCCGATGCTCCACCCTCGCCAGTCAGGAGCTGACATGATGCGCTACGCACCGACGCGTCCAGCCGGCGATCTGCCGCCGGTGCGGGTCAATCTCTACTCCGATACGCAGACGCGTCCGTCACCGGCGATGAAGGAGGCCATGGTCCGCGCCGAGCTCGGTGACGAGCAGCATGGTGACGACCCCACCGTGAACGAGCTCTGCGACCGCATGGCCGCGCTGCTCGGCAAGCAGGCGGCGGTGTTCCTGCCGTCGGGCACGATGTGCAATCAGATCGCGGTCCGGACGCATTGCCGTGCCGGCGACGAAGTCCTGGCACATGAAACCGCCCACATCATCGAGAACGAGGGCGGTGGGGTGGGTTCGCTCACCGGCGCGCTGATCCTGGGACTCAAGGGCGAGCGCGGCCGGTTCGATGCCGCGGCGGTTCGGGGATCGTTGCGCGAGCGGCGGCGCAACATTCCTACGCAGCGCCTGCTCGCCGTGGAGCAGACGGCAAACACCGGCGGCGGCTCGGTGTGGCCGCTCGACCAGTTGAACGCGGTTCTCGACGTGGCACACGAACATGGGCTGGCGACCCACATGGACGGCGCGCGGCTGATGAATGCCGTGGTGGCATCGGGCGTTCCCGCGCGCGAGATGGTGGCCGGCTGCGATTCGGTATGGGTGGATTTCACCAAGGGCCTCGGCGCACCGCTCGGCGCCGTGCTGTGCGGCACCGAGGCGTTCATCGATGAGGCATGGCGCTGGAAGCAGCGTCTCGGCGGCTCGCTGCGCCAGGCCGGCATGTGCGCCGCCGCGTGCCTGTATGCACTCGACCACAACATCGACCGGTTGGCCGACGACCACGCCAACGCAGGCGCGCTGGCGCGCGGCCTGGCGCAGATCCCCGGCATCACGGTGGAGCAGCCGGAGACCAACCTGGTGTTCTTCGACACCAGCGGCACCGGCATGAGCGCGGACGAACTCGCCGAACGGGTGCGCCGCGCAGGCATCATGCTGTCCGCTGTCGGACGCTATCGTGCACGCGCCTGTACCCATCTCGACGTCGATCGCGCGGGTATCGAGTCTGCGTTACAGGCTTTCAGGCAAGTCGCGGCGAATTAGCAATGCGTTAGGTCAGGACTGGCATCTTGGTGAGGACCGCAACACCAGGAAGGTCTCGCCATGCGTATTCTGCTCGCGCTGCTCGCCGCCACTGCGCTGGCGCTGCCTGCTTTCGCCCAGACCACCGCCGCCAAGCCGACGCACACCCGCCTGACCATGCCGCAGCACTTCGAACAGGCCAACGTCACGCACGATGGCCATCTGACGCTGGACCAGGCGAAGAGCGGCTACAAATCGATCGCCCGCCACTTCGCTGTGATCGACCAGGACAAGAAGGGCTACATCACCGAGGACGACATCCGCACCTACAACAAGGCACAGCGCGCGCTGCATCATCAGTCTGCGTCGGCGCACACGCCCAACAGCTAAACGCATTACTGATCTGACCGGAGCTCGTGCGGTCGCCTGTGTCGATGGGTTTCGCTTCCGCTCTACCCATCCTACGAGTGTGCGCGCCCCCATTGCCGTGACCGTAGTGACCGTAGGATGGGTAGAGCGCAGCGAAACCCATCATTCCATCGCGGGCCACTTTGCCTCTAAGGTGCCGAGTACGCCTTCATGAACGTCGTCACCGCCGCCGCCACGGTGGCGTCGATCTCGGCATCCGTCGGCGGCGTCAGTCCGACCGAGGCACGCAGGAACAGGCTGGTCCGCAGCATGCCGACGAACTGCTCCCCGGCCATGATGGGATCCGCGACGGCAAGGCGGCCCGCCTCGGTCTGCTCGGCGAGCCATGCGCCGAAAGTCCGGAACAGCGCCGCGGGGCCGTTGTCGTAGAAGGCGCGGCCGAGTTCGGGAAACCGCGTGCTCTCGCCGATCACCACGCGGTGGATCGCCAGTGCGCGATCCTCCAGAAAGAACCGCAGCAACCCACCACCGAACGCCGTGAGTGTGGCCCGGACGTCGGTCGTATTGGCGGGCAGGAGTTCCCCAAGTGCGATCTTCTGCTGACAGGCGTCGCCGATGATGGTGGCGAACAACTGATCCTTGGAACTGAAATGTGCGTACAGCGTCGCCTTCGACACGCCGGCGGCACGGGCGATCGCGTCCATGCTGACCGCGCCATAGCCGTGCGCCATGAACAGCGAGGCGGCCGCATCCAGCACCAGCTGGTGCTTGGGTGACTCGCTGTCGGCCCGAAGCTCGGTGGTTGCGCTCACGCGGCCAAATTGGGCCGACTGGCCCTCGGATTGCAAGGGGTGAGATCAACTAAACTGGACGGTTCAGTTTAGCCTTGACCACTGCTCCGTCCGGCGCCACTCTCGTGCTGAACTGAACCGTCCAGTTCAGAGGAGCCGAGAATGAACGCCATCTCCGAGAAGCCGCAGCCGCTGGCTGCGGACAGCCAGACCGCGCCCCGGCCCCGCCGCCTGCGCCGGCTCTGGCGCCCGGCGCTCGGCCTGGCGGCCGTGATCGGCATCGGCGTCACCGCGTCGTGGTGGTTCACCGAGGGTCGCTATATCCAGAGCACCGACAACGCCTATGTCCAGGGCGACATTGCGGTGCTGAGCCCGCGCATCGAGGGCGATGTCGCCGCGATCAAGGTCGCCGACAACCAGCGCGTCCGCGCCGGCGATCCGCTGATCGTGCTGGATCCGGCCGACTGGCGCGCTCGCCTCGCCCAGGCCACCGCCTCCGCCGCCGAGGCAACCGCCGCGATCGAGACGGCAAAGCGTCAGGTTGCCCAGCAGCAGGCCACGATCGACGCGGCGCAGGCGGCCATCGCCCAGACCCAGGCCGAGCAGGCCCGGGCAAGCGCCGATGCCGCCCGGTCCGGCACGTTGGTGGCTAGCGGCTGGGCGTCGCGCCAGGCCAACGACCAGGCGGTCGCCGACTCGCGCAAGGCCAACGCCGCCGTTGTTGCCGCACAGGCCCAGAAGGCGGCGGCCGAGCAGCAACTCGGCGTATTGAGCGCCCAGGTAGTGCAGGCCACCGCGCGACAGCAGAACGCGGCCGCTGCGGTCACGCTGGCCGAGAACAATCTCGCCTACACCGTGATCCGCGCGCCGTTCGACGGCATCGCCGGCAACCGGGCCGCGGAACTCGGCCAGCACGTCACGCCGGCCACGCAGCTCATCGCGGTCGCGCCGCTGCGCGAACATCTCTACGTCGTGGCGAACTTCAAGGAGACCCAGCTCCGTCGCATGCAGCCTGGCATGAAGGTGCGGCTGGTGCCGGATATCGACCCGGATGCGGCGGTGGAGGGCCGGGTGGACAGCATGGCCCCTGCCACCGGCGCGTTGTTCAGCCTGCTGCCGCCGGAGAACGCCACCGGCAACTTCACCAAGGTGGTGCAGCGCGTGCCGGTCAAGCTGGTACTCGATCCGGCCGAGGCGGCGCACGCGGGCTGGCTGCGTGCCGGGCTGTCGGTTACCGCCGAGGTCGATACCCGCGGGCCGGACGCACAGCGGCTCGGACTGTTCGGCGCCGCCGCGGCGACGCTGGAGCATATCGTGCCGTGAGCGGCGTCGTGGATCGGCTGAGCTGGCGCCAGTGGGTCGGCTTCATGGCGATGGTGTTGGGAATGTTCATGGCGATCCTGGACATCCAGATCGTCTCGGCCTCGATCTCCGATATCCAGGCCGGCCTGGCCGCCAGCCCCGATGAGGCATCCTGGGTGCAGACCAGCTACCTGATCGCCGAGATCGTCATGATCCCGTTGTCCGGCTGGCTGTCGCGCCTGCTGTCCACCCGCGTGCTGTTCGTCGCCAGCGCACTCGGCTTCACGCTGTTCTCGCTCGCCTGCGCCAGCGCCTCCAGCCTGACCGAGATGGTGGTGTTCCGCGCCGCCCAGGGCTTCATCGGCGGCGCGATGATCCCGACCGTGTTCGCTACCGCGTTCCTGCTGTTCTCCGGCGAGAAGCGGACACAGATGTCGGTGCTGATCGGCCTGACCGCCACGATGGCACCCACCATCGGCCCCACGCTCGGCGGCTGGCTGACGGACCTGTATTCGTGGCACTGGCTGTTCCTGATCAACGTGCCGGTCGGGCTGGTGGTGGCAGGCGCGGTGTGGGCCTGTCTCGACATCGACAGGCCCGACTGGTCGCTGCGCCGCAGCTTCGACCTGCCCGGACTGTTGCTGATGGCGCTGTTCCTTGGCGCCCTGGAGTACGTGCTGGAGGAAGGCGAGCGCTGGGACTGGTTCCAGGACGAGACCATCGCCTGGTGCGGCCTGATCTCCGCCGTCGCCGGCGTGCTGTTCTTCTGGCGCATGTTGACGCGGCACGATCCGCTGGTGGAGCTGCGCGCCTTCGCCGACGTCAACTTCGCCTTCGGCTCGCTGTTCAGTTTCGTGCTTGGCCTTGGGCTGTATGGCTCGGTCTATCTGGTACCGTTGTTCCTCGGCCGTGTGCGCGGCTACGACAGCCTGCAGATCGGCGAGACGATGTTCGTGACCGGCGCTGCGATGTTCCTGTCGGCACCGATCGCGGGGCAGCTCGCGCGCGTGCTCGATCTGCGCGTGATGCTGGCGATCGGGCTGCTGATGTTCGGCGGCGGGCTGTGGTGGATGTCGAACCTCACGGTCGATTCGGCATTCTGGGAACTGTTCGGACCACAGGCGCTGCGCGGCGCCTCGATGATGCTGGTGATGCTGCCGGTCAACCAGATCGCGCTCGGCCGGCTGCCGCCGGCAGCGGTGAAGAACGCATCGGGCCTGTACAATCTGATGCGCAACCTGGGCGGTGCGGTCGGTCTGGCGATGATCAACACGGTGGCGACATCGCGTCTGGCGGCGCACACACTGCACCTGCAGGAGCAGGTGACATGGTCACGCTCCGCGGCGACGCGCGCGCTCGACAACATGACGCACATGCTGACCACGGCCAAGGCGGGCGATGCGCATCTCGCGGCGCTGAAGCAGGTGGCGTTGATGGTCGAGCACCAGGCACTGACGCTGGCCTACAACGACGTGCTGCTGCTGATGGCGGGATGCTTCTTCGTGGCGCTGCCGCTGACCCTGTTGCTGGCGAAACCAACTGGCGCGGCGGCGGGGGCGCACTGATGCCTACACCGTCTTCAGTCCGCGGCCGTCGGTGACCCACATCGCCTGGCGAGCGAACCACTCGGGGTCCTCGACCCCCTCGGTGGGCAGCACCCCATAGCGGACGAACTGCCGCAACAGCTCGGTCTCGTGCGATGGGTCCGGCATCGTCTCCAGGGCCTCGAGCAGGAAGCACTTCAATGCCGAGGAACCGGTCTGCACATGCCGGCGCAGGCAGCGCTTGTTGAGCGTGAAGTTCGGCTGCCCGGCGTATGAGCCTGCATCGGGCGCCATGACATTGATGGCGCTGAGAATGCGGCGGCGCTGCGCCAGCGGCTCCAGCGCGGCAAGCTCCTCGGGCTCGATCGGCGGCGCCATGTTGATGGTCAGACGGCCCATCCGGTATGGCAGGTGGAACTTGTAGTCGAGCGACCGCGCCGGCAGCCCGCCGCTGATCCGGATCGGAATCACGCGCCGGCGCAGCGCGAGGGTCACCTCCATAAGGTCCCGGGACATGGTCTGGACCTGCTGGCTTTCGTGGTACTCGCGCCAGGCTCCCACGTGCACCAGCAGCGAGCGCCCCTGGAGCCGGTCCGGCAGGCCGAGCAGGAAGTCGCGCGCGGGCTTCAACTCGTGCGGCACCGCGACGACGTGGATCAGGTCGGCCGCCGGGTGGTTGAGGCGGCGCAGGTGCTCGGCCAGCAGCGCGCAGTGCTCGCCGTAATCGTTGTCGAACAGACCGGGATGCGTGACCACAAGCGACGGCACGCCGGTGACCGCAAGGTGCAGGAACGAGATCAGGAAGGATTCATAGCTGGTCTGATGGTTGGCGAAGTAGCAGGCCGGCGTGCGAGAGAAGCGCAGGGTCGAACCCGGGTGATCGAACAGATGATCGATCGGCGCCAGCGCCATGTCCGCGGGCAGGCCCGCCGCGGGCAGCCGGGCGCGCAGTTCCGCCCGGATCTGCGGCAGGGAGAGTGTTTCGGGCGGCAGCGGCGGGCGGACCACACGCACCCGGTCCTGGGCCTGATCGGAAAGCGCGGTTTGGCTCATTCGACCTCGATGCCGGATGAGGCCCGGCGCTGTCGTGTGATAGTTGAGTTACAGTCCCGGTCACCGCAGGAACGGATTGGCCTCCCGTTCCGCGCCGATCGTCGATCCCGGACCGTGGCCGCACAGGAACGAGACATCGTCGCCCAGCGGCAACAGCTTCCCGGTGATGGCGCGGATCAGCGCGGCGTGGTCGCCATACGGGAAGTCGGTGCGCCCGATCGATCCCTGGAACAGCACATCGCCGACCAGAGCGAACCGGGCGGCCCGATTGACGAACACCACGTGACCCGGGGTGTGGCCGGGACAATGCAGCACGTCGAAGCGATGCTCGCCGAGCGCGACACTGTCGCCCTCGCGCAGCCAGCGATCCGGGGCGACGTTGCGCACGGTGAAGCCGTAGGCGCCGCCCTGCTCCTCGAGTCCCTGCAGCAGGAATTCGTCGCGCTGATCCGGCCCTTCGATCGGCACTCCGTGCAACGTCTCGCGCAGTTCGTCGGCGCCGCCGGCATGGTCCAGATGGCCGTGCGTCAGCCAGATGCGCTCGACCGACGCGCCGGTCTGCTCGATCGCGGCGAGGATGCGATCAACGTCGCCGCCGGGGTCCACCACCACCGCCTGCTTGCTGGCGTCGTCCCACAGAATGGTGCAGTTCTGCTGAAACGGCGTGACCGGGACGACCGCACCGCACAATTTACCCATATGCTCGAACTCCCACGCGTCGCGACCGCTTGCCCGATCCGGGTCGGTTCGGTCATTCTACCGTCATGCCCGAGCGCCGCTTCCGCACCCTGGAGAAGCTGATCCAGCAGGCCAACCGGACCTCGTCCAGCAAGCCCAACTCGGCACAGATGCTGGCCGAAGTGATCCGCGTGATCACCGCTGACGGCTCGGACCCGTATCTGGTGCTTGGCGTCCTGGTCGAAGGCGCGGTCCACACGCTGGCCAGGCACATCCCGCCGGAGCGACAGGCGGAGACGGTCGGAGAGCTGCGGCAACTCCTGGCTGAGCGGCTGAAGGCGCACGGGCTGGCGTGATCGCCGCCCCGATCAGTGCAGCTTGGGCGATTTCAGGAAGCTCGACCGGTCCTTGGAACGCACCGTCACCGCCACCGGGCTCTTGTCGCGCATCAGCCGCAGCCGCACCTCGGCGCCGGCGCTGCCGGCCGCCCAGACACGACGCCACAGCCCCGCCAGGTCGGTGATCTCCTCGCCGCCCACCGCCAGGATCCGGTCGCCCGCCAGGACGCCGGCCTGCTCGGCCGGCCCGTTGTCGGTCACGTTGCCGACGACGATCGAGTCGTCCGACTCGGTGGCAAGCATACCGAGCCACGGCCGCGCCGGCCGGTTCACCCGCCCATAGCTCAGCAGGTCCTTCATGATCGGCGTCAGCAGCCCGATCGGGACCACCATGTTCATGTCGAGCCGCTGACCCTTGCCGTCGCCCTGCTGGAGGATCAGCGAGCCGATCCCCAGCAGCTTGCCGTCGCTGCCGATCAGGCCCCCGCCGCCCCAGAACGGGTGCGCCGGCGCGGTGAAGATCGCATCGTCCAGCACGTACTCCCAATAGCCGGCGAACTCCTGCCGCGCGACGACGCGCGTCTCGATCGAGTGATGCCGTCCGCCGCCGGCACCGAACACCACCTGATCGCCCACCTTCAGCCGATCGGAATCCCCCATCTCGAGCGCCGGCAGGTCCAGCCGACCGAGCGCCTGCACCAGCCCGAAACCGCTCTCCTGGTCATAGGCCAACGCATGACCCGGGATCGCGCGGCCGTCCGAGGAGGTGATCCAGATCGTCTCGGCCTCGGTGATCAGGTAGCCGATCGTCGCCACCAGGCCGCTCTCGCGGATCACCACGCCGCTGCCCGCCCGTTCGGTGCCGAGGGTGCCGGCGGTGAACGCGTCCGACGGCACATAGGTCTTCAGGTTCACGATCGCCCGCAGCGAACGCTCGAGGTCGAACGAGTAGTCGTCCGCGGCGGGCTGCAGCTTCAGCGGGATTTCCCAGTCCTGGTTCTTCATGCCTCTGCGTCTTCCCTGGTTCGACGGCGGGGCGGTCATGGCGGGAATATCGGCGCTTTGACCGCCCGTGGCCAGAGATCAATGGTCAGACTCATATAGCGCTCAGAACAGCCGGTCCGGTGTCGCATAGGGCACGATGATGTCTGACGGGTCAGCCAGGTTCAACATCGCGCGCGCGCGCTCGTCCAGCGTGTCGGCGTCGATGTGACGCGCCCGCAGGCCGGCGACACGCCGTTCCCAGCCGTCCCGCTCGGCCAGGGCCTTGGACTGATCCGCCTGTGCCTGAGCGAGCAGCACCTGGCGCTGCGCGTAGGCCACCAGTCCGTGATTGCCCTGCGTGGCGCTCCAGCCGAAATAGCCGACCAGCGACAGGAAGATCAGCGGCGCCACCGCCGCCTTCGCCCTGCGCTTGATCTCACGTCCGAGTTGCATCGATCGCTCCGGGTCCTGTCCGCTCACGCTACATGATTCGGGCTCGGGCGTGAACGCGTTGCCGGTCGGCAGGATGCTTCGGGTGAGAAAGCAAGTGTAACACGGATTACACGGATTGGATCGCAAAGCGATCCAATCCGTGTAATCCGTGTTTCCTTGATTGTTGAGTCAGGCAGCCAACCCTGCCGCCGCACCAGGCTGACCGCCCAGTGTTCGCCCGTCGCGACCATCACGGTGGTCGCGACGAATGCGGATATGGCGGCCTTCGTGCGCCAACTGCGCGTCGGCCAGCAGGTGAATATCGTCTACGAGGGAGCGCTGGCGATCTCGGTCGAACCGATGCGATAGCGAACCTGCCG
>DASXNR010000194.1:0-12382 GCA_036494925.1 Acetobacteraceae bacterium
GCCACCACCATCGGCGAGACCGCGGTCATCATCGTGCGCGACGCGGCCGGCGCGATCAACGCCTTCGTCAACCGCTGCGCCCATCGCGGCAACCTGCTGTGCATCGAGCGCTCCGGCTCTACCAAGGAATTCTCCTGCATCTATCACGGCTGGACCTACGACCTCGCCGGCCAGCTCACCGGTGTGGCGTTCGAGCACGGCGTGAAGCGCCAGGGCGGCATGCCGCCGGAATTCCGCAAGGACGAGCACCGGCTCCAGCGCCTGCGCGTAGCCGAACTCGGCGGCCTGGTGTTCGGCACCTTCAGCGACGCAGCACCTGACCTGGAGACGTACCTGGGCCCCGACGTCACCCGCGGCCTGCTGCGTGTCATGAACCGGACCCCACACCTGCTCGGTCGCAGCACGCAGGTGATGCCGAACAACTGGAAACTATACTTCGAGAACGTCAAGGACACCTACCACGCGTCGATCCTGCATCTGTTCCTGACCACGTTCCGGATCAACCGGCTCAGCATGCCGGGCGGCATCTACATCGATCGCGCCGGCGGCAATCACTACAGCTACGCCAAGCTGGACTACGCGGCCGAGGATGCGGACTACAAAGCGGCGGCGTTGCGCGCCGACAGCGAGTTCCAGTTGCAGGACCGCTCGGTGGTCGAGTCGGTGGACGAATACGGCGACGGCGTATCGGTGCAGATCCTGACCGTGTTCCCCGGCATGGTGCTGCAGCAGGTGCGCAACACGATCGCGGTGCGGGTGATCCGGCCGCGCGGCGTGGACAAGGCCGAGTTGGAATGGATCCACCTGGGCTTCGACACCGACGACGAGGCGATGACCGAGCGTCGGCTGCGCCAGGGCAACCTGATCGGCGCGGCGGGCTATATCTCGATGGAAGACGGCTGCGTCGGCGGCTTCGTGCAGCGCGCGCTGCAATACAACGACGACGGCGCGGGGCTGGTGATGATGGGCGGGCATGAAGCGGAGTCACAGACCTTCCGCGCCAGCGAGGCGGCGATCCGCGGCTTCTGGAAGCACTACCGCACGCTGATGGGCGAGTGATGGACGATCTTCGTCTCGGCATCCACGAGCTGATCGGGGACTACGCGGAGCGGATCGACGAGGACCGGCTGGAGGAATGGCCGGAGCTGTTCGGCGATCCGTGCCGGTATCTGATCATCAGCCGCGCCAACCATGAGGCCGGGATGCGGCAGGGCGTAATGTACGCCGCGTCACGGGGGATGCTGCTGGATCGCGTGTTTTCCCTGCGCCGCGCCAACATCTACGAGCCGCATCGGTATCGCCATGTCGTCGGCCCGATTCGTGTGAAATCCGTGGCGGACGGCGTCGCGGTGGTGCACTCGCATTTCCTGTGCGTGCGGATCATGCACGACGGCGCGTCGATGCTGTTCGCCAGCGGGCGCTATCTGGACCGGATCGACACGTCGAAAACGCCGTTCCGGTTCAACGAGCGCATCGTGGTGCTGGACAGCGACAAGATCGACACCTTGCTCGCGATCCCGTTGTGACAACCCCACGATAGCGGTCGCGGCGCTAGCCCCCGTCCGAGGCGGTCAGACGCAGCGTGGCCCATCTCGGCCCAGGCACTTTGCGAACCTTCGGCAGCACCAGCATCATCACGTACGGGCGTCCCTCATCGCGCGCGGCCTTGATGGCGTCCTGCACGTCAGCAGGGGTCGCCACCGGCTGATTTTGCACCCGCAGGATCACATCGCCGCCGGTCGCACCGATCCGTGCAGCGTCGGTGCCGGGCATGACAGCGGTGATCAGCACGCCGGTGATGTCGCCCTCCAACCCGAGCCCGGCACGCTGATCCGGCTTGATGGCGGCGAGCGACAGGCCGAGATCGGGCGGGATGGTGACCTTCGGGCGTTCCGCCGCGACCGGTGCATCGCGTGCCTCCCACTGGTTGCGCGGCCACGACATGATCGTGACCGGAATGCTGCGTTCCGCGCCATCGCGCAGCACTGTCAGCGGCACCGTCTGGCCGGTAGGGGTCTCGCCGATATCCCGCAACAGCGCCCGTTCATCGGTCGGCGTGTCGCCGCCGTATTTCAGAATCACATCTCCGATCGCGATGCCGGCCCGGTGGGCGGGGCCGTCCGGTATGACCCACGCGACAACCGAGCCTTCGGGCTGTTGCATGCCCATCGCCTCCGCCATCGCCCGGGTCATCTGCTGCACCTTGATGCCGATCCATCCGGGGTCGACCCAGCCATACTTCATCAGCCGATTGATCACGAACTGCGCGTCGGCGGACGGTTTGGCGAGGCCGAGACCGGCCGAAGCCTCGGTCGGCGAGAACAATGCCGAATTCACGCCGATTACGCGGCCTTCCATGTTGAACAGCGGGCCACCCGAGTTGCCGTGATTGATCGCGGCATCGGTCTGAATGTAATCGTCGTACGGTGTATCCTGCAGGTCGCGATTGAGCCCGCTGACGATGCCGCCGGTGACCGACATGCCGACGCCGAGTGGATTGCCGATCGCAATCACTTGGTCGCCGACGCGCACCTTGTTGCTGTCGCCCCACTGCACCGGCGGCAGCGGGTGTCCCGCGTCGATCTGCAGCACCGCCAGGTCACCCACTCGGGAGCCATGCAGCAGCTTGGCGGGCAGCACGGTGCCGTCGGACAGCGTCACCGTGATCTCGAACGCCCCTTCGACGACATGGTAGTTGGTCACGATCAGCCCGGACGGGTCGATGATGAAGCCGGAGCCGACGAAGGTCTTCACGGTATCGCCTTGATCGCCGATCGCAGCCGCGGCAATTGCGCTGCTGGTCTCAGGCACCACTTCCTTGCGGATGGCGATGTTGACCACGGTGGGCAGCAGGTTGCGGATCAGGTCGGCGCGGCTGGCGCCGGCAACCTCCGCGACCGGGCTGGACCCCGGCCAGAACACCGCGATCGCCAGAACAATCATCCATCGCCAGGTCCGCGTTGGTGCCATTTCGCCCCTCCATGCGTTGCCGCAAGATAGGTTCGCTCTCTTCAGTTTTTGACTGGTTGTCCACATGATGGCGGTCGCGACGCGCATGGTTGCCGAGGATGAAGCCGACATCCGGCTGGATCGCTGGTTCCGCCGGCATTTTCCTGGGCTGACCCAGGGGGCGATCCAGAAGCTGTGCCGTACCGGGCAGGTGCGCGTCGATGGTCATCGGGCGGACGCCGCGACACGCCTCGCCGCCGGCCAGTCGGTACGGGTGCCGCCGCTTCCCGCTGCGCCGGAACCCAAAGCCAGGCCCGAGATCGAACCCAACGCCGCGCGCGACCTGCAGCGGCTGGTGATCCATCGCGACGACCACCTGCTGGTGCTGAACAAGCCGCACGGCATGCCGGTGCAGGGCGGGCCGGGCATCACGCACCATCTCGACGCGCTGCTCGATGCGCTGCGCTTCGGTTCGGCGGATCGCCCGCGCCTGGTGCACCGGCTGGACCGCGACACCTCGGGCGTGCTGCTGCTTGCCCGCACCCCCGGCACCGCGGCGAAGCTGGCTGCGGCGTTTCGTAGCCGCGCGGTGGAGAAGGCCTACTGGGCGCTGGTCGCCCGCCGGCCGATCCCGCCGGAGGGCCGCATCGACCTGCCGCTCCGGCGCATCGGCGGCGCCCGCGGCGAGCGCACCGAAGTGGCGGACCGCGACGACAAGGAGGCGGCGCGCGCCATCACCGACTACCGCACGCTCGACCACGCGGGGCAGAAACTCGCCTGGCTGGAACTGTCGCCGCTGACAGGGCGCACCCATCAGCTTCGCGTCCACTGTGTGGCGATCGGCGCGCCGATCCTGGGCGACGTGAAATACGCGCGCCCGGACCAGAACAACGCCTTCGCCGCCACCGTGGAGGGGCTCTCGGGCGAACTGCACCTGCATGCCCGCGCGCTTCGCCTGCCCCATCCTGCCGGTGGAACATTGCTGGTGGAGGCGGACCTGCCAACCCACATGACGGCGACGTTCCGCACCTTGGGTTTTCACGCGCCGCCGGCCCGTCCGCCGCAGCGGCGCTAGCAGGAGGAGGGGAGGCGATGGCACGGCGAACGCTCCCGCGCGTGCTGCGCATCGGCCTGTGGTCGCTGGCGGGCCTGCTTGCGCTGGTCGTCGCCGGCGGCGCGGTCATCGCCCTCAGCTTCGATCCCGACAGCCTGAAGCCGCGCATCATTGCCGCGGTGAAGCAGGCGACCGGGCGGGACCTGACGCTCGACGGCCGCATCCGGCTCGGCCTGTCATTGCGGCCGACCCTCACCGTGCAGGGTGTGAGCTTCGCCAACCCGCCCGGCTTCTCGCGCCCGCAGATGGCGACGCTGGAGCAGCTGGACCTGAGCCTCGCGCTGCTGCCCCTGCTGAGCCACCGCGTCGAGATCGACCGGCTGGTGCTGGTGAAGCCGGATATCATCCTCGAGACGGACGCGCAGGGCAGGCCCAACTGGCAGCTCACGCCAGAGACCGGTCCGGCAGCGCCGCCATCGACCGCCGCGGGCACTCCGAACCGGTCGGCGACGCGCGTCAGCGTGGCCGATGTGCGGATCGAGAACGGCACCCTCACCTGGCGGGATGGCCGTGCCGGCCGGAGCGAGGTGTTCGGGCTCACCAGTCTGCACGCCAGCGCCGCAACGCCTGATGCCGACGTCAATCTTGCGATGTCAGCCACTTACAACGGCACACCTTTCACTCTGGCTGGCGATCTCGGGCCGTTGACCTGGCTGCAGCAGGGCACCGATGCGCCGTGGCCGGTGCAGGTCCAGCTGGAGGCCGCCGGCGCGAAGCTGGCGCTGGATGGCACGGTCGCGCAGCCGCTGGTGGGCCGTGGCTATCGGGGTAAGCTGACCGCGACAATCCCGGAGCTGGCAGCGCTGGCCGGGTTCCTGCCACAAGCAAAACTGCCGCCGCTGCACGATGTCAGCCTGGCGGCGCAGGTTGCCGACACCGGCGCAGTGCTGCCGGAGGTTTCCGGCCTCACGCTGCATGTCGGCCAATCCGACCTGACCGGCGTGGCCGCCGGGCTGAGGCTCGACACCTTGGATCTCGCTGCCCCGCAGCTGGATCAGCCGGTACAGATCTCCGCCCGGGGCAACTTCAACAATTCGCCTGCGACGGTCACCGGTTCGCTTGGCGCTCCCGCCGCGCTGCTGGCGAAGATGGCGGGGCCGCTTCCGCTCGACCTGAAGGTCGAGGCCCTTGGGTCCAACCTGACGATCAAGGGCACCGCGGCGCGAGGTCAGGACGGGCTGCCATCGCTACAGGCCGAGATAACGTCCGACCGGATCGAGCTCGATCCGGTGCTTGCCGCGCTCCGCAGACCACCCGCCGGTCCGAACGCTGCTCCGGCCGCCGACGCGCCCGTCAGGCCGCCAGCAAGCGCCCGGGTCATCCCGGACACGCCGATCCCGTTCGAGCTGCTCCGCCGCGCGGATGCCGACGTGAAGCTCAACGTCGCGCAACTGATATCGGGCGGTGCCACCTACCGCGCCATCGCGACGCATCTCGACCTGCATGGCGGCAAGCTGCGGCTCGATCCGCTGTCGGCCGAGCTGCCGGAAGGCCATCTCGCTGCTTCGCTCGATGCCGATGCCGCCGAGGCCACCCCGGCGGTGGCACTGCGATTGCGCATCCCTGCGCTGGCGTTGCAGCCCTTGCTCGCTGCCCTGAACCAACCCGCCTTCGCCAGCGGGAATCTGAACGTGCAGGCCGATCTGCGCGCTACCGGCGCGACGCCGCATGCGATTGCCGCCAGCCTGGACGGCTCGCTGGGACTGAGTCTGGCCAACGGCACCATCGACAACCGCCTGCTCGGCAGCGCGCTCGGATCGATCCTGCGGGCGAGCAATCTGCTGGACCTGGTCGGCCGTGGCGGGACCAGCGAGATACAGTGCTTCGCCGCCCGTCTCGACGCGAACAACGGGATCGCCACGGTGCGTTCGCTGGCGTTCGTCTCGACGCTGTTCATCATGGAGGGTGACGGCAGCCTGAATCTCGGCGCCGAGACGCTGGATCTGCACGTGCGCCCGCAGGCGAAGCTTGCCGGGGTCGGTCTCGTGGTTCCGCTGCGGGTCAGCGGGCCGTTCCGGTCGCCATCCACTGCCTCCGACCCGGCAGCGACGGTCACGCAGAATGCAGGGACCGTGGCGGGCGCCGTACTGAGCGGCACGACGCCGCTCGGGCTGATTGCCGGGGCACTGGGCGGGAAACAGCTGCTCGGCGGAGCGGAGGCGGATTGCGGGCCGCAAGGTGTTGCGGCGCCAGCCGGCGCGCCCGTGCCGCCCGTCCAGAAGCAGCTAAAACCCCCAAACCTCGGCAACGTGCTGAAGCAATTGTTCCGATGAGAGGGCAGGTGTGAAGCGTTTCTGGGATACTGCAACGATTGATCGCACCGATGCCGGACACGCGATTCTGCTGGACGGCAAGACGATGCACCTGCCAGGCGGCGACATCCTGCTGGTGGACGCCGAACCGCTCGCCCGCGCGATCGCCGAGGAGTGGCAGGCGGCGGGCGGCGGCAAGGGCGGCGAGATGTCGTTCGCCGACACGCCTCTCACGCGCCTTGCCGGCACCGCGCAGCAGCGTATCGCTCCCGATCCGGCGCCGACCATCGACGCCATTGCCCGCTACGCCGAGAGCGATCTGCTGTGCTACCGCGCCGAGCGGCCGGAGGAGCTGATTGCCCGCCAGACGCGCGCTTGGCAGCCCTGGCTGGAGTGGGCCGCGCTGACCTATGATGCGCCGTTGCGGATTGGCAGCGGCATCGCCTACGTCAGGCAGCACCGCGGCAGCGTCGCCGCGCTGCGCCGTGCGGTGTCCGCGCTGGACGTCGCGGCGCTGGCGGCACTCGGCGTCGCGGTGCCGGCGCTGGGCAGCCTGGTGCTGGGGCTGGCGGTGGCGGAGGGGCGGCTGGACGCCGCCACCGCGCATGAACTGGGGGCGCTGGATGAGCTGTTTCAGGCCGAGGCATGGGGCGAGGACGCCGAAGCCGTCGCCCGCCGCGCCACGATCGCGGCCGACATCGCGCTTGCGGCGCGCTTCCTGCAACTGACGCGACCGGCGGCGCGCGGATGAACTGCAAGCGGCTGATCATCAGCGGCCGGGTACAGGGCATCGGCTATCGCGCGTGGATGGTGGAGAAGGCACGCGAACTCGGCGTGTCGGGCTGGGTGCGCAACCGGATCGATGGTTCGGTGGAGGCGCTGGTGGCCGGCGATACCGCGGCGGTCGAGGAACTGCTGCGGCTTTGCCGCCGCGGGCCGCGTCTGGCTGTGGTGTCCAGCATCGAGGAGGACCTCGCCGACCCGCCCGAGGTGTTCGGTTTTCGCCAGATCCCGTCGATGTAGCGCGCTAGGAGCGCCGGCGCGATCCCCGCCACCAGCGGTCCAGGTGCGTCGTGAAGCCGACCGTCGGATCACGGTAGTCCAACGCCATGCTGGCGAATCTCCGCCATTCGGCGTCGAGCCGGTCGGTCGAGAGCTGATAGTGCCATCCGAGTCCGGCCGCCTTGTCCACCTCCCCCAGACCACCCAGCAAGAGCGCGTGGCGCGACCGCAGGTATTCGGTGTCCAGGTACTTGTAGTGCAGGTTCACCAGCTCATCGGCTTCGGGATAAACCACGCGCCCGGTGGGTTCGGCAGAATGGCGACCGAGCACAAAGTTGGTCTCCTCGATCAGGTTCGGATCGAGGATCGAGAGCTTGTTCATCTCGTCGAACGGCGCGCCAAGGCGGTGCGTGTCGGCCAGCCATTCCGCGCTGTCCGGAAACCGCTCGGCCAGCATCTGGAACCCGAGTGCCGGTATTGCCGACACCCCGGAGCGCCGGCATGACGCCAGATAGCCCAGGATGTCGGGATGATGGAGGTGCTCATCGATCGCGGTGATTACCGCCCAGGCCGCCTTGCCGCGAGCCTCCTTCCAGGCGGCGTTCTGCAGCAGGGTGGCGGAGATGACGAACGATCCCGGCATGGAGCGTTCGAAGCGGCGCACTTCCACGTTGCGGCGGGCGGCGAACATCTCCAGCGTGCGATCGGTCGAGCCATCGTCATAGACGATGTAGCGATCGACCCAGCGGTCGTAATGGCGGAAGAAGAACGGCAGCATCCGTTCCTCGTTCAGGCTCATGGTGTAGAGCCAGATCTCCGTCACGTCGCGGGCCGGCCGATGACCGTCGCGCCGTCGGGCACGTCGCGATGCACGACGGCGCCGGCGGCGACGATGGCGCCACGCCCGATCGATATGCCGGGAAGCACGACCGCGCCGGCGCCGATCATCGCATCGGCGCCGACCGTGACCTGACCGGCGATGGTCACGCCGGGGCCGATCGAGGCGAACTCGCCAAGCTCGAGATGGTGCCCAAGGCTGGCGCCGCGGTTGATGAAGGCGAAGCGGCCGATGCGCGCCGCGGCACCGATGGTGCAGCCGGCATTGATGTAGACGCCTTCGGCGATGTCGATGCGGCGCGGCAGGATCGAGGTCGGGTCGATCAGGCTGGGAAATGTGCTGGCGCCCAGTGACACCGCGTGGTGCCAGGCGTGCCTGCGGTTGGCGGGCGAGAACAACGGCAGCATGACAGGCTCGGCGAGGCGCATGGCGGGCGTTGCCTCGACGATCGGGGCGTCGCCCGACGCGTGGACATCGCCCGGAACGTTCTTCACCACCGCGGTGATGCGCCAGCCGAGGCGGGCGCATGATTCCTGGACATCGACGATGATCGGCGATCCGGCGCCGAACAGCACGACGGGCGGTGCACCGGGGTCACCGGGATGGGGTCGCACAATTCGCCGCTGGGACCGCATCGACGAACACCTCGCGCCAGGCCGCGCGCAGGGCGGCGTCGGCCTCTGCCATGGTTGCCGCGATGCCCAGCGCATGCAGGCTGGTGACGCCATGCTCGGTGATGCCGCAGGGGACGATGCCGGTGTAGTGGCCGAGATCGGGTGCGACGTTCAGTGCCACGCCGTGCCAGCTCACCCAGCGGGAAACGCGGACGCCGATGGCGGCGATCTTGGCCTCGGAGCCGGACGCGGCGTCGGCGACCCAGATGCCGACGCGGCCCTCGCGCCGTTCGCCGCGCACGCCGAAGCGGGCGAGGGCGTTGATCAGCCACTCCTCCAACCCGTGGACGAAGCAGCGCACGTCGCGTGCGGGCACCGCGCCGTGCGGGCGGGCGAGGTCCAGCATGACATAGGCCACGCGCTGGCCGGGACCGTGATAGGTCCACTGCCCGCCGCGGCCGGCGGCGAAAGTGGGGAAGCGGTCGGGGTCGGTCAGTTGCTCCGGGCGGGCCGAGGTGCCGGCGGTGTAGAGCGGGGGATGCTCGACCAGCCAGACCAGTTCGGCTGCGGTGCCGGCGCGGATGGCGGTGACGCGGTCCTGCATGGCGGTGACGGCGTCACCATAGGGGATGAGGCCCTCGGCGATGCGCCATTCGGTGATCGGAGGGGGTGCGGTGGGCATCATTGCAGTGGATAGGAGTGTTTAACACGCACTGTGCGCATGCCAAAGCCGACCTCCGTGGCGCTCCGTGGTTCTCGATCTTCCTCCATGTTGAGTGCTTGCTTGCTGACTATGCAACCACTCCGGCGGGCGAGCATGCAGCCACAAGAATGTTCCATGACATGGTGGCGGTCTGGCGCTTTCGCTGGCGTGGTCCATGGCCTTCGCCGGATGCCAGGCCGGCATCGGCCTGATAGGTTCACCGCCACCCCAGCTCTGACGAACCCGAGGTGACGTGAACATGGAATACGACCGGCATTTCAAGTTCCTGTTCTGCACGCCGGCGCTTTCCTCTGGAACGCTCGAAGGCGCGCGATTGCAGGAGATCGCCAACGCGGTGGAGAACCTGGGGTTCGAGGTGCTGCGGGCACGGCGGGTCGAGGAGGCGGAGCTCGCGATCCGCGCCGATGCGGCGGTCGGCTGCATGGTGATCGATTGGGGCAAGCGTGGCGTGCAGGGGAAGAGTGCTGCTCTGATCGCACTGGTGCGGGCACGCGGCCTGGAGTTGCCCGTGTTCGTGCTGGTTCGCCGCCAGCGCCTCGAGGAGGTGGCGGTCGAGGTCATGAACCAGGTGACCGGCTACGTGTTCCTCGCGGAAGAGACGCCCGACTTCATCGCGCGTAACCTGGTGAGCCATCTGCGCCACTACGCGGCATCGTTGAAGACACCATTCTTCGGCCGCCTGGTGGATTACGCCGAAGAGGGCAACCAGCTCTGGACCTGTCCGGGCCACAACGGCGGCGCCTTCTATGCGCGCAGCCCGATCGGCCGCATCTTCGTTGCCCATCTCGGCGAAGCGGTGTTTCGCGACGATCTCGATAACTCGGTGCTCGAACTTGGCGACCTGTTGACGCACGAGGGGCCTGCCTTGGAGGCGCAGAAGGCGGCGGCGGAAATCTTCGGTGCCGAAAAGACCTATTTTGTGCTCAACGGCACGTCCAGTTCGAACAAGATCGTGCTGTCGGCCCTGATCGCGAAGGACGATCTGGTGCTGTTCGACCGCAACAATCACAAGGCGGCACACCACGGCGCCTTCTTCATGGGAGGCGCGATACCGATCTTCCTGCCGACGCAGCGCAACTGCCACGGCCTGATCGGTCCGATCGACCATGACGCGCTGGACGAGGCGCGGATCCGTGCGGCAATTCGCGAACATCCGCTGGTTTCGGACCCGGACGCGTGGCGGCGCGAGCGGCCGTTCCGCGCCGCCGTGATCGAGCAATGCACTTACGACGGCACCATCTACGATGTCGGCATGCTGCTGCGGCAGATCGGTCACCTGTGCGACTATGTACTGTTCGACGAGGCCTGGGCGGGTTTTCTGAAGTTCCACCCGCTGTTCGCCGGCCGGTTCGCGATGAGCCTGACTGAACTCGATGCAGGCCAGCCCGGTATCATCGCCACGCAGTCGACGCACAAGCAACTCGCCAGCTTTTCACAAGCCTCGCAGATCCATGTGAAGGATCGCCACATCAAGGGTCAGCATCGCAGGGTGGGACACCGGCGGTTCAACGAGATGTTCATGCTGCACGCGTCGACGTCGCCGTTCTATCCGCTGTTCGCCTCGCTCGATGTCGGTGCGCAGATGATGAAGGGGAAGTCGGGCGAGGTGCTGTGGGACGACACCATCCGGCTCGGCATCGAACTGCGCAAGAAGCTGCGTGCTGTGGCGCGGGAGTATGCCGAAAAATACAGCGATCCGGCACATGGCTGGTTCTTCGATCCGTTTGTTCCGGATGTGGTGATGCTGCGCGACAGCGACGGCGAGGCGGTGCCGACACGATGGGAGGACGTGCCGACCGATCGTCTGGCGATCGACCCCGCGATGTGGGAACTGACGCCCGGAGCAGGCTGGCACGGGTTCGATCATCTCGCCCCGGGTTACGCGATCACGGATCCAAACAAGCTGACCCTGCTCACCCCGGGCTTCGACCGCGCCGCCGGCACCTATGCCGAGCACGGCATTCCCGCCCCGATCGTCGCCGAGTACTTGCGCGACAACTGGATCGTCTGCGAGAAGAACGACCTGAACAGTATCCTGTTCCTGCTCACACCGGGCGTCGAGGCCAGCAAGGCCGGCACGCTGCTCAGTGCGCTGGTTCGCTTCAAGGCATTGCACGAGGCGAATGCGCCGCTCACCGAAGTCCTGACCGAGTTCTCCGCGCGGTACGCCGCGCGTTATGGGTCAATGCGGCTGCGCGATCTGTGTGCGGAGATGCATGCATTCTTTCGGGATCATGACACGAGTGGCCTGCAGCGGCGGCAGTTCCGGCAGGAGCATCTGCCCGAGATGGCGATGCCGCCGCAGGAGGCGGTGCAGCGCATGGTGCGCAACGAGGTGGAACTGCTGCCGATCGATCGTGTTGCCGGCCGTGTTGCCGCGAACCTGATGCTGGTCTATCCGCCCGGCATCGCGACCGTCGTGCCGGGCGAGCGTCTCGGCGGGCGAGCACAGCCGACGCTCGATTACTTCAGGCTGTTCGAGCGTGCGGCAAACCAGTTCCCTGGGTTTGAGAGCGAAGTGCAGGGGGTCTATCGCCGAACCGAACCCGACGGCTCGATCAGGTTCTACACCTTCGTGCTGAAGGAGTAGGAGGTTCGGGATGTGCCCCCGCGTCGGCTGCTGACGACAGGTGCGGCGGTCGCATGAGGCGTCGGCTCGATGGGTTTCGCTGCGCTCTACCCATCCTAAGAGGAGGTGCGTGCCATCACCCCGTCGCCATTCCACCTTGCCTGAAAACGCATGAGCAACCCACCAGGCGTTGCAGGACATAGGGCCCGGTGGATATCGTCGCGGAATGACCAGCCGGTCCGGGTATGACTACATCATCGTGGGGGCCGGTTCCGCGGGTTGCGTGCTCGCGAACCGCCTGACCGAGGATGCGGGTGCCA
>DASXNR010000195.1:0-14540 GCA_036494925.1 Acetobacteraceae bacterium
CGCGGTTGGTGGTGGACAGCACGCGCACATCGACCTTGACGCGTGCCGATCCGCCCAGCCGCTCGAACGTCGAATCCTGCAGCGCACGCACGATCTTGCCCTGGGTCTCCATCGGCATGTCTGAGACTTCGTCCAGCAGCAGCGTGCCGCCGTGCGCACGCTCAAGCACGCCGGCGCGGCGCGGCTGCGCGATCGGATCGTTGCCTGCCTCCAGGCCGAACAGTTCTTCCTCGAACCGCCCCGGCGCCAGCGTGGCGCAGTTCAGCACCACGAACGGGCCGTCGGATCGGCGCGAGCGCGCATGCACCATGCGCGCCACCACCTCCTTGCCACTGCCGGCCGGTCCATGGATCAGCACCCGCGAACCGGTCGGCGCTACCCGATCGACGCCGGCGCGCAGGCCGCCGATCACCGCACTGTCGCCGGTCAGCACGGTCTCCGGACCGGCGCGCAACCGAAGTTCCGCATTCTCGCGCGCCAGTGCCGCGGCCTCCAGCGCACGGCGCACCACCAGCAGCAGCCGATCGGACTTGAACGGCTTCTCGATGAAGTCGTAGGCGCCCTGCTGGATCGCCTGCACCGCCATCTCGATGTTGCCATGGCCGGAGATCATCGCCACCGGCACGTGCGGCTCCTCGCTGTGGAACGACTCGAGCAACGCGAGCCCGTCCATACGCGAGCCTTGCAGCCAGACGTCCAGGATCACCAGCGACGGCCGCCGCACTCGAAACGCCGCAACCGCCGCATCGGCGTCACCTGCGCCTCGCGTCTCATAACCCTCGTCGCGCAGGATGCCGTCGATCAGCATCCTGATATCAGGTTCGTCATCGACGATCAGGATGTCATACGCCATCCGACACCTTCACCGGCAATAGCAGCGTCGCCACCGCGCCGGGACCGTCAGGCCTGTCGTCCAGTGTCAATCGTCCGCCGTGGTCTTCCATGATCTTCTTGACGATGGCGAGTCCCAGCCCGGTGCCTTTCGGCTTGTGTGTTACATAGGGTTCGGTCAGCCGACCACGATCTTCCTGCGGCAGGCCGACACCATCGTCGGTCACGATAATGCGAACGTCGTCGTGGCCGCACCGCACGCTGACGCCGATCGCGCCGGCGGCGTCGCGCATCGCCACCGCGTCGGCAGCGTTCTGCAGCAGGTTGGTCAACGCCTGGCTCAACAGCCTGCGGTCGCACAGAACCACCGGCCCCCGCTCAGGAATGTCGCTGCGCCAGGCGATCTGCGGCCGCGCCGTCCGTTGCAGTACCAGTGCCTCGCGCGCGATGCGCCCGACGTCCTCGGGCTTCATCACCGGCTGCGGCATGCGCGCAAAGCTGGAGAACTCATCGACCATGCGGCCGATATCGCCGACGTGGCGGATGATGGTATCGGCGCATTGGCTGAATGTTTCGGGATCCGAAGTGATCTCGCGGGCAAACCGGCGCTTCAACCGTTCCGCCGCAAGCTGGATCGGCGTCAGGGGGTTCTTGATCTCGTGCGCGATGCGGCGCGCGACGTCGGCCCAGGCGGCCTTGCGCTGCGCCGACTGCAGTTCGGTGATGTCGTCGAACGTCACGACGAAGCCATCGGTACGTCCGCCCGACAGATCGGCGCCGATCCGCACCAGCAACGTGCGGCGCTGGGTCGGCGGGCCGATCTGGATCTCGGCCGTGCGCGCCCGTTCCGGCGATGCCGCCGCCTCGTGCAGCAGTTCGGAGAACTCCGGCACCACGTGGGCCAGCTCGCGGCCGATCGCGGAGAGCAGGTCGAGGCGCAGCAACTCGTCTGCCGCACGGTTCGGCAGCTCGATCCGGCCGGATGCATCCAGGCCGATCACGCCGGCCGACACACCCGACAGCACCGTCTCGGTGAAGCGTCGGCGCTCGTCGATCTGGCTGTACGCGTCCAACAGCTCGCCGCGTTGTGCCGCGAGCTGGCCGGTCATCCGGTTGAACGCGCGCGACAGCCCGGCAACTTCGTCGCCGGTCGGCGCCTCCGCCACCCGCACGGCTAGATCGCCGCCGCGCACGCGTTCGGCGGCAAGGATCAGCCGCCCGATCGGGCGCGCGATCTGATTGGCGAGCACCAGGCCGATCGCCACTGCCGCCAGCAGCACCAGCAGCGCCACGATGGCGAAGATCCAGGCGAAGGCGACCTGCAGCCAGGAGCGGTCCTGGTCCAGCCGTTGGTATTCGGCGACCGCCTGCTCGGTGCGCGTCATGTGATCGAGAATCGCCGGATCAACCGGGCGGCCGATCATCAGCATCAGCGGCGGCGTCGAATCGAGCCGCACCACCGCCTGCACGCGCGTGCCGTCGCCGGCGGCCAGCACCACGACCTCACCGCCTTGCACCTGTGTGGTGACGCTTTGCGGAGGCAGCTCGACTCCCATCCCGACGAACAGGCCGGCGGCGGCAAGCACCTCGCGTGTCAGGGGATCGAAGATCACCGCCTCGGTAAGCCCTCGCAGGGTGGTCTGCGTGCCCAGCACATCCGCGAACACCGACGGGTCCGCGGTGAGGAACTGTCCGGCGTGGGTCAGATCGTTCGCCATCTCCAGCGCGACCGCGCGAATGTTGTCGCGATGCTCCTCCAGGTAGCCGCGGGACACCTGCAGCGATTCGGTGATCGCCTGACGGACCGGGTCGTTGAACCAGGCCTGGATGCCGAGGTGGAAGAAGGCAACCGCGAAGCACGCCACCAAAATCGTTGGCGCCACCGCCACACCGCCGAACAGCAGCACCAGCCGGATATGCAGCCGCGATCCGGCGGAGCCGCGGCGGCGTTCCACCCAGACGCGGGTCAGCCGCCCGGCCAGCACGGCGACCAGCAGCAGTACCGCCGACAGATTGCCCAGCACCAGACCCACGCTGACCCCGGGCCGCAGGACGAACGGCGCGCCACGCGCCAGGAAAACAAAGGTCGCCAGACCGACCGCGAACGCCAGTGCCGCCAGCATCAGCGTCACCGCCTTGCCGAGCAGGATGTTGGCGATCCCACCGAGCACCGAGCGCGACCGCGACACCTCCGGCGCCGGCGCCGGCTCGACGGGCGGTTCGGGTCTCAGCGTCCCCGGGGGTGGCACGACATTCACATCAGTCCTCGCACCACGGGGATATCGAGGTCACGGATCTTCTTGCGCAGCGTATTCCGGTTGAGACCGAGCATGGCAGCGGCCTTGATCTGGTTGCCCCGCGTTGCGGCCAGCGTGAGTCGTATCAGTGGTCGTTCCACCTCGGCAATCACCCGGTCATAGATATCCGAAGGCGCCATACCGCCGTCGTGATGGGCGGCCAGAAAATCGCGGATGTGTCGCTCCACCGCGCGCACCAGCGGCTCTGGTCCGGTTGCCGCCGGGGCCTCGGACGGTGCCACGACGTTCTCCACGAGTTCGGCGGCGATCTGCTCGGCGCCGATCGTCTCGTGCGGGCAGAGCGCGGCTAGCCGGCGCATCAGGTTCTCCACCTCGCGCACGTTGCCCGGCCACGAGTAGCGCTTGAGCTGCTCCACCGCGCCCTGGTCGAGCGTCTTGGCCGGCAGTCCATCGTCCTGCGCGCGCTCCAGGAAGTGGCGGGCGAGCAGCGGGATGTCCTCCACCCGCTCGCGCAGCGGCGGCAGGCGGATCGGCACCACGTTCAGCCGGTAGTACAGGTCCTCGCGGAACTGCCCCTGGCGGATCGCGTTGCGCAGGTCGCGGTGTGTCGCCGCGATGATCCGCACATTCGCCTTGATCGGCTGGCGTCCGCCGACCGAGGTGAACTCGCCCTCCTGCAGCACGCGCAGCAGCCGCGTCTGCGCCTCCGGCGGCATGTCGCCGATCTCGTCGAGGAACAGAGTGCCGCCATTGGCCTGCTCGAACCGGCCCTGGGACCGCGTGGTGGCGCCGGTGAACGCGCCGCGCTCATGGCCGAACAGTTCGCTCTCGATCAGCTCGCGCGGGATCGCCGCCATGTTGATGGCGACGAATGCGCCGGACCGGCGTTCGCCGTAGTCGTGCAGAGCGCGCGCCACCAGTTCCTTGCCGGTGCCCGACTCGCCGTTGATCATCACTGTCAGGTCGGCGGTCGTCAGGCGCGCGATGGTCCGGTAGATTTCCTGCATCGCCGGGCTGCGGCCGATCAGCGGCAGACGTTCATCGGCATCGCGCGGTTCCGGCACGTTCGCACTGGGCGCCGGCGAGACCGCGAGGGCGCGGCCGACCACCGACAGCAATTCCTGCAAATCGAACGGCTTGGGAAGATATTCGAAGGCGCCGCGCTGCGTCGCCTTCACTGCCGTCATCAGCGTCGACTGCGCGCTCATCACCACCACGCGCAGGTCCGGTCGGATCTTGCGGATGCGCGGTATGAGATCGAGGCCGTTCTCGTCGGGCATCACCACGTCGGTGATCACCAGATCGCCTTCGCCGTCCTCCACCCATCGCCACAGCGTTGCGGCATTGCCGGTGCTGCGGACCTGATAGCCCGACCGTCCCAGCGCCTGGGTCAGCACGGTGCGGATCGATCGATCGTCGTCCGCGACCAGGACGGTTGGCGGGGTCATCGCAACTCCATCACTCAAAGGCCGAGTTCAGCCTCTTCGTCTGCCACAACCGGCAGGTGTAGACGAAATTCGGTGCGACCGGGACGGCTGTCCACCTCGATCAACCCGCCGTGATCGCCGACGATCTTGGCGACCAGCGCCAGGCCCAACCCGCTGCCCGACGCCTTCGTGCTGACGAACGGCTCGAACAGGTGCGGCAAAATATCGTCCGGAATGCCTGGTCCGTTGTCGCGCACCGCGACCACCAACGGCACATCCAGCCGCGTGGTGGTGCCTGGGACGGCCAGACGCATGCCATGCTGGAAGCTGGTGATCATGGTGATTTCCGGGTTCGGCTGTTCCTCCTGCGTCGCTGCCTCCGTGGCGTTCTTCACCAGGTTGAGGATCACCTGCACAAGTTGGTCGCGATTGCCCCATACCGGCGGCAGCGACGGATCATACACCTCGTGGAACCGCACGTGCGGCGCGAAACCCGACTGCGCCAGCTTGCGCACGTGCTCCAGCACGCGATGGATGTTCACCGCGGTGCGCGCGATCGGCTTTTCGCCAAAGATCTCCATGCGATCGACCAGGGCGCGGATGCGGTCGGCCTCATCGCGGATCAGGACCGCCAGCTCACGGTCCTGCTCGTCGACGCTGGTTTCCAGCAATTGTGCAGCACCGCGAATGCCGGAGAGCGGGTTCTTCACCTCGTGCGCCAGGATCGCCGCCATCCCGGTGACACTGCGTGCCGCACCGCGGAACGCGAGCTGTCGGTCCAGCGCGCGGGCGGCGGAGGCGTCCTGCAGCACCAGCAGCACTGCGCCCGGCTCCTCCGGCAGCGGCGACCCCTGGACGGTCATGCCCTGCTTGTTGAGCCGCGGGCTGTCGACCGAGAGGTCATGGTCGGACACGCTCGCGTCGCTTTTGCGAACCTGATCGACCAGCAGGAACAAGGGGTTGTCCTCGGGAACCAGGTCGCGCAGGCGAAGCTGCGACAACCCGGAGGCGGAGACGCCGAGAAACTGCTCGGCGGCGTGATTGACGAAGCGGAAACGGTTGTCGGCGTCGAGCAACACCACCGGGACCGGCAAGGCACTCATGATCTGCGCCAGATCGGGGGCGCGGCGACGTTCGCGCAAGGCCAGTGCGGCGCGGGTGACCGGGTTGATCATGCCGCCCACCGGGTCATGCCGCGATCGGACTGCCCGGTGGCAGGCTCCGCCGGCATGTCATCGCAACGCTGGACCACGCGGGAAACACCACGCGCGATCAGCCGGTCGAAGAAGCCATCGATCAGCCCAAGAACCGGGTCGGCCTCGGTCAGCCGGTTCATCGCCGCGCGGAACTCTGCCGAGCCAGGCAGGCCACGCGAGTACCAGGATACGTGTTTGCGTGCCAGACGGACGCCGGCGTGGCTGCCGAAATGGTCGAGAATCGACCGATAGTGATCTGTGACCACGCATTTCTGTTGCGCCAGCGGCGGCTCGGGCAGGGTTTGGCCGGTGCGCAGGAAGTTGACCGCCTGGGCGATGAACCACGGCCGGCCATAGCAGCCGCGGCCGATCATCAGGCCGTCCGCACCGGAGCGCCGCAGCGCCTCGGCAGCATCCTGCTCGGTCACGATATCGCCGTTGGCGATCACAGGGATATCCACCGCGTGCTTCACCTGACCGATGAAGTCCCAGTCGGCCGAGCCGGTGTAGAACTGCTGGCGGGTACGGCCGTGCACGGTGACCATGCGGATGCCGCAGTCCTGGGCGATGCGGGCGAGCCGCGGCGCGTTCAGATTGGCATGATCCCAGCCCATGCGCATCTTCAGCGTCACCGGCACCGAAACGGCGCGCACCGTCGCTGCCAGGATCGCCACGGCGGCTGCCTCGTCGCGCATCAGTGCCGATCCGGCCTGCTGGCCTAGTGCCACCTTCTTCACCGGGCAGCCGAAGTTGATGTCGATCAAGTCGGCGCCGCGGTCCACCGCGAGTCGCGCCGCCTCGGCCACCGCCGTGGGCTCGCAGCCGGCGAGCTGGAGAGCGCTGACACCGCCCGCACCATCCATCTCGGCCATCGCCAGCGTCTTGCGGTTCTCACGGATCATCGCCCACGAGGCGATCATCTCCGATACCACCATGCCGGCGCCAAGCCGCTTGGCGAGGCGGCGGAATGGCAGATCGGTCACACCGGACATCGGCGCCAGAATGACCGGCGTGTCGATTCGCACGCCACCCCCGAGGTCGATCGGCGGCAGTTCGTGACTCGTAACTGTGGTGCGGCTATGACACTTGCCCATCAATTGGGCAAATTAACGACACGCCTGCCGATGCGCAATGCGAGAGCTGATGATTCGCAATTCAGCGCCAACGGTTGACGCTGTCGCGCCCTCCGGCAACGGTGCCGACATGCGCGCAGCAGCGATCCTGGTGGCGGCAGGAACCGGCAGCCGGTTCGGCGCCGAGACGCCCAAGCAGTATCTGTCGCTGCTCGGCAAGCCGGTGATCCGCCACGCTGCCGAGGCGCTGGCCGCCCATGTCGCGCTGTTGCAGCCGGTCGGCGACGCGCCGTCGATCGAATCGGCGCTGATCGGCTTGCCGCACCTGCCGCCGGTGCCGGGAGGCACCACTCGCCAGGACAGCGTCCGGGCCGGTCTGGAGGCACTGGAGCCCGCAGCACCCGATATCGTGCTCGTGCATGACGCCGCCCGGCCGCTGATTCCCGCAGGGACCATCCCTGCCCTGCTCGCAGCTCTGCGAACCGCTTCCGGCGCGATCCCGGCCGCGCCGGTCGCCGATACCCTGAAGCGGGTAGCGAGCGGCGCGATCACCGCCACGGTGCCACGCGACGGCCTGTATCGCGCTCAGACGCCGCAGGCGTTCCATTTCCCGGTGCTGCTCGCCGCGCATCGCGCCGCTACCGGCGTGGCTGCCACCGACGATGCCTCGCTGCTGGAGGCGATGGGCGAACGGGTCGCGATCGTCCCCGGTTCCGACGACAACATCAAGCTGACCTATGCCGAGGACCTTACCCGATTGGAACGCGCCATGGCTGGCCAGCTGATCCCGCGCGTCGGCACCGGCTTCGACGTGCATGTGCTCGAGGCCGGCCGGCCTCTGATGCTGTGCGGCGTCGCGGTGCCGCACGACAAGGGCCTGGCCGGCCACTCCGACGCCGATGTCGGCATCCACGCACTGTGCGACGCGATCTATGGGGCGTTGGCCGAGGGCGATATCGGCCGCCATTTCCCACCCTCCGAGGCGGCCTGGAAGGATGTTGACAGCGCGCGCTTCCTGGCCCACGCGGCAGGGCGGATCGCCGCGCGGAGCGGCCGGCTGGCCAACGCCGATGTGACGCTGATCTGCGAACGTCCCAAGATTGCTCCGCACGCCGCCGCAATGTCGGCACGGTTGGCGGCCATCCTGGGAGTTGCTGTCTCGTGCGTCTCGGTGAAGGCGACGACGACCGAGAGGCTCGGCTTCACCGGCCGGGGCGAGGGCATCGCTGCCCAGGCCGTCGCCACTGTCCTGCTGCCTGGCTGAGGAGGCCCGATCGGATGAAGCGCCTTGTTGTCGCCGTCGCGCTGCTGTTGGCAGCCTGCGTCGCCGTTGGCCCGCCGGCGCCGATCCCGCCACCGATGGCGGAGGCGATCCCCAAGCCGCCGGTCAGCCCGGTACCGCTGACCTGGCAGCCGGGGCACTGGGACTGGACCGGCAGCTCCTATGTGTGGGTGCCGGGCCAATACATTGACGCGGCGGGTCACGGCGCGAACTGGATGGCGCCTTTTTGGGCGAGGACCGATGCGGGCTGGGTCTGGCAACCGGCGCACTGGATGTGACGGCGATGGGTTTCGCGCCCGCGCTACCCATCCCAGGTCGGGCAACGGCCGCGAAGCCCATCGATCCCGGCCGCACTTGCGGCACCCCGGCCACGGTGTTAGTGCCCGGCCGCGTTTGCAGAGGCTGATCGATGTCGTCGACCTTCGAGACCGTCGCCGGAATCATTGCGGAAACCTGCGACATTCCGCGCGAGCAGATCACGCCGGCCAGCCATGCGATCAACGACCTGGGCATCGACAGCCTGGACTTCCTCGACGTCGCCTTCGCGATCGACAAGGCGTTCGGCATCAAGATGCCGCTCGAGCAGTGGACCCAGGACGTGAACGAGGGGAAGGTCTCGACCGACGAGTACTTCGTCCTCGGCAACCTCTGCGCCAACATCGACGGGCTGGTCGCCGCCAAGGCAGCCTGAGCCGGAATGCGGCTGGAATACTTCCAGATGGTGGACCGGATCGTGGCGCTCGATCCGGAAGCACGGACCGTGCGTGCCGACTGTTTGGTCCCCGACGCCAGCCCGGTGTTCGAAGGCCACTTCCCCGGCCATCCGCTGCTGCCCGGCGTGCTGATGATCGAGACCATGGCGCAGACCGGCGGCTGGCTGGTGCTGGCGGTGCTGCGCTTCCAGCGCATGCCGTTCCTCGCCCAGGTGAAGGAGGCCAAGCTGCGCGCCTTCGTCGTTCCCGGCCAGGCGCTGCAGGCCGAGGCGCGGCTGGTGCACGACGGCTCGGGCTATGCCGTGGTCGCGGGCAGCATCAGTTCCGGCGGCAAGAAGGTGGCGGACGCCGAGATCACCTACCGCGTGGTCCCCTTCCCGAACGACACATTGCGCGCTCAGATGCTGGTTACCGCACGGCGTGTCGCCGTGCCGGAGGCATTCCTGCATGGCTAGGCCACGCGACGCGATGATCACTGGCATCGGCCTGGTCTCCTGCCTGGGTGAGGGGATCGAGGCGCACTGGACCGCACTGAACCGCGACGGCGGGTTCCAGCCGGTGGTCGATGCGGCGACCTTCGCGCCCTGGCTGGTGCATCCGGTGGTGCCGCTGGAACTGGACCGGCAGATCCCCAAGCGCGGCGACCAGCGCCAGATGGAGGCGTGGCAGCGCATCGGCACCTATGCCGCCGGACTGGCGCTCGATGCCGCGGGCGTGAAGGGCAGCGCCGACCTGCTGTCGCGCATGGAAATGATCGTCGCAGCCGGCGGCGGCGAGCGCGATTATGCCGTCGATGCCGCGATCCTGTCGGCACTGCCAGCGGCGGCCGACCAGGGCGGGTTCCTCAACGAGCACCTGCTGTCCGATCTGCGCCCGACGCTGTTCCTGGCACAGCTGTCCAATCTGCTCGCCGGCAACATCTCGATCGTGCACGGCGTGGTGGGTTCGTCGCGCACCTTCATGGGCGAGGAGGCATCGGGCACCGACGCCGTTCGCATCGCCTGTGCCCGCATCGCGGCGCGCCAGGGTGATCTCTTGCTGGTCGGCGGCTCGTACAACGCACAACGGCCGGATGTGCTGCTGCACTATGAAATGGGCGGACAGCTGTGGAAACGGCCGTTCGCCGGCGTCTGGGCGCGTCAGGAGGACGGCGGCGGCATGGTGGTCGGCACGGTCGGGTGCTTCCTGGTGATCGAGAGCCGCGAACATGCCGCGGCGCGCGGCGCACCCGGGCTTGCCCACATCGCCGCGATCGCCAGCGACCGCAGCCGGCGGCGTCCCGGGGAGGCAACCACCAATGCCACCCATCAGCTGATGGCGATGCGCCATCATCTGGAACCGCCGCACGCGGCCGTGATCTCGGGAGCATCGGGCGCCCCGGCAGCGACCCGCGAAGAGGCCGGCTTCCTGCACGACCTCGGCATGCCGGTGCGCGCCACCGCGACGGCGCTGGGCCATTCGCTGGAACCGTCGTTTCCGGCAAATCTGGCCTTGGCGGCGCTGTCGCTGTCCCGGCAACGTCTGTTCGCGCCGCTCGAGCCGGACGAGCAGGCGATGACCGAGGAATTGCGGCAGGTACTGGTGACGTCCTGGGGCCATTGGCGCGGCGAGGCACTCGCCGTGGTCGAACCGGCATAGGAGGCAGACATGGGATCGGCGGATCGCGACCATCTCGGTCGCCCTGTCGTGGTGGTGACCGGCACCGGCGTGCTGACCTCGCTCGGTACCGGCAAGGCAGACAACTGGCGCGCACTGACCGCGGGCCATTCCGGCATCCGGCGCATCTCGCGCTTCCCGATCGCCGGGCTGCGCACCAACATCGCCGGCACGGTCGATTTCGTCCCGGTGGAGGAGCAATCGGCGCCGGGCCTGTCCGAGCGCCTCGCCGAGCTGGTGATCGATGAGGCGGTAGCGGAAGCCGGCATCGGTGCACCCGGCGATTTTCCCGGACCGATGTTCCTGGCGCTGCCGCCGGTGGAGATGGAGTGGCCGCAGCGGCTGGCGATGGTCAAGGCATCCGGGGCCGCAGCGTCCGGGGCCAACGCGACGGTGAGCTACGACGACCTGCTGCGCGCCGCGGCAACCGGAAAGTTCACCCGCTACTACGAGCGGTTCCTGTTTGGTTCGGTGGCCGAGCATCTGGCGGACCGCTTTGGCACCAAGGGATCGCCGGTCGCGACCTCCACCGCCTGCGCCTCGGGCGCCACCGCGATACAGCTCGGCGTCGAGGCGATCCGCCGCGGCGAGGCCGACGCGGCGCTGGTGTGCGGCACCGACGCGTCGGTGAACCCGGAAAGCCTGATCCGCTTCTCGCTGCTGTCGGCGCTGTCCACCCGCAACGATCCCCCGCAGGCGGCCGCGCGCCCGTTCAGCAAGGACCGCGACGGCTTCGTGATGGCAGAAGGTGCCGGTGCGCTGGTACTGGAGAGCCTGGCTCACGCGAAGGCGCGCGGTGCCACCATTCTCAGCGTGGTGGAAGGCTGCGGCGAGATGGCCGACGGGTTCCACCGCACGCGTTCCTCGCCGGACGGCAAGCCGATCATCGCCTGCATGCAGCACGCCCTGGACGATGCGGGGCTGGCGCCGGACGCGATCGGCTACATCAACGCGCACGGCACCGGCACGCCGGAGAACGACAAGATGGAATGGGTCGCGGTGTCCGCGGTGTTCGGCGGGCGCGCTGCGTCGATCCCGATCTCGTCCAACAAGTCGATGATCGGGCATACGTTGACGGCGGCCGGAACGGTCGAGGCGATCTTTACACTGTTGTCGATGCGGCATGGCCGGCTGCCGCCGACCATCAATTACGCAACACCCGATCCGGCACTGCCCTTGGACTGCGTGCCGAACGTCGCGCGCGATGCGCAGGTGGCACACGCGCTTTCCAATTCGTTCGGCTTCGGCGGGCAGAACGTATGCCTGGTGATGGGGCTGCCGTGAGATGCCCCGCGCCCTGGTGATCGGCGGACGCCGCGGCATCGGCGCGGCGATCGTGCAGACGCTGGCCGCGCAGGACATGGACGTGACCTATACCTATCGCACCCCGTTCGACGACGCGGCTGCCACATCCCGCCGGCTCGATCTTGCCGACCGCGCCGCCGTCGATGCCTTCGCGCGCGAGCAGGAGGACGCCCCCGCCTGGGATGTCATGGTGCAGGCGAGCGGCGCCACCTTCGACACGCTCGCCACCGTGATGGACCAGGATGCGGCCGAGCAGACGATGCAGGTGAACTACTGGGCATTCGCGCGCATCGCACGTGCGGTGGTGCGGCCGATGCTGCGCGCCCGGTCGGGCCGCATCGTCGTGATCGGCTCGGTGATGGGCCTGCACGCGAGTCAGGGCAACGCTGCCTACGCGGCAAGCAAGGCGGCACTGCTTGCCTATGTGCGCACACTGGCGATCGAAAGCGCCAAGCGCGGCGTCACGGTGAACTATGTGGCGCCCGGCTTCGTCGATACCGAGATGATGGCGCCGTATGCGGCGTATCGGACCGGCATCGAGGCGCGCATCCCCGCCGGCCGGTTCGCGCGCGCCGACGAGGTCGCCGCGGTTGTCGCATTCCTGGCCTCGCCGGCGGCCGGCTACGTCAACGGCGCCTACATCCCGGTCGACGGCGGCCTGACCGCGTCGCTTGGCATTCATCGCGGCTGAGTGGCACAACCCACTCATGCCCATCATCCGCGCCCTGCAACTGCTTGGCGACCGCGAGATCGCGCTGGTGGAGCGCGAGCCGCCGCCGCCGCCCGCCCCCGGCGAGGTGCAGCTTCGCGTCCGCTACGTCGGCCTCAACCACATCGACGTGTGGGGCTTTCGTGGCATGGCGTTCGCCAAGCGGCAGTTCCCGCTTTGCGTCGGCGCCGAGGCGGCGTGTGAAGTGGTGGCGGTCGGCGACCGCGTCACCACGCTGACCCCAGGCGACCGCGTGGTGCCATACGCCGCGCTGGTTTGCGGCACGTGCCGCGGATGCGCACGCGGACGCGAGAACCTGTGCGAGAACGTCGCCGGCGTGCGCGGCTTCCACGTCGACGGGTTCGCGCAGGAGCTCACCAACCATCCCGCGCGCCTCACCGCGAAGATCCCCGACGGTGTCGATCCGCGCGACGCCGCCTGTGTCGCGGTCGCCTATGGCACGGTCGAGCACATGCTGTTCGACAACGCGAAGCTGGAACCGGGCGAGTGGATCCTGGTGCACGCCGGTGGCTCCGGGATCGGCAGCATCGCCATCCGTGTCGCGAAAGCGCTTGGTTGCACCGTGATCACCACCGTCGGCAGCGACGACAAGGCGGCGAAGGCGCATGCGCTTGGCGCCGATCACGTGATCAACTACCGCACCGACCGGTTCGAGGGCGTGGTGCGCAAGCTCACCGCCCGCAAGGGAGTCGACGTGGTGTTCGAGCATGTCGGCGCCGACACCTGGAGCGGTTCGCTGCTGTCGCTGAGGCGTGGCGGCCGGCTGGTGACCTGCGGCGCGACGTCGGGGCCGGCCGGCAGCATCAACCTGATGCAGCTGTTCCAGCAGCAGTATCGCATCATCGGTTCATTCGGCTCGCCGCTGAGCGCGCTCGGTCGCGCGCTGGATCGGATCGCGGCCGGCGTACGGCCGGTGATCGACACGGTGTATCCACTCGAGGACTTCCGCGCCGGGCTGGCCAGGTTGGAATCGCGGGACGTGTTCGGAAAGCTGCTCGTCGAGATCTGAGCCGTTGCCAACCAATCCGTTTCGTTATCTGCCGATCTACGCCGATCGTCTGCTGGGGCGGCTGGTGAAGCACCTGCTGGTGTCGCTGCGCCACACCGATCCCGACCGCACCTCCGACCGATGCGGAGCGACGACCCGCCGCCTCGGCCCGCTGCTTCCCGCGCATCGCATCGGCCGTGCCAATTTGCGCGCCGCCTTTCCCGACCACGACACGGCCTGGATCAATGCAACGCTGCGCGGGGCCTGGGACAATCTCGGCCGCGTCGCCGGCGAATACGTGCATCTCGGGCAGCTGTGGGACTACGACCCGGCAAACCCCAACACCGGCCGCATCATCACGGACGATGCGCAACTGTTCACCGACCTGCAGAACGACGACAAACCGGCGCTGTGCTTCGCCGCGCATCTCGGCAACTGGGAGCTGCCGGCGGTGATGGCCGCGGCGCACGGCATGCCCTCGGCGGTGCTGTACCGCATGCCCAACAACAAGGCGATCGCCCGTGAGATCGCCCGTATCCGCGCGCCCCTGATGGGTCACCTGATCCGCAGCCGCGCGCAGGCGCCGTTGGAAATGGCTGCGTCACTGGGGCGGGGCGAGCATCTCGGCATGCTGGTCGATCAGCATTTCTCACGCGGTGTGGACGTGGTGTTCTTTGGCCGCCGCTGCAAGGCCAATCCAACGATCGCCCGCCTTGCGCGCCAATTCGATTGTCCAGTCGTTGGCGTCAGGGTCATTCGGCTGCCTGATCGCCGGTTCCGGATAGCCGCGGAGGGACCGTTCACATTACCGCGCGATGCGGAAGGCCGCATCGACGTACCGCAATCCACACAGCTCATCACCACCGTGATCGAACGCTGGATTCGCGAACATCCTGAACAATGGTTGTGGTTCCACCGGCGTTGGCGGTGAGCGGCATTCAACTTTATATCATCGCCGTTGCCACAATTGCGGCACTCCGCGCGCGCACCAACTGCCAGACGCCCCTCTTGGGAAGGAGTTTCTCCAATGCGTTCATTGGCATTTTCTGTTGCCGTGCTTGCCAGCCTCGCCGCCGCGCCT
>DASXNR010000196.1:0-2786 GCA_036494925.1 Acetobacteraceae bacterium
GCGCCGCGGACAGGCAGGCGGCGTAGGGCCAGTTCAGCAGATCCACCTGCTGCGCGATCAGCATCGAGAGCATCAGGTCGCGCGGCCCGCCGACCAGCGCCGGTGTGATATAGAAACCGAGCGACAGCACGAACACCAGCAATGCGCCGGCGGCGACGCCGGGCATCGACAGCGGCAGCACGACCTGAAGGAACACCCGCCACGGTGGCGCACCGAGACCCGCTGCCGCACGCAGCAGCGCGCCGTCGATCTGCCGAAGCACGCTGGCGATCGGCAGGATCATGTACGGCAGCAGGATGTGGATCATCGCGATGTGCACGGCGAAGGATGTGTTCAGCAGCTTCAGCGGCGCGTCGATCAGGCCGGTGGCGATCAGCGTCTCGTTGACCAGACCCTTGCGGCCGAGCAGCACCATCCAGGCGTAGCTGCGCACCAGAACGCTGGTCCAGAACGGCAGCAGGACGATGATCAGCACGAAGGTCGCGGCGCCGCGCCGCAGCCGCGACAGCGCGAGTGCCACGGGATACCCGAGCGCCAGCGCGCCGAGTGTGACGATGAGCGCGGTACGCAGCGTGGTCCAGAACACTGCCAGGAACACCGCGTCGCCGGCGAGCCGGCGGTAATTCTCCAGCGTCCAGGTCGGTTCGGCGACACTGCGCAGCAGCATCGAGGCGAGCGGCAACAGGTAGAACGCCACCATGTAGAGCGTGAGCGGTGCGACCAGCAGGATCGGCGCGATGTGCCGCGACATGCGCGGCAGCGGCACCGGTGCGATGGCGACGGTGGTCATGCGTCAGATGACGACGGTGTCGGCGACCGACCAGGCGATCTCGACGCGCTCGCCCGCGGCGCGGCGGCGGACCGTGGCGCTGGACGGCTCCTTCAGGACGATCGAGATGCCGCCGTCGCACTGGCACAGATAGCGACGGCGCTCGCCGGCGAACACGGTCTCGACGATGGTCGCCGCGATCCGGTTGCGACGACCTTCGTCATGCGACGCGTCGGCGAAGCGCATGCGCTCCGGTCGCGTCGCCAGGATCACGGTCTCGCCCGGCGTCGGCCGCCTTCGCAACGTCGCCCACAAGGTCGCGCCGCCGCAGTCGGCGAACACCACGCCGTTGTCGCTGCCGCGCACCACGCAAGGCAGGAAGTTGGACTCGCCGATAAACGACGCGACGAAGCGATCGCACGGCCGGTCGTACAGGTCCTCCGGCGTGCCGACCTGCGCGATCAGACCCTCGTGCATCACCGCCACGCGGTCCGACATCGTCAGCGCCTCTTCCTGATCGTGCGTCACATAGATGAACGTGATGCCGAGATCGGCGTGCAGCCGGCGCATTTCGAGTTGCAGGCTTTCCCGCAACTGCTTGTCGAGCGCGCCCAGCGGCTCATCCATCAGCAGCAGGCGCGGGTGGAACACGATCGAGCGGGCCAGCGCGACGCGCTGCTGCTGGCCGCCGGACAACTGGCGCGGGTAGCGGGCCTGGTAGCCCGGCAGACGCACCAGCTCCAGGCTCTCCGCCACCAGCCGCGCGCGCGTCGCGCGATCGATGCCGCGCTGCTTCAGCGGAAAGCCGATGTTCTCCGCCACCGTCAGATGCGGGAACAGCGCGTAGTTCTGGAACACCATGCCGATGTTGCGCCTGTGCGGCGGCAGCGCCACCACCGACCGGCCGTCGATGGCGATGTCGCCCGCGGTCGGCGTTTCGAAACCAGCGATCATCATCAGTGTGGTGGTCTTGCCGGAGCCGCTCGGCCCCAGCAGCGTCAGGAATTCACCGGAACGGATGTCGAGCGAAACGCCGCGAACGGCGCCGATATTGTCGAACCGCTTCTCGATGTCGGCCAGGACGACGGAGGCGCCGCGGAGCCCGTCCGCCTGGCCCGCACCCAGCGCCGCGGTTCCATCCATGTCAGGCCAGAATCCACTTGTTCCAGCGGCCGATCACCGTGTCGCGGTTGTCCACCCACCATTCGTAGTTGTACGGAATCAACTGCGACTTGATTGCCGGCGCGCTCGGCAATACCTCCAGTTGCTTCTCTGTCAGGTATTCCGCCGACTTGTTATTGACGAAGCCGTACGGGATCAGCATCGACAGCCGCGCCTGCGAGATCGCCAGGGTGCTGAACGCGATGAACTTCATCGCATTGGCCTTGTTCGGCGAATTCTTCGGCACCGCCCAGCAGTCGCGCTTCAGCAGTCCCTGGTTCCAACTGATCGCCGCCGGCACGCCGGCCGCCTGGATCGCCGCCATGCGGCCGTTCCACACCGATGCCAGCACGACCTCGCGGTCGCTGAGCATCTGGACCGGGACCGCGCCGGTCTCCCACCACTTCACCACGCTGGCCTTGATCTTGTCGTAGCTGTCGAACGCCTTGTCGATGTCGATCGGATAGAGCTTGTCAGGTGGTACGCCAGCCGCCATCAACGCGAACTCGAGTTCCGGCGTGTTCGGACCGGCGCCGGTCAACGTGCGGTCGCCGGGGAATTTCTTCGCGTCCCAGAATTCCGCCCAGCCGTTCGGCGCAGTGCCCTTGAACGCGTCGGTGCGATACGCCATCACCTGCGACCACACCAGCATGTCAAGCGCATACTCGTAGCGGTACAGCGGATCGATGTTGTCGACGTCGACCAGGTCGTAGTCGATCTTTTCGAAGTAGTCGCCCTTCTTCAGCAAGTTCTTCACGGTGGAGCGGCCGAGCTGCACGACGTCCCATTCGACGTTGCCGGTATCCACCATCGCCTTCACCTTGTTGATGTCGGCACCGGGAAAGTCGAGCGTCTT
>DASXNR010000197.1:0-3789 GCA_036494925.1 Acetobacteraceae bacterium
AGGAACATCAACGCCACCGACCCGCCCGTCGCCACATCGTCGTACCGCGCCGTCGCCAGCGCCGGTCTTGGCGCGCCCGCTGGGTTGCCGGGGAAATCCACCAGCGGCGCCCCGTCGTCGCCGAGGCCGACGAAGCGGCCAATGACCACCTCAGCCGGCCGCTCCGACGGTGCCGACGCGGGCACTTCAGTTCTGGACGATCTTTTGTCCTTTAATGACGACATCGCCTGACCCCTTGATGGTTATCTGCTTGCCTTCGATCGTGATATCGCCGTTCTTCTTCATCGTGATCGTCGCCGACCCGGTCTTCAGCACGATCTGTTCGCCAGCGGTGATGGCGATGTTCTTGCCGACCTCCAGCGTCTCGTTGTCGCCGATGTTGGTCGAGCGGTCCTTGGCGACCGATACCGTTTCGCTGCCTCCAACCGAAACCGACTGGTCAGACCCCACGCTGATCGTCTGCGCGTCACCGACCGTCACCGTGCGTGCCGCCCCCACCGTGATCGCATCGGTCGTGCCCACCGTGTGCGCACGCGCCACACCGACCGTCAGCGCCTCGTTCAGCACGACGGTGTGCACGCGGTTCTTGTCGATCGTCACCGTCTCGTTCTGATGCACCGTCTCGGTGCGGTTCTTGTCAACCGTGATCGTCTCGTTGCCGTGCACCGTCTCGGTGCGGTTGTTGTCGATGGTGATCGTCTCGTCGTGCTTCACGTGCTCGGTGCGGTCGTGGTCCACCGTGGTGGTCTCGTCGTGCCCCACCCAATGCGACGCATCGTGCTCGACCTCCGTGGCCAGGTCCTTCTCCGCATGCAACGTCACCATCTCCGAGCCCTTCTTGTCCTCGAAGCGGAACTCGTTGCAGTTCGCCGCACTGCCGCCCAGCGACGAGTGCGTGCGCAGCCCACTCTGCGTCTTGTTGGCAGGCAACCCGAACGGCACCATCTGCTCGGCATTGTACACCGACCCAACCACCAGCGGCCGATCGGGGTCGCCCTCCAGGAAGGTCACCACGACCTCCTGGCCGATGCGCGGCAGGTACCAGGTGCCGAAGTTGTGTCCCGCCCAGCTCTGCGCCACTCGAATCCAGCAGGAACTCTGATCGTCCTTCTTGCCCTGCCGGTCCCAGTAGAACTGCACCTTGATCCGGCCGTACTTGTCGGTGAAGATTTCGTCCCCGGACGGGCCGGTCACGACAGCGGTCTGCGTGCCGTGGATGCGAGGACACTGGGTCTTCATCTCGGGCCGGTACGGCACCGAACGCGGCGCGCAGCGGAAGCGATTCGAGTAGCTCGCCGGTTTGGCGTCCTGCGTCACCAGACTCCAGTCGTCGGCGGTGTGCTCGACCGAGCGCAGCACAAACTCCTTGCCGACGTCCTGGCCCTGCGCATTCGCTATGGTGAAATAGGTGCCCGCGCCGAAGCCGATGCAGCCGCTCTCGCCGGCGATCTCCTGATAGGCCGATTCCTCATATTCGATCCGCAGCTTCGCCGCTGTACCGCCCGGACCGGTCGCCTGGTAACGGCCGGGATAATCGAACATCTCGAGCGGCTGCCTCGCCAGCACCGGATTGATGGTCTTCTTCTCCGCGTTCAGCCGCGTCGACGGCGTTTCAAAGTTGTAGTCGTTGAGCGCCCATTGGCCGGACCGGACCTGATACGTGTTCTCCCATTCCCAGATGCCCCCCATCGCGCCGACATCCGGCGACGCGACAATGCGCGTGGTACCGCATTTCGTGAGCCCCCGATTGTTGTCGGTAAAGACCACCGTGTGCTTACGGTCCTCGTGGAGGAAGTAGAAGAAAATGCCCTCTTCCTCCAGCAGCCGGCAGATGAAGTCGTAAGCGGTCTCACGATACTGCACGCAGTAGTCGTGCTTCTGGTGATCGCCGTTCAGCCGCCAGGCCTTGTGGTTTATGCTGTAGTCGCCGAGCACGGCATCAACGATCTGGGGGACACTTTTGTTCTGGAAGATCCGGCAATCGCTGGTGCGGGTAAGGAGCCATAAAGCAGGCACCAGCTGGACGCGATAGATGGTCAATTCATGGGCGGCGCGTCGCACCATGGCGAACCGGGAAATGATGCCGTTGATGGGCATGCTGAGGCCGGCGCCGTCGGTCAGCCAGATGGTGGCTGTGGTGCCCAGCAGAGCGTCGGGCTTTATCGCGGCGTCCGTCGAAGCCAGTTCAAGGTCATACCAAAAGAATGACGACACGCTGTCCTGTCCGCGCACGGACACCAGCAGCACATGGTCCTGACCAAGCGCAGTATCGATGCGCAGCAGGCGGCGATCTTGCGTATAGGCGTCCATCACCAAGGATTTTCTATCGATACGCGTTCGAGCAGGTCTTCGACAACGCTCCTATACCGAAATCACGATTCTGTCACCAGTTGGGTGCGCACCACACAAAACCCATTTTGCCTGCGACGATCGCTGCGGCATGTGATGCGGTTCACAGCTCGCGCGGGATTCGCGACCTGGACACTGCCTGTCGCCGGCGCAGCAGGAAATCGCGTACTGCTGGATCTGGTTCGAGACCAATTGCGTTTTGATAAGCTTGGTCAGCAGTGTGGCTCTCGCCAAGCCGCGACAACAGTTCGGCGCGCGCCGCCCAGTACGGTTGGTAGCCAGTCAGGCGCGTGTCTGTTGCGAGTGCATCGAGACACGCCAATCCCGCCTCCGCCCCGCGTGCCTCGGCGACCGCGACGGCGTGGTTGATCGCCACCACCGGCGAATCGGTGATCGCCGACAGCGCCGCGTAAAGCCGTTCGATCGCAGTCCAGTCCGTCTGTCCGGTCAGGCGGCGCGCGGCATGCGCCGATTGCACCGCGGCCTCGAGCTGATACCGCCCGATCAGTCCCAACGCGCTGGCGCGCAGCAGCAGGTCCTCGGCCTCCTCGGTCAAGCCCGCATCCCACTGCGTCGTGTCCTGCTCGGCGAGCGGGATGTAGGTGCCCTCTGCATCGCGCCTCGCTGCATGCCGCGCCTCCGCATGCAGCATCAGCGCGAGCAAGCCGATTGCCTCGGGTTCGTCCGGCAGCAACGCGACGACGAGACGGCCGAGCCATAGCGCTTCCTCCGCCAGGTTGCGACGCGTCGCATTCAGCCAACCGCCGGCGAACGCGGCGTAGATTGCGGCCAACACGGCATCCAGCCGCTCGGGCATCTCCGCGCGCTCCGGGACGCGCAACGGGATGCCCGCCTGCCTGATCTTCGACTTTGCCCGCACCAGACGCTGGCCCATCGTGGCCGGTGAGACGAGAAAAGCCGATGCGATCGCCGATGCATCGAAGCCGAGAATGGTCTGCAGCATCAACGGCGCACGGATTGCCGGATCGATCGCCGGATGGGCACAGGCGAACATCAGGGCCAGACGGTCGTCCGGGATTGCTGCAGCGTCCATCGACTCGCCCCACTCTTCGGCCAGCAGACGCAGGTGCTCGGCCGCGTGGGCGCGTGTGCGCCGGCGGCGGGCGCCGTCGATCACCCGGCGCCGCGCCACAGCCAACAGCCACGCCTCCGGACTGCGCGGGATGCCGGAGGCGGGCCAGTCAACCAGTGCGGCGGCAAACGCGTCAGCCAGCGCATCCTCCGCCGCGGCCACGTCGCCGGTGCGCGCCGCCAGGAAGGCAACCAGCTTGCCATAGCTACGGCGCGCCACGGCCTCGGCCGCCGCCGCGGCGGGCGGCATCACATGGTCCAGATCGGCCGGACCTCGATCGCTCCGGCGCTGGCGCCGGGGCAGCGCGCCGCCCAGGATAGCGCCGCGTCCAGGTCGGGCACGTCGAT
>DASXNR010000198.1:0-2041 GCA_036494925.1 Acetobacteraceae bacterium
CATCGTGGCAGAGCCTGCGCCAAAGTCCGCGCCAAGCGGATACGCAATGTTGCGATTGAGTTCGGCATGTGGCGTTGCGAACGCAGCGGCAGCTCCTCTGGGTCGGTAACTGGCGGGAACGGAAGATTGCGTGCGGCGCCAGGCACGGGGATGTCCTGAGGGGGGAATCGTCTCCTTCTCGGAGATCAGGAATCCGTAGGCTGCGACACAAAGAGTTGCATGATGGTGAAAGCCTCGCCAGCCGCGGCCTTCATAGTGACCGAGACCAACCTCCTGCTTGAGTTCGAGATAGTCGCGTTCGATCCGCCAGCGCATCTTGGCCCGATCGACCATGCGTTCGAGCGAAATGTCGGCCGCCAGCGTGCAGAGCCAGTAGTGGTCCGGTTCGGCATCACCCTCCGGCCACTCGACCAACAGCCACTCCTCTGGCGCGGGCTCGCTGCGCCTGGCGTCGTCATGTGCCGGGCGCACCCGCCATCGGGCGAACCGCGAGGTCAGTGGCGTGTTGCTACCGTCCCGCCATGTGATCTGCTGCCAGGCGTCAGCGGCAAGCTCCAGAGCCAGTGTCTTCGCCGACACCGGTTGATGCGTCGCGTCACGGCGCAGCCGCCTGCCGGGCCGGCCGCGGCCCGCTCTGGATGCCGGTGGCAACGCGGCCTCACCGGGCCGCCACACCATCGTGGTGGGCAGGATGCCGGCCACGTAGGTCAGCCCAAGTTCGCTGATCCCGGCTCGCAGTTTGCTGTCGTTGCCATAGGCCGGGTCCATCAGCACCGGGGCCGGAGGTACACCATCCGCCAGGGTCTGGCGCAGCTGCTGCAATGCGATCTCGGGCTTGGTCTGGAAGCGGACATCATCCGGTACGCCGGCGATGTCCCGCCGCGCCGCATCATCGGCCCACTCCTTCGGTAGATACAGCCGGTAGGCGACCGGTAGGCTCCCCTGATGAGTGGCGACCGACAGACTGACCGCCACTTGGCAGTTGTCCTGCTTGCCCAACTGCCCGCAATACTGCCGAGCCACGCCGACCGAGTGGCTGCCCTTCTTCGGAAAGCCGGTGTCGTCGATGATCCAGGCCTGGATCGGCTCCTCACGCGTGATCGACGGCAGCACCTGTTCGCGCACACGGCGCAGCATCGCCTGATCGGACCACGGCGCCTGAGCCACAAAGTGCAGCAGCGATTGGTGTTGCGCCGCGGTTCGCTCCGGCGCGGTCACCGCCGCCAGCGGTTCGACGCTCTTGCGGCCCTCCGCCGATAGCAGCCCGATACAGTAGTCCTCAAACGGCCTGACACGGTCGGCATGACCCAGCACGGATGCCAAACTTGCTGTGTACTCCTCGAAACGCGCTTGCGCGCCGGTTCCATCGTCAAGATCCATCCCACCCTCCCCGGACGGTTGAATCCCCATTGGTAACGGATCACACTCGTGTCGCTCCAAGCGAAATCTGCCGGTTGACTCACTGAATTTGCGACTCAGTAGGATTAGTGGCTGGTGCAGAAACCAGATCGCAATCTTGTGGGTGTGTAATGGGCGCTCAGCGGGAACCAAGCTCGCCGATCAACGTCATGCGTTGGTCGGAACGCGGACTGGAGCGTGTGATGTCGCAGATCGCCGTGGTGTGGCGTTTGGTGGGGCCGATGCTGCTCGGGCATCCGCTGGTCATCGCGCTACGCGGCTGGATCCAGGCGATGCTGCGGCTGCTGATGGCCTTTGTCGTGGCGGTTGCGGCCTACGGGCTGGCGATGCTTGTCGTTGTCGAGGTTTATCCGCCGGATCGTCCGCTGGCCGCCCTGGTGTATGGCGCGGGGCTTGCGCTGGCCACCTGGTTCGGCACCTGCGCCGGGGCGCTTGCCGCGCGGCAGAACCAGCAGCGGTTGCTGGCGAATGGCTTGGCGGGGCTTGCGCTGGCCCTCGCGGTTGGCTTCGCGGTCGAGGACGGCTTTGCTGGCCCGGGGCAGGGATATTACCTGTTCTACGTGTTTGCCAGCGGCGTGGGCGGGTTGGCCGCGATCCGTCTGCTGGCGTCGTTGCCGCGGCG
>DASXNR010000199.1:0-11210 GCA_036494925.1 Acetobacteraceae bacterium
CAATTCTCTTGATATATGTTAGCTGCTCCTGATCGGCAGCATGAAACCCCTCCATACCTGCCGGAATGTGGCCGAGGTCAAGGATAGACTTGAGTGTATCCTCCCTTTCCCCCACTAGGTCGATGTAGGTTGACGAGACAAAGACTTGGAACTTCTTCTGCATTTGCCTTCGACAGGCCCTACTTTGAAACCCTCGCCGCGCTTCCGGGCGGGGCAGTTTCCTTGACTGTCATCGCTGTCCCCCTGCCAGGCGACGAGCTTACGCCGGGTCGGCGGAGTCGCAAGCCTACGCGGGGAGACGTCTCGCGGGACGACCTTCGCCGAAGCAGCGGAGCGCAGAACCCCGGCGCCGGGCACCCTTCTTTGTCGCTGCGCCAAATTGGACCCCATCTCACGCCGAGGTCGGCCCCGAGTGCGCTCGGGAGGACGAGCGTATTTACACCCATGACCAATCCTGCGGCCGTTCACCGCGGTCGCTCTGCAACGTGCAGCTCGACTCCGGCGTGCTTTTGCAGATAGCCGATGACCCCGAACAGGTTACGCGCCTGCGGATTGCCGCGCGGCCCGAACATGCGGATCAGACTCTTCGGCGGTGTGGCCGTCGCCTCCGCCAGCTTTTCGAAGCCGACGGTCGCCTTGATGTAGTCGCGCAGGATCGCCTTGCCGGTATCCACGTCACCGGTCAGCATCGTGTCGATACCTTCGCGCAGCAGAGCCGTCGCGAAATACGGGTCATTCGTCACCCGTCGCTGCACCAGTTCCTTGAAACTCTTCGGCAAAGCCATTTTCCGCCTCCATTCATCGCGGCTTCGGCCGTCGCCGCTTGTAGTCCCCCCACATGACCTTCGCCGCTTCGATATCCTGCTGCTGCCGGCGCTTCGTTCCGCCCGTCAGCAGGATCACCAGCATGTCGCCGTCCCGGCCGAAATAGACCCGGTAACCAGGCCCCCAATCGATCCGGTATTCGAGGACTCCCTCGCCCACGCGCCGCCGCAGCATCGAGGGCGGCGAACCAGTCCTCAAAGGGACTGCCGCCGTCTCTGCCGAGGTAGTAACGCAATTCGATCACGAGGGATGGTAACATAAAGGTTACTAATATTCAACCGCGAAGTCGGGGCATCCCTTCAGCTCAAGAGCAGCGCAGCTTCGCCCTGACTGGACAGGTGGGTGACGGCATGCTTGTCGAAGGACACGAATGTTTTGCCCCCCAGCCAGGCCCCTTCGTCCGTCACCGGCAACGTGCTGCGCGACTACCTGACCGATCTGTTCCCGATCATGGAGCTTGGCACCTCCGCCAAGATGCTGTCGATCGTTCCGCTGCTGGCGGGCGGCGGCCTGTTGGAGACCGGGGCCGGCGGCTCGGCGTCCAAGCATGTGGAATCAGGGCGGGCTTTTTCTTGGCCGCACCCTTGCCAGTCCCCGCGTGCGGCCGTCCTGCAAACCGGCCGACATTCGCATCCGAGTGCCCGGAGCAGGCGGTTCGCGTCGGAAGCAGTTGTATTTGGCTCCGTGAAATGCTTATGCAGCGGAAACGGTGGCTGACTGCACCGTCCCGGCTGCAGCAGGACGCTGGACGTTGCGTGATGATACAATGAACCGGACGCGTGTGAGCCAGGCCATGCGGCTGGCCGGCGTCGCTGCCGCCACCGCGATTCTGATCGCGCTCACCTGGCTCGCGACGCTCAGCGCCACCCGCTCCGAGCATGCCGATGCCGAGGCACGGATCGCAGCCAGCGTGGCGAGCCAGGCGGCACTGTTCCAGCGACAGGTCCAGGTCGATCTGCTCGAGGTGGACGAGACGCTCCGCGTTCTCGCCCATGCCTTGGAGATCGATCCCGACCACTTCCAACTGCTGTCCTGGCGCGGCAGCCTCGTTTTGCTGAATGAGATCAGCCCGGACGTTTTCATCGCCGACGAACGTGGCGTCGTCCGCGACAGCACCGTGCCCGATCTGGTGGGCAGCGAGGTCGGCAGTCTGGACTACTTCCGCGCCCTCGCGGAGCGGATCTTCGACGACGGCAAGATGTTCATCGGTCCCAGCACGATGGGCACGCTGGTGCGACCATGGCATCTGAATCTGGCTCGCCCGCTGCACCATCGGGATGGCTCTTTCGCCGGCGTGATCGTCGCCGGCCTGCGCATCAACGCGATCGCGAACTTCTATCGTATGGCGAATATCGGCACGCACGGCACGATCGCCGTCGTGGGACTCGAGGAGGGACATCTTCGCTTCGCGCTCGGGCCGAACCCGATCGATCCTGGCATCGGCATCGCCGACAGCGACATGTTCAAGGCGATGCGGGCGGACCCGGATTCGGTCTGGGTTGGCCGCACCGCGCTCGACGGCATCGAGCGCGTGCACGGGTTCCACCGCATCGCCGATCGCGACCTCGCTGTTGTCGTCGCCGTGGACCGCGACGAAGCGCTGCATACCACCAACAGCTGGATCACCACTGCCTATCTGGCCGCCTGCGGCATCACCGGATTGCTGATGCTGCTTGCGGGCATCGTTATCCGTGCCATCCGTGCCGCGCATCGTCGTGAGGCGGCGATCGCCTATGAACGCTCCGTCCTGGTCTCGGCCAACACCGAGCTGGAGCTGGCCAAGACACTCGCGGACGACAAGACCATTCGCTTGGAGGCAACCCTCGCCGGTATGTCGGACGGCGCGGCGATGGTCGACGGCGACATGCGGCTGGTCGAATGGAACCGGCGCTTTCCGGAAATCGCCGGCGTACCTGCCGGGATGCTGCGCGCCGGTCTGCCGATGGAGGAGATCCTGCGGGCCCAGGCAGCGGCCGGCGTATTCGGCGACGTCGATCTCGAGGCGGCAGTGACGCAGCGGATCGCTGCCCTGCGCGCCGGGAATTACGCCTCCACTCTCGAGCACAGGCGGCCGGATGGCAGGGCGGTCGAAGTGCGGCGCAACCCACTTCCGAACGGTGGGTTCGTCACGCTCTACTCCGACATCACCTCGCGCCAGGCATCGATGCATGCGCTGCGCGAGGCGAACACCCGGGCCGAGGCCGCCACCAAGGCAATGTCGCGTTTCGTGGCCATCGTGTCACACGAGATCCGCACGCCGCTCAACCTGTTGCTGAACAGCCTCAGCCTGCTGGCCGACAGCGGAATGACGGCGACGCAGCAGGCGCTGACCGACATGGCGCAGCAGTCCGGCGAGGCTTTGATGGCGCTGACCAACGACGTCCCGGAGATGTCGCGGATGGAGCTCGGCCAGCTGGCGCTGCACCCGAGCCGGTTCGCCCTGCGCCCGCTGATCGCAAGCGCGATCGAGATGTTTGGCGCCCCGGCAGCGGAACGCCAGATCGCGCTGCGGCTTGCCATTGCGCGAGGCGTGCCGGACGAGCTGTATGAGGATTCAGGCCGGGTACGGCAGGTGCTGGTCAACCTGCTGTCCAATGCCGTGAAGTTCGCCGGCGCCGGCGAAGTGCGGGTGATCGCGGAGCTGCGTCAGGAGCGGGACGAACAACGCGTCTACCTGGCGGTGCGCGACCGCGGGCCGGTGATCCCGGCTGCCAGCCGCGCCCGCCTGTTCGAACCGTTCTCCCGATTGGACGATGGCAGCGACACGGCCCGTCTTGGCACGGGCCTTGGGCTGACCGTCTGCCGCCACCTCGTGGTGCGGATGGGCGGGGAGATCGGCTGCTCGGTCTGGACCTTGGGCAGCCGTGACGCCGGCAACGAGTTCTGGCTGAGCCTGCCGATCAAGCCGCTGCCGAGCCCGGCACGGTCGTCGCCGCGTCCCGCCGATGCGCAGCCGCGACGGGGACTGCCGCGCACGCGCATCCTGCTGGTCGAGGACATCCTCGCCGACCAACTCCTCACTGCCGCGCCGCTCCGCCGAGAAGGCCACATGGTCGATATCGCCGGCAGCGGGCCGGAGGCGATCAGCGCCGCCCGGAACCGGCCCTACGACCTGATCCTTATGGACATGTTCCTGCCGGGCATGAGTGGTCTGGACGCGACACGCCAAATCCGCGAGTTGGAAGGTCCTGCCGCGACTGTGCCGATCGTGGCGCTGACCGCGAACCTATGCCCCGAGGACCAGGCAGCCTGCGCGGCGGCCGGACTCAACAGCGTGCTGGGCAAGTCGGTCGCGCCGCGCGAATTGCTGGACGCGATCGCCCTGCATGTATGGCCGCACCGGTGTGACCAGCCACCGATTACCGTATCCGAGGCGCCGGTCGAGCCCGCGACAGCGGCGATCCTGTCGTCCATTCGGCTGGACGAGCTCCGCGCCACACTGCCCGCCGACACGCTCGCCAACCTGGTCGAGGACTGCCTGCACGATCTGTCCGAGCGCCTCACGTTGCTGTTGGAGGCCGTGCGGCTGCGGGACATGGACCAGATCATCGACCATGCGCACGCCATGGCTGGCATGTCAGCGGAATATGGTATGGCAGCGTTGGCGACCCGGTTGCGCAGGTTGCTGCAGAGTGCGAGGCAGGCCCCCGAGTCCGCCAGCGCTCTGACGGAGCAGCTCGAGGCCGAGTTGTTCCGCGCCGCCGCAGCGCTGCGCGAAACCTTCCACATCGAACTGGTATGAGTATTCAGACGATATTAATGCGGCGGCGCGACAGTGCCTGCATGTTGTCGCCAGCCACTCTTGCTGCATTTTCTACCGGCGCGGCGCAGTCGGTCTTCGGCCAGGCAAACCCCGTTCATCGCGTGCGTTCGGTTGGTGCGCAGGCGCAGCCCGTGACACCGGCGCCCCTCACCCCGCCGGCGCGCGACAGCGACGCCACGCCTGGCCGGCCGTTGCCGCGCGGTTCGCTGCTCGATCTGTCCGTATAGCGCCGGCTTCGCGTTCATGGCGTACAGGGATTGATCCCCGGCCGCGAAAGCGTCACGCTTTGCGCATGCCGGACTTCGTCCGCAGGATCCCCGAAGGTGACAATCGCGAGCGCCTGATCTGCGCCGACTGCGGTCACATCGCCTATGACAACCCCAAGGTTGTCGTTGGTTCCGTCGTGGTCTCAGGCGACGCCGTGCTGATGTGCCGCCGTGCCATCGAACCGCGCCGCGGCTTCTGGACCCTGCCGGCAGGCTATCTGGAACACGGCGAGACGCTGCAAGAGGGTGCCGCGCGCGAGGCGTGGGAAGAGGCACAGGCCGAGATCGTGCTCGACGGCATCCTCGGCGTGTTCAGCATCAGCCGCATCGGCCAGGTGCAGGTGATCTTTCGCGCTCGTTTCGCGTTGCCCGCTGCGCCGCGCTTCGCTGCCGGACCGGAGAGTCTGGAGGTGGCGCTGTTTCCCCCGCCTCGCATTCCGCGCGACGAGATCGCGTTTCCCTCGGTCGTCTGGGCGCTCGATGCCTGGCGAAGGACCGGTTCCGGTCCGCTCGGCGCACCGGCGGGCAACCCGACCCATGATCCGCGCGGGACGGAGCGGCTTATGCCGCCCGCCGCCGGGGCTGACGGATGATGCGCGCCGCGTTGGCGGTGTTCGTGCTGCTCGCCACCGCGGGTGCCAGCCCCCAGCGCGCACTGCCAGTGCCACCGATCCCGCCGGCCCACCCGCCGATGGATCAGTCCGCACCGATGCCGGATCGCGATGCGCAGGCGCCTCCTGACGAGGCCGGCGACGGCGCGCGGGTCAGCGTGCGGGATTTCCGGATCAGTCGCTTCAACCAGGGTATGGGCTACGCGCCTGGTTCGCAGTTCGAGACCAGCGAGGAAAGGCGCTCCATCCAGACCCCGGGCCTGGCCGTTCAGGTGCCGCTCCGATAGGGCGTATGATCCAGATCAAGTCGTCGGCGAAGGACACGGCATATACCTCGGACCGACCGCAGTGACAGGGAGAAATAGGCGATGGCTCTAAAGGACATCCTGGTGCATCTCGACACCACGCCGCGCTGCGCCACACGACTGGAGATCGCCGCCCGTCTGGCGATGCGGCACGGCGCGCACCTGACCGGCGTGCACGTGATCGACATCCCCTCGGCCAATTACTTCTACGGCGCGGCGATGCCGTTCGTGCCGGCGAACCCGGAGGAAATCGTCCAGCGCATTCGCGCCGAGGCGACCGAGGCTGCCGGGCCAGTGGAAATCGCATTCCGCGAATGCCTGCGCCGCAACAGCATCGAGGGCGAGTGGCGGCTGGTGGAAGGCGCTCCGCCGGCGACGGTGGCATTGTATTCGCGCTATGCCGATCTGACCGTGGTCGGCCAGCCGAACCGCGATGAACCGCAGGACGCCGACGCGGTCACGGTGACCACGGTGATGACCTCCGGTCGGCCGGTGCTGGCGATTCCGTTCGCCGGCGAGTTCCCGACCATCGGCGAACGTGTCCTGGTCGCCTGGAACGCCAGTCGCGAGGCGGCGCGCGCGCTGAACGACGCGCTGCCGCTGCTGCTCGGCGCGAAGCAGGTGACGGTGCTGGCGATCAATCCGCAGCGCGGCGTCGGCGGACATGGCGACCTGCCGGCGGCGGATATCGCGCTGCATCTCGCACGCCACGGGCTGAAGGCGGAGGCATCGCATACCGTCGCGAAGGACATCGCCGACGGCGAGGCGCTGCTGTCCTATGCCGCAGATATCGGTGCCGATCTCATCGTCGCCGGCGCATACGGGCATTCGCGGGCACGCGAGCTCGTGTTCGGCGGCGTCACGCGTACACTGATCGCGGAGATGACGGCGCCGGTGCTGATGTCGCATTGAGGCGCGGGGGTGGGATGGTCGATGGGTTTCGCTGCTGCGCTCTACTCATCCTACGAGTGCGCGTCATCCATGGTTCGTAGGATGGGTAGAGCGCAGCGAAACCCATCGATTGGCACGTGATCACCACACAAAGCGCGGAACCGTCGCGATCGGTACAACGCTGTCCGCCGCCGCCGCCTCCTCCGCCTTGGCCAGATCATAGCCTCCAGACCCGTCCGCCAGCGCCTCGCCGTGAACGCCGCCGAGCACCCAGCACGCGGCGATATCGACCCCTGTCGCGCCGGCGATATCGGTGTGCAGCGCGTCGCCCACCGCCAGCACGCGTTCGACCGGCAGATCGAGGCTTTGCAGCACCGGCTGATAGATCGTCGGATCCGGCTTGCCGATCGAGCGGACATCGCCGCCCAACTCCTGGTAGCGCAGCGCCAGCGACCCGGCGCACAGCACGCGCACGCCGCCACGGACCACCTGTAGATCCGGGTTGGCACAGATCATCGGCAGATGGTGGCGGGCGCAATCCTGCAGGACCTGCTCGAATTCGGCCATGTCCGTGGGATTGCGATGGTCGTCCGGCCCTGTGTTGAGCACGAAATTCGCATCGGCGGGATCGTCCACCTTGGTCAGCGCCAGGCCCTCGATCACGCCGTGGTCGCGCTCGGGACCGAGGTGGAACAAGCGCTGCCCGAGTTCCGCCCACCACAGATCGGGTGGACGCTGCAATGCGCGCCGCACTGCCTCGCCGCTGGTGAGGATGTCGGTGTAGAGGTCGTCGGGGATGCCCATCCGGCGCATCATCGCCTGTGCCGCGTCGTTCGGCCGCGGCACGTTGGACAACAGCAGTGTGCGCTTGCCTGCCTCGCGCAGCCTGGCGAGGCAATCGACGGCATGCGGGAACGCGTTCACGCCGTCATGGATGACACCCCACAGATCGAGGATGAAGCCGTCATATCGGTCGGCGAGCGGGGCGAAGCCTGGCAGATGTTCCATCAGCCGCATTCTGCCAGACGCTGCGCATCCTTGCCCACCGCATCCTGCACGCTCGCGAAGCCGCCCGCCCGCAGCGCTTCGGCAAGCTCGCGCTTCAGGCGCGGGATCAGCGCCGGGCCGGCGTAGGCGAAGGCGGTATAGAGCTGCACCAGCGTCGCGCCGGCACGGATCTTGGTGAGCGCGTGCTCGCCGGTGGAAACGCCGCCGGCACCGACCAGCACCAGGCGGCCCCGTGCCAGCAGAAATGCGCGTGCCAGCACGGCGGTCGAGAGCCTGAACAGCGGCGCTCCGGACAGGCCGCCAGCCTCACGCGCGAGCGGCGACCGCAGGCCGGGCGGCCGGGAGATCGTCGTGTTGGATACGATCAGTCCCTGCGCGCCCTCGGCGACGCAGGTCTCGATCAGCGTCGCCAATGCCGCATCGGCGATATCCGGCGCGATCTTCACCAGAACCGGCGGCCGGTCCGGCACGCTCTCGGCCACCGCGCGCAGGATCGCGCGCAACCGCGCCTCGCCCTGAAGGTCGCGCAGCCCTGGCGTGTTCGGCGAGGACAAATTGATCACCGCGTAATCGGCGTGCGGCGCGACCGCAGCGATCAATGCCGGGTAGTCGCGGTCCGGATCCGCACCTTCCTTGTTGATGCCGACATTGGCGCCGACGACGACCGGGCCACGCGGGCGCCGCGCCAGCCGGGCGAGATATTCGCCGAGGCCGGCGTTATTGAAGCCCATGCGGTTGATCACTGCTCCGTCCGGTTCCAGGCGGAACAGTCGCGGCCGTGGGTTGCCGGTCTGCGGACGCGGCGTGACGGTGCCGGTCTCGACAAAGCCGAAGCCCAGCCGCGCGAGTGCGGCCACCGCCACGGCGTTCTTGTCGAAACCCGCCGCAAGCCCGACAGGATTGGCGAACCGCCGGCCAAGCGTCGTCACGGCGAGTGCAGGATCATCGCCGTCGGCGGCGTGCCCGGCCAGGCCGAGACGGAGCGCGCGCAGCGCAAAGTCGTGCGCCCGCTCCGGATCCAGGCCACCGAGCAGCGGCATGAACGCGGAAGCGATGTTGGGCGTCATGCTCGGCAGACCAGCGCTTCGGGTCTCACTGCGATTCGGAACCTCCAGAGTACGGCGACATCCGCCCTCGCAGGTCGAGCGCGGCTGCGACCTGAGCGCCGACAGTAAGCGCATGCTTCATGACAGCCTGGAGCGTATCGCCGGTATTGGAAGGTCACGGGCATCCCATGTGACGAACAATGCTCCAAGCATCCGGCTCCGGTTGTCGATCACGGGACAGGCCATGAAGGTACCGGCACCAAGCCCCTCGAACCGGGCCCGAAGCGCCGGATTGGGCTGCTCGGCGACGAAACCCAGAAAGCACCGGCCGGCGAGCAGCACCGGCAGGAAATTGTTCCAGTCCGACAAGGGCTGGTTCAGCAACAGCGCGCCCACCGTCTTCCCCGGCGCGGCGACCGCGTTCGTGACATCGTACCGCAACAGCGCGACCCCTGTCACACCCGTGATGCCGTTATGCACCACGCCGAGCCGCACCCGGGCCGCGAGCGGCGCGTAGCCCAGAAGCCCGGCCAGCGACTCGTCGATCAACTTGTCGGTGTCGGCCGCGTAATGCAGCTCGGTCTGCAGCATAGCGGCCTCCCGTTCGTGCTCGTGATCGGTCCGGTAGGCCTTGGTATCGATGAACGCCACGCGCAGGCCCGCGCCGATTCCCGCTTCGTCGCGGACATGCCAGCCGGCGTAGAGGAACACCAGCATGCCAACCGTGATCAGCGGTTGAGCCAGCGCGGCGCCGACTGGCCGGCAAAGGCGACCCAGCAATCCAACAGACATTGTCGCGCTGCGGTCGAACTGTGTCATCGGCAGGTGTCTCCTGTAAGGGACCGCGGCCGATATGGATCGTCGGCTCGTCGATGGGATCTGGCCGCGCGGATGACCAACGCCGGGCAGCGCAAGGTACGTCCGGTCGCTCGTCCTCCAGGCGCCGGGACGCTTCAGGGCCGTGTCCTTGGGCGCGGGATTGCGGCGACTTCTCGCTCCAGGGCGGCCTGCGCTGTGTCGAACTGCTGGAGCCGGCGCTCGATCTCGGCGAGACGGCCGGCCGTGTTGCCATCGTCCCCGACATGCGCGAGCCGCCACTGGCGCAGCGATTCCATTTCGCTCTGAAGATTGTTCAGCCGCTCGTTGTGCGCGGCGTTGTCGGTCAGCAGGCTGCTGACCTTGGAGAAATACTGGTCCTCCAGGTTGCCGATGCGACGCGAGTTGATCGAGACCTCGGTGCGAATGGCCTGTACCGCCGGCGAGCCGTTCTGCTAGATCGCCGCCACGCGCCGCTCGGACTCTTCGATTCTGGCACTCACGGAGCCGAACTGGCTGCTGAACCAGACGATCTGAAAACCGAAGCCAAGCAACGCAGCAACCCACGGTATCCAGTTGGTTGACCCAGTTGCGGTCGTTGCTGTCCGAGGCACAGCCGTATCACTCATGGCGTGAATCTCCGCATGGCTTGTCTCGTTGGAGACGACGCCCGACGATGCCGGCTGTGTGGAACCAGCCGTATCTCGAGACCTGCTGCCGTTCAGCGCTGCACCGCTTGGTGCTGAGCGGGAACGTCGGGCGCCCCGCGGGACTGAAGGACGGCGCCTGCCTGACGCGGCTGGTCGCGATGGGCCTGGCCGTTGCGAGGCAGGACGGACGATACGTGTTCACCGAGGCGGGATCGCTGCGGCACGGCCGGGACGTATTGAAGCAGCCGGTCCCGACACGGTGAACGATCATACCAGCCGCGCAGTGGCGACCTCGCCGGCGGTACCGGCGGCGACAGTCAGGATGCGGCCGCCGTCCGGCGCCGAGACCAGCAACATGTCGCCCTCGGCCAGCATGTCGGCCCCATCGGCGAAGAAATCCGCTTTCTCCACCTGAGTGAGCCGGTCCTTGCCGGACTTGTAGTGCCACAGCGTGAAGCCATTGGCGTAAGCAAGCACGGAGAGATTGCGGATGGCGAATGCCATGGCTGGAGGCTCCCTTCGGGCAAAAAGAAAGGGCCGCCGCGGGTGGCGGCAGCCCTTGAGGTTCGAGGAGGAGAAAGGTCAGCGGGCAGAGTCCGCCCGTTGACGAAGTAATACTATGGGATGCGATCCAGTTTTGTCAAGAAAATTATCCTAGTAAATTTGCTTCAGCCGACAATGCCCTTCACCCGCAATGGCCATTCGAGCCGTTCCAGCGCCTCCCTCCACAACCTCCAGTCGCAGCGCTCGCTGGGAAAAGCCCGGTTAGGCGCAGCCTGCGTTCGCCCCAGATGCGCAGGACGCGCGCGTGGACAAGGTCGATCCGGCGCTGGCGGTACAACCCGTCGAGGCACTTCACCACGTCGTCGGGCTCGCACGGGCGCACGACGCGACCCTGGTTTGCGGTATAACGGGCGCCTTCGCGCCGTGCCACCAATGCGGCCATGGTCCAGAACCAAGCCTCCTCGGCGTCCCGGAACGGTTCGCAACGACGTTGCGCGGCGAGTCGGTAGCGTGGGTCGAATTGGC
>DASXNR010000200.1:0-7859 GCA_036494925.1 Acetobacteraceae bacterium
GAGCAATGGCCGGGCGCACCACCTGGTCGCGCTGTGGCCGCCTGTGTGCCGCGGCAGCTTGCGCCAGGTGCTGTCGGTTCCGGGACGCCGCGACATCGCCCGCTTCGCTGCCGGCATTGGCATGCGCCGGGTTGATTTTGCGGTTGCGAAATGGGACCCCTTCCTCAACGTCAACACGCCGGAGGACCTGGCTGCGGCGCGCGCCATCGCGGAGGGGGAGACACGATGAAGACGGTCGCGATCGGCGGCCTGGGAGCAATCGGCCTGAAGCTGGCGCGGGCACTCGATGCCGGCGTGGATGGGCTGCGGCTCATTGCGGTGGCAGCGCGCGATCACGCCAAGGCGGGTGCCAGTCTGCGCGGCTTCCGTTCGTTGCCGCGGCTGGTAACGCTGGAGGGCCTGGCGGAGGCCGATATCGTCGTGGAGGCGGCACCCGCCGAAGTGTTCGAGCGGATCGCGGCTTCCGCCATTGAGGGCGGCCGCATCTTCGTTCCGGCCTCGGTGGGCGCACTGCTGCCGCGCATGCACCTGGTGCGCCGCGCGCAGGACACCGGCGCGCGGATCGTGGTGCCGACCGGAGCGCTGCTTGGCCTCGACGCCGTGCGTGCCGCCGCGGAGGGACGGGTGGACAGCGTCGCCATCGAGAGCCGCAAGCCGCCACGTGGGCTCGAGGGGGCGCCTTATCTGGTGCAGCACGGCATCGACGTGAGCGGTCTCGACGCACCAAAGCGCGTGTTCGAAGGCAACGCCCTGGATGCCGCCGCCGGATTTCCGGCCAACGTCAATGTCGCGGCGGCACTGGCGCTGGCCGGCATCGGACCGCTCCTCACCCGCGTAGAGATCTGGGCGGATCCCGGCATCGACCGCAACACCCACACCATCCGGGTGGAGGCCGAGGCAGCGCGCTTCACCATGACGATCGAGAACGTGCCGAGTGAGGAGAACCCGCGCACCGGCCAGATCACCGCGCTGTCGATGCTGGCCTGCCTGCGCGGGCTGGTGGCGACCCTGAAGGTCGGCACGTAGCGCGGATGCCGCCGGAGCTGCTGTATTTCGTTTCGATCGCGCTGTTCGGCTTCGTGATCCTGGGTGCCGCGCAGTTGCCGAACGACATGTGGCTGGTCGCCGCAATCTTCCCCGTGTTCATCGCGATGATCGTGGGGTTCATGATGTGGGTCTATGCCTGGTCGGAGTTCGGCCTCGCCGTCAGCGTCGGTTCGTTGGTGGTGCCGATCGCGGCGGCCGTACCGGTGCGCCGGCTGCTGTCCGCGCGCGATCTGTTCATCGCGATCTGCGTCACCGTCGTGCTTGGCCTGATCTGCGCACGCTTCGCCTTCCTGGTCGCCGATCTCGGCTGATTGCTTGACAGCCTGCCGCCGGCCGATGTCACTTCGCGACAACCGAGGGGGCTTCCCATGCAACGTCTGATGTTGGCGGTCGCGGCATTCGTGCTGGCGATCGGGGGTGGATTTGCGCGCGCCGCGGACGATGTGGTGATCGGCGCGCTGTATCCGATGACCGGGCCGAACGCGCAGGTCGGCAGCGACGCGAAGGCGGCGATGGAGACCGCCGCCGAGATCATCAACGGCAGCCACAACGTGCCGATGCTGCTGGGCAAAGGCGGCGGTCTCGACAAGTTGGGCGGCGCCAAGGTGCGGGTGATCTTCGCCGACCATCAGGGCGATCCACAGAAGGCGCGCGCCGAAGCGGAACGGCTGATCACGCAGGAACACGTGGTGGCGCTGATCGGCTCATATCAGAGCGCCACCGCGGCGACGGTGTCGCAGGTGGCCGACCGTTATGAAGTGCCCTTCATGGCGGCGGAGAGTTCATCGCCCAGTCTGAACCAGCGCGGGCTGAAGTGGTTCTTCCGGACCTCGCCGCACGACCTGATGTTCACCCAGGCGATGTTCGACTTTTTCCGCGACATCGGTGCCAAAAGCGGTCGGAAGGTGCGGAGCGTCGCGCTGTTCCACGAGGACACGCTGTTCGGCACCGACAGCGCCAATGCGCAGAAGCAGATGGCGGAGGCGGCGGGGATCAAGGTGGCGGCGGATATCCGCTATCGCGCCAGCTCGCCGTCGCTATCGGCCGAGGTGCAGCAGATCAAGGCGGCGGACGCCGATGTGGTGATGCCGACATCGTACACATCCGATGCGATCCTGCTGATGCGCGGCATGCATGACCTTGGCTACGCGCCAAAGGCGATCATGGCGCAATCGGCGGGGTTCGCGGAGCAGGCTTTGGTCGACGCGGTGGGGCCGCTGATGGAAGGCGTGATGAGCCGCTCGGCATTCGCGCTCGATGTGGCGAAGGCGCGGCCGGCGATCCCGGCGGTGAACGCGCTGTTTCGTGCGCGCAGCAACAAGGACCTGAATGACAACACCGGGCGCGAGATCACCGCGCTGATCGTGCTGGCCGATGCGATCAATCGCGCGGGATCGACCGATCCCGACAAGCTGCGATCGGCACTGATGGCGACCGATGTTCCGGGGGATCAGACGATCATGCCATGGCACGGCATCAAGTTCGACAGCACCGGGCAGAACACCGAGGCGTCGCCGGTGATTCAGCAGATGCGGGATGGCAAGTACCACACGATCTACCCGTTCGACGTGGCGGCTGAGGACGCGGTGTGGAACGTCGGACGCTAGCAATGTCCTCCCCCTCCCCCTGCGGGAGGTGGTTGGGGGGAGGGGGCCGTGGGCGGTCACCGGCGCCCCCTCCCCCCGACCCTCTCCCGCAAGGGGAGGGGGAGAATTCCCCGTGACCCTCACCGTCCTGCTGCAGGTCGCGGTCGGCGGCCTGCTGATGGGGCTGATCTATGCTCTGGTCGCCGCCGGCCTCTCGCTGATCTTCGGCCTGATGGATGTGGTGAACTTCGCGCATGGCGAGCTGTTGATGCTGGCAATGTACGCCACTTTCATGGTCTGGCTGGCAACCGGGCTCGACCCGTTGCTGCTGCTGGTCCCGGTGGCAGCAGCGCTGTTCGCATTGGGCTTCGCGATCTACCGCCTGCTGATCGCCCGTGCGCTGTCGGTGCGGTTCAACCGCGGCATGGTGCAGATCTTCGTCACCTTCGGCCTTGCGATCCTGCTGCGCGGCGCCGCGCAGTTCAGTTTCGGAGGCGACTTCAAGAGCATCAGCACCTCGCTGCTGACCAATCGCACGATCGACCTTGGTGGCGTGTTCGTACCCTTGCCGCAGCTTGCCGCCGGCATGGTGAGTCTGCTTGCGTTCGGCGCGCTGCTCGCCATCAGTCGCACCGAGTTCGGCCGCGCACTCGAGGCGACGCGCGAGGACCGCGACGCTGTCGCGTTGATCGGCATCGACCGCGATCGCATTTTCGCGCTGGGCTGGGGCATGGGGGCCGCCGCGGTCGGCATCGCCGGCGTGATGCTCGCCACGTTCTATTATGTCACCCCGAACGTGGGCGCCAACTTCGCGCTGATCGCCTATGTCACGGTGGCGCTGGGTGGCTTCGGCAGCCTGTTCGGCGCGCTGATCGCCGGCTTGCTGATTGGCCTGGTCGAGGCGCTGACCGCGTCGCTGATCGAACCGTCGCTGAAGCAGGTCGGCATTTTCGCGATCTATCTCGCCGTGCTGATGTTCAGGCCGCGCGGTCTGTTCGGCACGCTCTGAATGGAAACCTCGATCACCCGCCGTCGCCGCTACGAACTGCTGATCGGCGGGGTGCTGCTGGCGGCCCTCGCGTTGCTGCCGCTGCCGATCCACGATGTCTATACCCGCAACCTGATCATCATCACGGTGCTGTTCGCCGGCCTCGCCCAGGCGTGGAACATCCTGGGTGGATATTGCGGACAGATCTCGCTGAGCCATGCCCTGTATTTCGGCGTAGGGGCGTATGTATCCACGCTATTGCTGACACGCGCCGGCATCCCGCCGACCGTGGGCATGTTCGCCGGCGGTGCGCTGGGCGGGCTGATGGCGTTGCTGGTCGGCTGGCCGTGCTTTCGCCTGTCCGGCCACTACTATGCGATCGCCACCGTCGTGGTGGGCGAGATCGGCTATTTGCTGGCCCTCAACTTCGATTGGATCGGGGGCGCCACCGGCATCAACATCCCCTATGTCCGTTCGGTCGGCGATTCCTGGCTCTGGCTGCAGTTCCGCATCGACAAGCTGCCGTACCACTACGCGGCGCTGGCGTTCGCCGCGGTCGCCTGGCTGGTGGCCTGGCTGATCGAGGGTTCGCGCTGGGGCTTCGTGTGGCGCGCGGTGAAGGACGATCCGGTGGCGGCGCGCAGCCTGGCGGTGCGCATCTTCCCGTCCAAGATGGCGGCCGCCGCGATCAGCGGCGCACTGACCGGGATCGGCGGCGCGATCTATGCGCAGTATGTCGGCTACATCGATCCCGACAGCGTGCTGTATGGACAATTGTCCATTCTCATCCCGTTGCCCGCGGTGCTTGGGGGAGTCGGCACGCTGTGGGGACCGCTGGTCGGCGCGGCGGTGCTGATCCCGTTGTCCGAACTGACCCGCTCCTATCTCGGCGGCTCGGGACGCGGCGTCGATCTGATGATCTACGGCGGTCTGATCATTGTGGTGGCACTGGCGCGGCCGCAGGGTCTTGCCAGCCTGATCGGTGTCCGCGTGCGCGCGCCGGCTGGAGCGGACGATGCCGCCGCTGCTTGAAGTCGCCAACGTCAGCAAGTCGTTCGGCGGTGTCGCCGCCAACGCGGACATCAGCTTCGAAGTGCGCGAGGGCGAGATCCTCGGCCTGATCGGTCCCAACGGCGCCGGCAAGACCTCGCTGTTCAATGCGATCTCCGGCGCGGTGACACCTGACACCGGTGAGATCCGCCTCGACGGCCGCCGCATTTCCGGCCTGACACCGGAGCAATGTTCCCTGCTCGGCATCGCCCGCACCTTCCAGGTGGTGCGCAGCTTCGATTCCATGACGGTGCTGGAGAACGTCATGGTCGGCGCCTACGCACGGCTGTCGCGCACCCGTGCCGCAATGGCGCGCGCACTGGACACGCTGGTCTTCACCGGGCTGGCGGCGCGTGCCGATACGCCGGCGCACTCCCTGACGCCAGCCGAGAAGCGCCGTCTGGAAGTCGCCCGCGCGCTGGCGACCGCGCCGCGTCTGCTGCTGCTCGACGAGATGCTGACCGGCCTCACGCCGGTGGAGGCGCAGTCCGGCGTGCAGCTGATTCGCGACGTGCGCGCCCGTGGCATCACGGTGATGATGGTGGAGCACGTCATGGAGGTGCTGCTGCCGCTGGTCGATCGCGCCGTGGTGCTGGACCTGGGCCGCGTGCTGACCATCGGCGCGCCGGCCGATGTGGTGCGCAATCCCGACGTGATCCGCGCCTATCTCGGCGACCGCTATGCTGCGGCTTGAGGACGTCTCCGCCTCGTATCGCGGCCTGCGCGCGTTGCAGGGTGTATCGCTGGAGGTGGAGCGCGGTGAGATCGTCGCGGTGGTGGGCGCGAACGGCGCCGGCAAGAGCACGCTGCTGAAGTCGATCGCAGGCCAGGTGGCGAGGGAAGGCACGATCGAATTCGAGGGCCAGTCGCTGCGCCGGCTGCCGGCGCATCGCATCACCCGGCTCGGCGTTTCCATGGTACCGGAGGGACGACGGCTGTTCCCGCGCCTGTCCGTCGAGGACAATCTGCGTCTCGGCGCCTACGCAAGGCGCGGAGCCGATCGCTTCAAGCCGCTGGAGCTGGTGTTCTCGCTGTTCCCTCGCTTGCAGGAGCGCCTGGCGCAGCGGGCCGAGACGCTGTCCGGCGGCGAGCAGCAGATGCTCGCGATCGGCCGGGCGCTGATGACGCAGCCGCGGTTCCTGATGCTGGACGAGCCGAGCCAGGGCATCATGCCGCGTCTGGTCGATGACATCCTCGCCGCCGTGACGCGCATTCGCGAGCTTGGCGTGACCGTGCTGCTGGTGGAGCAGCGTTTGGTCGAGGCGCTGGCGATCGCCGACCGGGCGTATGTGCTGCAGACGGGCCGTATCGTGCTGTCCGGTCCGGCCGCGGCAATTGCGGCGGACGATGCGGTGCGGCGGGCGTATCTGGGGATGTAGTCATGTCAGCCGCGCCAGCCGACCCGATGCGACAGAGCGTGAATCGAAGAAAGCTGATGTTCGGTCGCGGACTTGATACATGAATGCGTCTCCCTTGGCGGGAGTCTCGCCCCAGTCTCAGCGATACAGGTCGCGAGACGATCGACCCGCAGCATGCGACCGCTGTCCCGCCGAGCACTGGGCTGATCCATCCGGTTATCGAATAGGTGGCGTTACACAGTTGGCGCGCGATGCCCTGGCCGTCCCGACACATCGTCGCATTTTCTCACGCCGCGATCGCGGTTCATGGGGTCTTGCCCCCACGGGCGCTAGGCCCGCTGCCGGCGCGATCGCCGGACGTGGCGCGAGCCAGTGTGCGATACGGTCCACCGTCCAATTGATGACCGATTGCAGAGTAATGGCAGCAACAGAGACGCTGGGAAGAAATGCCACCTTCGCCGTCATCCTGTAAGTTCACGATACGTTCTAACTGAACGGACGAACGGAGGCAAGAAATTCACTCCCGCACTTGGACCGGCGCGCGCCGCCGAAGTGAGATCTAAGGCGGGGGGGACCACGCCGCTCGATTGTCAGGCGCGCTCAGGCCGGACTTGATCCGATTGGCTGTTCGCCGCCATGGTTAACGACTGACCGGAGACAGCGCGATGCGGGTGCTGATCGTGGGGGGTGGGATCGGTGGCTTGGCGACGGCGTTGTCGCTGCACGCGGTCGGCATCGACTGCGCGGTGTTCGAGCAGGTGCGGGAGCTGCGCGAACTCGGCGTCGGCATCAACACGCTGCCGCACGCGATCAAGGAGCTGGCGGCGCTCGGCCTGCTGCCGGCGCTCGACCGTGCCGGTATCCGCACCCGCGAGCTGATCTACGCCAACCGCTTCGGTCAGGTGGTGTGGCGCGAGCTGCGGGGCACCGACGCCGGGTTCGACGCGCCGCAGTTCTCGATTCATCGCGGCAGGCTGCATGGCGTGCTGCTGGCGGCGGTGCGCGACCGTCTCGGCGCGGACGCGGTGCGCACCGGTTACCGGCTGGTCTCGCTGGTGGAGCGCAGCACAAGCATCGTGGCCCGGTTCGAGCGGCGCGAGTCGGGCGATGAACGCGAAGCCGAAGGCGACGTGCTGGTGGGCGCCGACGGCATCCACTCCACGGTGCGGTCGATGTACTATCCGGACGAAGGTCCGCCAGTGTGGAACGGCATGATGCTGTGGCGAGGTGCCGCCGACTGGCCGGTGTATGTCGATGGCCGCACCATGGTGATCGCTGGCGGCATGGGCCAGAAATTCGTTTTCTATCCGATCCATGCGGACTCCGCCACACCCGAGCGGCGGCTGACCAACTGGGCGGTGATGGCGCGGATCGGCGACGGCACCGGCCTGCCGCCGCGAGGCGAGGACTGGAACCGTCCCGGCCAGTTGGACGAGGTCGAGCCGTTCGTGCGCGATCGGTTCCGGCTCGATTTCGTCGATCCGCTGGCGCTGATCCGTGCCTCGGGGACGTTCTACGAATACCCGATGTGCGATCGCGACCCGCTGCCGCGCTGGTCGTTCGGCCGCGCCACGCTGTTGGGCGACGCGGCGCATCCGATGTATCCGGTGGGATCCAACGGGGCGAGCCAGGCGGTGCTGGATGCGCGCGCGCTGGCGCGGCATCTGGCGGGCAACAACGTGTCGGATGCGCTCGCGGCGTACGATGCCGAGCGCCGGCCGATGACCGCGGAAATCGTGCTGAACAACCGCAAGGGTGGGCCGGAACGGGTGATCGACGTGCTGGAGGAACGCGCGCCGGATGGCTTCGCCGACGTCGAGGCCGTGGCGT
>DASXNR010000201.1:0-4512 GCA_036494925.1 Acetobacteraceae bacterium
GTGCGCCCATCAATCTTTGCCGCGGCATAGTCGACGCGGTCGTAGATGAACGCCGGCGCTACGGCGCCATGCTGTGACAGCGCGACAGCGGCATCGGCCGTCAGTCGTGCCCGCGGTTTCACGCGGTTGATGACAAACAGTAGCGGCTTGCCGGCGCTCTCGGCCGCCTGGACGGTCACGCACACGGCACGAAGATCGTCGGGTGTGGCCTGGACGGGAATCATCACCAGGTCGGCGGCGGCGATCGCCGCGACGACAATGCCGCCGACTGCCGGCGGTGTGTCGACCAGCACCAGATGGCAGCCGCGTTCCTGTAGTGCGGCTAGACCTGCGGCTAGATCCGGCTCGGCCCGCGCCAGAACCGGCGTCGCCGCCTCACGGGCATCCCACCACTTCGCCAGCCCGGCCATATCGTCGGTGTCGATGATGCCGACCGGGCCGTGACCGCGCCGCTCGGCCTCGACCGCGAGATGGCAGGTCAGAGTTGTCTTGCCCGCACCACCTTTTCGGCTCGCCAGAATGATGGTGCGCATCGGGCTTCCCTGTGAAGGAATGGTATCATTCCTTCGTGGCGGCGAGATGTCAAGACACCGTGCTACCGTGGCACCGTGCTGTCATACTGAGTAATCGCCGAACGGTCGTTTGCAGGAGGAGCCGATACCCGCCGAGATCGACGGCGGCCGCCGATGGGCCCGGCTGAGCTGCTCTTTCTCGCGGCCATCGGCGCCGTGGCGCTCGTGATCATGACCGCGCAGTCGTGCGGTTTGCTTACCTCGCCTTAGCCGGAACGGTCACAATTGCGGGCACCAGCACACATGGCAGGCGATAGAACGCGCTACAGACCAGTCAGGGGCTGCCGGCCCCCACTGATGCGACGGATGCGGACAAGTGGGCGAGCGCGCCGCTCGAGAGGGTTTTGCTCGCATGTAGCACTTCGATGCCGACGATCCGCCCAGCGGTATCGAAATGCAGGACGACGTTGGGATACACCTCTTCGCCCTCGACCATTGCGGCGGTGTCGAAGCGGATCATCAGCGCGTCAGCCTCGGGATCGAATCTCACCTTGGTAGCCATCGTGTCACCCCTCGATCGAAGAAGGCCGTCACGACCACCATATCGGCGCTCACTGGCCGATAGACAACGCGCAGTGCGCGGCCGCCTCTCTCCGGGATGCGCCGCCAGGCACGGATGAGCGCCGAGTCCTCGGGGTCGCGATCCGCATGCTGCGGCCCGGCGATGGTGGCTTCGATCCATGCCGGGTCGAGGTTGTAGAGGGCCAAGTTGTCTCGCGCGTGTTTGGTCAGGATCAACGCCATACGTTCAGTGCATGGGTGACGGTCGTGACGTGCGGCTCGCTGAGCAGGGCAGGGACGTCGCGTCGGCCAAAGCGAGGCGGTCGCTCATGCCCGCCTCCGCATAGCGCGCAGCGACGCTGGCGCCGCCTTGGCTTTAGCCTTGGCCTTCGCGTGCGCCTGGCGCTTCACCGGCGCTGTCTCGGCTTCCGGCGGCTCGCGGCCTGCTGCACGTTGCCGGACGCCGATGCTGCCGTCTGCGTCATGCGTGAACGTCACACCGGCTACTTCAAAGGCGGCGCGCAGAGCCTGCCGATTCGCTGGCATGAGGCGTAGCGGCCCATCGAGCGCCTCGGCCCGCCTGATCGTCATCAGGCTGATTCCCGCAGCCTCAGCCAATTGCTCGCCTGTCCAGTTCAGAAGCGCCCGCGCCGCCCGCAGCTGGCGCCCGGTCATGGTGAATTTTTCAGTACCAGGTGACATTTTAGATTGCATCTACAGGTGGCAGGTGATATCTAGCGTATCAGATGTAACAAAGACCGACCGCATCCAACACCCGGACCGCCGCTGGATCACGGCCGATCTGCTCGAGGTCTTGCAGGACGAGCTGGCGAACATCGACGACACCGCCGCGATGATCCGCCGCAGCCCGTTGGTGCTCGAGGACGCCGCGTGATGGCCATCGAGGCATTCCCCGATCTGACCGGCTACGCGCTCGCCAGCGAAGCCTGGCACGCGATCGACCGCAACACCTACTGCGGCTGCCCAGACTGCCACTATCCGGTCGGCACCGGCGCCACGGCGGACGAGGCGATCGCCGACCTGCTCGAGCAGCTGGAGGACGCCGCGTGATGAACGCCATCACCAGCGTCCCCGCCAGCCAGCAGCAGTCACACGCCGGCGCAGCAGCCGCTGCACTGCGCAGTGCGATCGCCAACGCGACCCCGCCACTGCGCGACGCCGTGCAGGCCTACCGCACCGCAAGAGCCGGCCTCACACCCGATGCCGACTTTCTGGAGATCCTCCGCGCGGCCGGCGGAATCGTGCTGGCCGCCGAAGCAATCGTCGCTGCGGCCAAGCAGGTCGAAGCAACCGCGCGCACCGCATTGGCCAGCTGCATGAGTGACACCGGCTGCCCGTCGGTCGCTCTCGCCAGCCACGTCGTGCACCTCAGCACCAAAGCGGACCACGTCGACATCGAGGACGCGCGGTCGATCCCGCCCGAGCTGATGCGACAGCCGCCTCCCGCACCGGACAAGGTCGCGATCGGCAAGCTGCTGCGCGCAGGCGCCGCGGTGCCGGGCGCCCGGCTGGTCGGCAATCAGGAACCAATCTGCGTCTTCAGGAGCTGCTCGTGATGAATGAACTATCGCGTGTCCAAGGTGGTAGCCCCGTCATCCGCAAAGCCGAGCGCAGGAAAGCGAAACTGCGGCTGGCTCTCGTAGGGCCAACGGGCAGCGGCAAAACGTGCTCCGCACTACAGCTCGCATTCGGGCTCGGGGCAAAGATCGGCCTGATCGACACCGAGCACGGCTCCGGCGATCTCTACGCCGACCTGGGCGATTACGACGTCATCACCCTCGAACCACCCTACACCGTGGCGAAGTATCGCGAAGCGATCCGCGCCTTCGAGGATGCCGGCTACGACACCATCGTCGTCGACAGCCTGAGCCACGCCTGGAGCGGGGAGGGGGGGCCTGCTCGACAAGCAGGGGCAGCTCGAGAACAGCGGCAAGTACCGCAACAGCTTCGCGACCTGGCGCGAGATCACGCCGGAACATAACAAGCTCGTGGAACAAATGCTGGGCAGCCCGGCCCACATCATCGCCACTATGCGGACCAAGACCGAATACGTCATCGAGAGGGATGATCGCGGCAAGAACTCAGTGCGCAAGCTATTTAGGGCTCAGCCCCGTCCAAAGAGACGGAGTCGAGTACGAGTTCACCTTGGTGATGGACGTCGCGGAGAACCACTTCGCGCGGGCATCGAAGGATCGCACCTCGCTGTTCGACGGCTGGTCGGATCGCATCGGCCGGCAGACTGGCAGGATGCTGCGGCTATGGCTCGACAGCGGCACCGACGCCATGCCACCTCCGGCCAAGCAGCCGACCAGGGGTGTGGTCACGCAGGTCGCGCCGGTCGCCTCAGCGCCTCGCAAGATGGGCTCGGTCGAGTATCGCGACGACGATATCCCGCCGCTGGACGCCACTCCGAAGCGCGAGCCGTCGCTGCAGCACCGCGCCAGAGCCAAGATGATGGACGATTATGACCGAGGCCGTGCGCGGGAAGAAGCGGAACGCATCAACGACGACATCCCACCGCTGGATGACGACCCGTTCCCAGTGTCCAGGCCTGCCACAAGCACTACGCGGTGCGATCAACAAAGCGGTCCTGCTGCGCCAACCCTAGCCGACGGTGACCACTTGGCTTGAAGAATTCGAGGCTGATCTGGCCCTTTGCGTCGACCGCGACGAGGTCGAAGCAACAGTGTTGCGGGACGACGTGTGCAAAGCCAGCCGAACGCTGCAGGGAGCGGCCCGCGCACGCCTGCAGGCGCTGATCGATGCCGCGCTTGGGCCGCACAGAGACGCCGGGGACCGCTGATCTCATGCAGGACCGCGGAATGCTTTACGTGCTGTCGAACCGCGACCAGTCGCTGGCCAAGATCGGCATGACGCGTGACGGCACGCCGGACGCGCGGGCGAGCGACTACGAACGCACCCACGGGATCCGCTGGCACGTCTACTGGTCCGCGGTCACCTGCAACATCACCGAAACTGAAGCAGCTGCACATCGCGAGCTGGACATCTGCCGGTTCGCGCTCGTGCCAGGCGCTCGGGAGGTCTTCCACGTGACACCGGCGAAGGCGCAACGCATCGCTGCGCGCTACGTCGTCCCGCCCAGTGGTGGTGCGGCACTCCCGCCCGGTGCACGCGCTGCTGGGCTCAGCCACGGCGAGATACTGCTCGCAGCGGTCTCTCCTGCGCTCGCCCGCGTCGCAACCTCGAGCCTTCGGCATCGCTACGGGCGGATGTTGTCGCGCCTTTTCTCCTGGTGGCTGGCATCCCGCCGCCACCGAACTTTCAGGTGATTCCGATGTTCAACGATCCCGCCATGATGGCGTCGATTTTCCGCGTACTCGTGCACCTCTCCCTTGCCTCCGCAGCGCTCTCTCAGATCCTGCTGATCGCCGCGGTCGTCTGGAAGTTCTCGCCGCGC
>DASXNR010000202.1:0-13012 GCA_036494925.1 Acetobacteraceae bacterium
GGGAAAGCGCTTTCGCTGCGACGGTAATTGATGGGTTTCGCTTCGCTCAACCCATCCTACAACTGGCGAGGCGAAGCAGCGTAGGATGGGTTGAGCGATGCGAACCCCATCAGGGCAGTGGAGCAAGGCACGATGCGTCAAATGGTTCTGGTCGGTTTCCTGCAGGCGCAGAACTGCACGACGCTGGCGAGCGCGTGGCGGCACCCGGAAAGCCGTACGGATTTCACCACGGCCGCGTACTATCAGAAGATCGGTCAGGTGCTGGAGGAGGGCAAGTTCCAGCTTGGCTTCTTCGACGACAGGCTGGCGATGCCGGACATCTATGACGGCGGCAATCCCGGCGAGGTGGTGGCGAACGGCGTGCGCGTCGTGAAGATGGATCCGGTGGCGACGATGCTGGCGATGGGTTTCGGCACGCGCCGGCTCGGGATCGGGGCGACGGCTTCCACCACCTATTACGAGCCGTTCGATGTGGCGCGCCGGTTCCAGACCGTTGACCACATGCTGGGTGGCCGCGCCGCATGGAACGTGGTGACGTCTGTCAACGACGGCGAAGCGCAGAACATGGGCCGCGAGGTGCATCTCGCGCACGACCTGCGCTACGACCGCGCCGACGAGTTCATGGAAATCGTATTAGGCTGCTGGGATGGCTGGGAGGACGATGCGCTCGTCGTCGACAAGCAGTCGGGCTTGTTTGCCGATCCCGACAAGGTGCATCGCACGGAGTACCGTGGCAAATACCTGACCTCGCGCGGGACCTTCACGGTGCCGCGCTCGCCGCAGGGCCATCCGGTGATCATCCAGGCGGGTTCGTCGGATCGCGGCGTGCGGTTCTCCGAGCGGTGGGCGGAGACGATATTCGTCGGCTATCCGGATTTCGAGGAGGGCAAGCGGCGCTATGCTGCCTTCAAGGAGGGCGTGGCGCGACATGGGCGCGATCCCGATCTGGTGACTGTCAATACGATCGCCTATCCGGTCGCAGCCGAGACGAAGGCCGAAGCCGAAGACAAGATGGCGGTGATCGAGCGCGGTTATCGCGAGGTCGACGGACTGTCGCTGCTGTCCGAGGCGCTGAATTTCGATTTCGCCAGGAAGGGCATGGACGAGGCGTTCTCGGACGAGGAGCTGGGCGGCATGTCGGGAATGCAGGCAATGCGTGATCGGGTGATGCGCGTGATCGGCCGCAATCCGACGGTGCGCGATTTTCTGGAGGTGACGCGCCGCGGCCGGCCGCGCGAGGCGATCGTCGGTGGCCCGAAGGAGATTGCCGACCGCATGGAAAAATGGTTCGTCGAGCGCGCGTGCGATGGCTACGTGGTAGGTGGCACGCACACGCCGGGGACGTTCGAGGATTTCGTGAAGTTCGTGGTCCCGGAGCTGCAACGGCGCGGCATCTTCCAGAAGGACTACAAGGGCGCGACGCTGCGGGAGAACCTGGGACTGCCGTGGCCGCGGCGCGGCTGGTGGCGGGCGGACGCATAGGAGGCAGACGATGTCCGGAACCGGCTGGCAGATCAGCGGCGAATACATGGAGAGCTGCAACTGCGACTATCTATGTCCTTGTATATACACGAATCCGCAAGCCGAGGTGACGTATGACCACTGCACGGCGGCGCTGATCTTCCGGATCGACAAGGGGCAGCGTGACGGCACCGATCTGTCGGGGCTGTGCTTCGCACTGGTGATCCGCTCCGGCAAGATCATGGCCGACGGCAACTGGGTGTTTGCCGGCGTGGTGGACGAGCGTGCGGATGATGCGCAGCGTGCCGCGCTGGCCGCGATCGTCGCCGGGGATGCCGGTGGCCCTCCCGGCATGATCCGCAGCAACCTGGTGAGCGACTTCCGTGGCGTGGCGTTCAAGCCGATCGAATTCAAGCTGGAGGGCCTGAAGCGGTCGGTGTCGATTCCCGACATCCTGTCGTTCGAGATCGAGGGCGTGCCGTCGCGCAACCGGAGCGGCGAGCCGTTCTATATCGACAACACGGCACATCCGGCCGGCCGGCGCCTTGCCCTGGCGCGTACCGGCCAATTCCATATGCATGGCTTCGGGCTCGATCTCGACATGGTGGGCAGGGGCAACAACGGCCACTTCGCGCCGTTCGCCTGGGCGGCGTAGGCCCCGCACGTGCGTCTGGCGCCGGCGAGCCTGCTGCGCGGCGAGCGCGCTGTGGTCCTGTTGGCGCTTCTCGGCGTAACGGCGATCGCCTGGGCGTATCTGTTCGTCGCTCGCCAGCACATGGACATGTCGATGCCCGGGATGGGCGACATGCCCGGCATGGCGATGCCGTTCGCAGCACCTTGGGTGTTCGCCATGTGGTGGGTGATGATGCTGGGCATGATGCTGCCCAGTGCGGCGCCGATGATCCTGACGTTCGCCGCACTCGAGCGACGTAAACGGGAGCGCGAACAGCCTTACGTGCCGACGACGATGTTCGTCGCGGGCTACCTGATCGTGTGGGGCGGATTCAGTCTGGCGGCCACCGCGGCGCAATGGACGCTGCAGCAGGGCGCCCTGCTGTCACCGATGCTTGGCCTGGTCAGTTCGGTGGCGGGCGGGGTGGTGTTCATCCTGGCCGGAATCTATCAGTTCACGCCGCTGAAACACGTCTGCCTGCGTCACTGCCGCTCGCCGTTCGCGTTCGTGTTGAACCACTGGCGCGACGGGTGGGGCGGGGCGCTGCGCATGGGCGCCAGCCATGGCCTGTACTGCCTTGGCTGCTGCTGGGTGCTGATGGCGCTGCTGTTCGCGGTCGGAGTGATGAACCTGCTGTGGGTGGCCGCGATCGCGGCGTTCGTGTTCGCCGAGAAGCTGGTGCCCGGCGGCGTCTGGATCGGGCGGATCGGCGGCGGCGCGATGGCGGCGTTCGGGGTGTGGCTGCTGGTGCAGTGAGCGTCGCCTTCTCGCAATGACAGCGTGCTATACCCGTTCGAAGATCGCCGCGATCCCCTGGCCGCCGCCGATGCACATGGTGACCAGCGCATAGCGTCCGCCGATGCGTTCCAACTCGTAGAGCGCCTTCACCGCCAGCATCGTGCCGGTCGCGCCGACCGGATGGCCGAGCGATATGCCGGAACCGTTCGGGTTGGTCTTCGCCGGGTCGAAGCCGAGGTCCTTCGCCACCGCGCAGGCCTGCGCGGCGAACGCCTCGTTACTCTCGATCACATCAATGTCGGCCAGCGCCAGTCCGGCGCGCCGCAACGCCATGCGCGTGGCAGGAACCGGGCCTATGCCCATGATCTTCGGATCGACGCCGGCATGTCCGTAGGCGACCAGCCGGCCCATCGGCTTCACGCCGCGCTGCTCCGCGGTGTTGCGCTCCATCAGCACCACCGCCGCCGCACCATCGTTGATGCCGGAAGCGTTGCCGGCGGTTACCGTGCCGTCCTTGCGGAACACCGGGCGCAGCTTCGCCAGGTCCTCGGGCTTGGCATCGGCACGCGGATGTTCGTCGGTGTCGAACACCGTCTCGCCGCGCCGCGTCTTCAGCGTCACCGGCAGGATCTGCTGCTTGAACCGGCCCTCGGAGATCGCGCGCGCGGCGCGGCGGTGCGACTCGACCGCCAGCGCGTCCTGGTCGCCGCGGGTGATCTGGTGGCTCTCCGCCAGGTTCTCCGCGGTTTCGCCCATGTGGATGTTGTCGAACGGGTCGTGCAATGCGGCCAGCATCATGTCCACCATCGCCGCATCGCCCATGCGAGCACCCCAGCGCACGCCCTGCGCGAGATACGGCGCGCGGCTCATGCTCTCGGCGCCCCCGCCGACGGCGATGTCGGTGTCGCCCAGCATGATGGTCTGCGCCGCCGACACGATCGCCTGCAGGCCGGAGCCGCACAGCCGGTTGAGCGTCAGCGCCGGCGTCTCCTTCGCCACACCGGCATTCATGGCCGCGACGCGCGCGAGATACATGTCCTTCGGTTCGGTGTGGATCACGTTGCCGAACACCACCTGCCCCACTTCGTCCCCGGCGACACCTGCGCGCGACAACGCCTCACGCACCACCTGCGCGCCGAGATCGGTCGGCGCCACGTCCTTCAGCCCGCCGCCGAAATCGCCGATCGCGGTGCGCACGCCGGAAACCACGACGACCTCGCGTTGCATGTCCATGTCAGCTCTCCCGCACAACCGGATTGCGCAATGTGCCGATGCCGGAGATTTCGATCTCGCAGACATCGCCGTGCTTCATGTTCTCAGTGGCGCCCTCGGTGCCCATCCACAGCACATCGCCGGGATACAGCGTCAGATACCGCGTCATCGACACCAGGAAATCGACCACGCCGAACACCATGTGGTTGGTCGGGAACGCGATCAGCTGCCTGCCGTTCAGCCGCACCCTGGTCACCAGATCGTCCAGCTTCACGTTGGTCTCGATCCACGGACCCATCGGCTTGAACGTGTCGGTGTTCTTGGCGCGCCACAGCGTCCGATCCGCCTTCTGCCAGGTGCGCTCGCTGACGTCGTTGCCGATGGTGTAGCCAAGCACCGCGGAAAGTGCGTTGTCGCGCGTCAGATGCTTGCACCTCCGGCCGATCACCGCGACCAGTTCGCCCTCGTACTGGACCTGGTCGGTGGCGTCCTTGGGAATGACGATGCTCTCACCGTGCGCGATCAGGGCGTTGTTGGCGCGATAGCCGGCGTCCGCCTGCTTCGGCAGCTCCACCTTCAGGCCGATCTTCTCGGCCGCCTCGCGCACATGTTCGGCGTAGTTCAGGCCGGCGGCATAGAAGGTCCGCGGGATCACCGGCAGCAGCTGCCTCACACTCGCGAGCGGCAGACGGGTGGACGTCCGCTCCCACGTCTCGAACGGCGAGCCGCGCACCGGAATGATCTCGTCACCCTCGACTACGCCGTAACCCGGCGTGGCGTTCTGCTCGAAGCGTGCCCAGCGCATGTGACCGGTTTCCCCTTTCGTTACGCCGCCCTGGCGTCTTCCAGGATCATGGCGGCTGCCTTCTCCCCGATCATGATCGACGGCGCATTGGTGTTGCCGGCGATGATGGCCGGCATGATCGAGGCATCCGCCACCCGCAACCGCTCGACACCATACGCGCGCAGCCGAGGGTCCACCACCGCATCGGTCCCGGCGCCCATGCGGCAGGTGCCGACCGGATGATGGTTCGACACTCCGCTGGCGCGCACCACGTCGGCGAGTTCGGCGTCGCTGGTGAACTTCGTGCCGGGAGCGATCTCTTCCGCTATGTAGGACGCCAGCGCCGGCTGTGCGGCGATCCTGCGGCAGGTGCGAATGCCGAAGATCAGCGCCTGCATATCGTAATCCGACCGTAGGAAGTTGAAGCGGATCTCTGGCGGCGCAAGCGGATCCGGGCTCTTGAGACGGACGGTGCCGCGGCCCTCGGGGCGCAGATGGACCGGGCTCAGCGTGATGCCCGGGAACGGATGCGGATGGATGCCGTCGCGGTTGCGTTCAGCCGTGCTCCAGGCGGTCATGTTGATCTGGATGTCCGGCCGCTCGAGCCGCGGGTCGCTGCGAACGAATGCGCCGGCGTACAGGCCGGTGCCGGCCATCATGCCGCGCCGGCCCAACGCGTACTGCACACCGGCGACGAACTTGCGTGATCGGCTGCGCGCGAGATCGTTCAGCGTGACCGGCTGCGACAGCCGATAGGCGCCGTAGGTGTTGAAGTGATCGTGCAGGTTGGCGCCGACCGCTTGCATGTCGCGCACGATAGGGATGCCGGTTTCGCTCAACAGGTCCGCGGGTCCGAGGCCGGAGAGTTGCAGCAGATGCGGCGAGCCATACGTGCCGCCGGAGACGATGATTTCGCCGCGGGCGCGTGCCGTGCGCATACCCTCGGGCGTGCGATACTCAACGCCGACGGCGCGGCCGCTCTCGACCAGTACACGGGTGGCATGTGCCTCGGTGACGACCGTGAGGTTCGGTCGTTTGCGTGCGGGACGGAGATAGGCGGCAGCCGCGCTCCAGCGGCGGGCGTTGTTGGTCGTGGTCTGGTAGTAGCCGGCGCCTTCCTTCTGCGCGCCGTTGAAGTCGGCGGTACGCGGGATGCCGGCCTGCGTCGCCGCCTCGACCATCGCTTTGGCGAGCGGCCAGATCTGCGGCGGATCGGACACGCGCAGCGGCCCGCCGGCGCCGTGAAACTCATCCGCGCCGCGCTGGTTGTCTTCGGCCTTTTTGAAATAGGGAAGCACGGAGTCCCAGTCCCACCCGGTGCAGCCGAGCTGGCGCCAGTGATCGTAATCGGCGGGATCGCCGCGCATGTAGACCATGCCGTTGATCGAGCTGGTGCCGCCCAGCACCTTGCCGCGAGGCAGATACAGCGTGCGGTTGTTCAGTTGCTGCTCCGGCGCGCTGTCAAACATCCAGTTGACGCGCGGATTGGCGAACGCCTTGGTGTAGCCGATCGGGATATGGATCCACGGGTTGCTGTCGCGGATGCCGGCTTCCAGCAGCAGCACGCGGTAGCGGCCGGATTCGGACAGGCGGGAGGCGACGGCACAGCCGGCCGAACCGGCGCCGGTGACGATGAAGTCGTAGGCTGCGTCTGCACTCATGCGGTGACCACCTCCTTCACCCCCAGCTCCGCCGCCATCTGTTCGCGCATGATGAATTTCTGCATCTTGCCCGTGACAGTCATGGGAAACTCATCGACGAACCGGATGTGCCGCGGCACCTTGTAATGTGCGATCTGCTCCCGGCAGAACTCGCGCACCTCGTCCGCGGTCAGCGTCTCGCCGCTGCGCAGCTTGATCCAGGCGCACAGCTCCTCGCCGTAGCGTTCATCGGGAATGCCGAACACCTGCACATCCTGGATTCTTGGATGACGATAGAGAAATTCCTCGATCTCGCGTGGATAGATATTCTCGCCGCCGCGGATCACCATGTCCTTGATCCGGCCAACGATCTTGCAATAACCCTCCTCGTCCATCGTGGCCAGATCGCCGGTGTGCATCCAGCGTGCGGCGTCGATCGTCTGCTCGGTGCGCTCTTTGTCATTCCAGTAGCCCAGCATCACGCAATAGCCACGGGTGCAGAACTCGCCCGCCACGCCGCGAGGCACGACGCGGCCCTCCGCGTCAACGATCTTCACCTCGATATGCGGCTGCACGCGTCCCACCGTGGTCACGCGGCGCTCCACTGGATCGTCCGTCGTTGTCTGGGTGCTGACCGGGCTGGTCTCGGTCATGCCATAGGCGATGGTGATCTCGCTGAGGTGCATCTCGCGAGTGCAACGACGCATCACTTCGATCGGGCACGGTGCGCCTGCCATGATGCCGGTGCGCAGCGACGAGAGATCGAACTTTTCGAACTCCGGATGCTCGAGCTGCGCGATGAACATGGTGGGCACACCGTGCAGCCCGGTGCAGCGCTCTTCCGCCACCGTCTGCAACGTGGTCAATGGGTCGAAGCCTTCACCCGGATATACCATCGCCGCGCCATGCGTGGTGCAGACCAGATTGCCCAGCACCATGCCGAAGCAATGATACAGCGGCACCGGGATGCACAGCCGGTCCTCGTGTGTCAGCTTCATCGCCTCGCCGATGAAGAAACCGTTGTTGAGGATGCCGTGATGCGTCAGCGTCGCCCCCTTCGGCGCACCTGTCGTCCCCGAGGTGAACTGGATGTTGATGGCATCGTCGAACTGCAGCTTCGGGCCCAGCTCGACCAACCGTGCATGGTGCGATTGAGCCGCCATGCCGGACACGCTGTCGAACGGGATCGCGCCGGGCGCGGCCGGACCGCCGATCTGGATCACCATCTCCAGCGTCGGCAGCCGCGCCGCCCGCAACTGGCCGGGCAAGGCGGTGCACAGTTCCGGTGCCAGCGCATTGACCATGCCGACATAATCCGAGTTCTTGAACGAAGTGGCGGTGATCAGCGCGCGGCAGCCCACCTTGTTCAGCGCATACTCCAGTTCCGACAGCCGATAGGCGGGGTTGATGTTGACCAGGATCAATCCGGCCTTTGCGGTGGCGAATTGCGTGATCACCCACTCGGCGTTGTTCGGCGACCAGATGCCGACCCGTTCGCCGGGCTGCAGCCCGAGCGCGACCAGGCCAGCGGCGAATGCATCGACCTTCTCGCCAAGCTCGCGGTAGCTCCAGCGCACGCCCTGCTGACGCACCACCAATGCCGAGCGGTCGCCCCACCGTGCCACCGCGCGATCGAAATTGGCGCCGATCGTTTCGCCGATCAGCGGCACGCTGGCAGCGCCGTGCACGTAGCTCAGCGCGGCTTCAGTCATGAAAGAGCCTCCCTGCGTTCTTGTCGGGTCTGATATTGTGCCGCTTCGTGCCTACATGGCCAGAGGCAGTTGGCGGCGCTAGTCTGCCGCTCCAGAACAGGAGAGCCACTCATGGACGACATTGTCATCGTCTCTGCCGCCCGCACTCCGGTGGGCAGTTTTTCCGGCGCCCTCGGCACACTGTCCGCGCACGCGCTCGGCACCGTCGCCTTGCAGGCCGCCTTCGAGCGCGCCGGTGTCGAGGCCGGTGACGTGGACGAAGTGATTCTGGGTCAGGTTCTGGCCGCCGGCGAGGGCCAGAACCCTGCCCGCCAGGCCGCGCGCGCCGCCGGCCTGCCGGACGCCAAGACGGCGTTCGGAATCAACCAGGTGTGCGGCTCCGGCCTGCGTGCCGTCGCACTCGCCGCGCAGCAGATCCGCACCGGCGAAAGCGCCATCGTGGCCGCCGGCGGCATGGAGAGCATGAGCCAGTCGCAGCACTCGGCCTATCTGCGTGCCGGTCAGAAGATGGGCGGCATCGAGTTCATCGACACCATGCTGAAGGACGGGCTGTGGGACGCATTCCACGGCTACCATATGGGCAACACCGCCGAGAACGTCGCCAGCAAGTACCAGATCACCCGTGAGCAGCAGGACCAGTTCGCGCTCGGCTCGCAGCAGAAGGCGAGCGCCGCGCAGAAGGCGGGCCGCTTCAAGGACGAGATCGCGCCGGTGACGGTGAAGGGGCGCAGGGGCGACGTGGTGGTGGCCGATGACGAGTACATCCGCCACGACGCCAGCATCGAGACCATGGCCAAGCTGCGGCCCGCATTCAGCAAGGACGGGACGGTCACCGCCGCCAATGCGTCCGGCATCAACGACGGCGCGGCCGCACTGGTGCTGATGAGCGCGGCCGAGGCGGCGAAGCGCGGTTTGACGCCGCTGGCGCGGATCGCGGCGTTTGCGACAGCGGGTGTGGATCCGGCGGTGATGGGCACCGGTCCGATACCGGCCACACGCAAGGCGCTGGCCAGGGCCGGCTGGAAGGTCGATGACCTCGACCTGATCGAAGCCAACGAGGCGTTCGCCGCGCAGGCGCTGGCAGTGAACAAGGACCTCGGCTGGGACACCGACCGGGTGAACGTGAACGGCGGTGCGATCGCGATCGGGCATCCGATCGGGGCGTCCGGCGCGCGTGTACTGATAACGCTGCTGCACGAAATGCAGAAGCGGGATGCGAAGAAGGGGCTCGCCACGCTGTGCATCGGCGGCGGCATGGGCGTCGCGATGTGCGTGCAGCGGTAACCGCGCCATGGTCAGGCACTTCGACCACCTGACGATCGTGGTACGGGATGCCGAAAGGGCGAAGGCGTTCTTCGCCCTGCTCGGCTTCAAAGAGGCGATGTCGGTGATAATCAAGGGTCCGGTGTTCGCCGACTATATGGGCGTTCCCGGCATCGAAGCCGAACACATCACGCTGGTCCTGGAACATGCCACGCCGCGAGCCGAGATCCAGCTGCTCCGTTATCTCAATCCGGCGATGCTGCCAAATCCGCATGTCCACGACCTGAACACGCTCGGGATGAATCACATCGGCTTTGCGGTCGACGACATCGAAGCCGAGGTCGCGCGCCTGCGCAGCGGCGGATTCAAGACCCGCAACGAAGTCATGGATTTTCATGCGCGCAAGCTGGTGTTCATCGAAGGGCCGGAGGGCGTGACGATCGAGCTGTCGCAAAGACAGGCCGACTAGAAGCTGCCGCGGCCACCATCGCTGACAGGCGCCGGGTCATTGCTTCTTCTGCCGCAGGTAGTGCCGATGCGCCTTGGCGCGATTGCCACAGGCGCTCATCGAGCACCAGCGGCGGTTGCCGCTCTTGCTGTTGTCGAGGAACAGCCACCCGCAGTCCGGATTGGCACATTGGCGCACGCGCCCAAGCTGATTGCCCACCAGCAGGTCGGCAGCAGACCATAGCACCGGCGCCAGCAGCACACTGGCCGAAGGCGCCGGCGTGCCGATGTCCCACCCGCCCGGTCGCACATGCCGCCGCGGCGGTGCTTCGGCCAAGGCGAGATTGAGCGCCGCAAGGACCGCCGCGTCGGGAGCGCGCCCGGACGCCGTCGCGGCAAAGCAGCGATGGATGGTCTCACGCAGACCAATCGCACCGCCGAATACCCCAGACGCCTGATCAAACCGCCGCAGCAGCGCCGGCGGCAGACGCTCCGCCGTTGCGGCCCAACCCAGCAGGTCGGCTGGACTGTTCAGTTGCTCGGTCGGTGCTGCGCTGCCGCGCCAATACCGCGTGTTGGCATAGGCCAGACAAAGATCGTCGTCGGGCGCTGCAATCACCTCGCCGGGTCGGTTCACCATGGCATCCTAACCATATAGGGGGTTGACATTCGGGCGGCAATCTGGCCCTGTCTAACTGTCATGATGGTTAGAAGGAGGATGTCCATGATCGCCCACATATCCATCGGAGCGCGCGACATCGCCCGCGCCCGCCGCTTCTACGACGCCGCGCTGAAACCGCTCGGCTACACCTGCCTCAGTCCCAGTGACGGCGCGCTGGGCTATGGCGCCAAGACGGCCGATTTCTGGGTCATGGGCACCGAGCATCCGGTGCCGGCGGACGACCGGTCCGGCCTGCATATCTGTTTCACTGCCCCCGACCGGGCGTCGGTCGACGCCTTCCACAAGGCGGCGCTGCAGACCGGCGGCAAGGACAACGGCAAGCCCGGACTGCGCGCCGATTACGGCCCCGACTACTACGCTGCGTTCGCGGTCGATCCGGACGGCTATCGAATCGAGGCCTGGTGCGGCAAGAAATCCTGACCGCACGCGTCGCAGCCGGCTCCGCCTATGGCGTTTCGACGCACGGCGGAACCGCTGCGGCGAGTGGCCTCTGCTGCAGCGCAAGCCATCCGCCAAGCCAGCGCAACGGCGCTGTCATTTTCCAGCTCCGCGACGTGAGGACAGCGGTCAATTCCCGTTCCGCTTGAGTCGCCCGTCGCGCGGCCAGATGCAATTCCCCCAGCTGGGCCGGCTGCACGTTGCACGCCGCGACAGTCAGCGCGCGCATGCTGGCCTCAGCCAGCAGCTTCCCCAGCAGCGCCGGCGCGGCATTGCCACACCACTCGGTCCCTGCGTAATCCGCCAAGAAGGCCTCCGCCGCGTGGTGCGTCGCGAGTATTTCGGCGCTGTGCGGGCGGTATTCGCTCGCAGCGGAGCTCGCGTCGTCATGACGCGGACCAAATTCGAACGTCTGTCCGGTCAGTTTCGCAAGCCGCAGCTGGCATTCGCGGCGATACCAGCTCGAATGCGCCAACAGATCGGTGTCGATCACCAGATCGACCGAATCCGGGATCCTGGCGGCGGTGAGGATCCAGAACGCCATGAAGCAGCGATAGCAGTCGGCGAGACTGCCGCTCAGCACGCGCGTTTCGCAGTCCGCCATGCTCGGGCCTGGCAGTTTGATAGCGAGAAGTTGCATACAGTCGCGCACTGGCGGCAGATCCCTGTGCGCGGCCAGCAGCAACAGCGGCATTGCAAGGAAGTACAGGTTGTTGTGCAGCGCGAACTGCCGGTACGATGATGCGAACTGGCCGAGGGGATTGCGCAGCACGGCGATGTTCACGGCGTCGGGAAATTTCTGCTGCATCCAGCCGATGCGTCCCAGCGACCGGCAGAACTTGAGCACCGGCTGCCGGCTTCGGGTCGCCGCCGTCCGCAGCAACAGCTGCAGATAGCGTTCTAGATCTGGCAGGTTTGCGTCCGGTGGCGCAAAGAAATCGGCGGTGGCGAACGAGCTGCGATAGCCGCGCACGCCTGCTCGCTCGCGCGCCAGCAATGGCTCGAACTCGACGAAATAGGGCCGATCGAGGAAATTGTGCCCGGACGCCCAATCGCCCGCGTGCAACGAGGCGAAGCCGTCAGGCCGCAGCGAAGCGAGCATGTCCGACAGTGGTTCATAGTAGGCGGTGATCCCCGGCATCCGACGGAACCGGTTCCAGATCCAGGTGCCGCGGGTTCGCCAGCCGCAATGCAGGAACACCGGCGGACGGCGCGACACATGGGCGCGACCGTCCATTTCCCCGCCACGCGTCCGGTCTCGCCGACCTGCGTGGTCGGCGTCGGCATCAACGACGTCACTGCTCATGCAAACGCATGTTGCGTGAGTCAGGTGCCTGCCGTTGTGCCTGGTGGTTACGAAGTGCAACAGTATTCGCTTCGATGGCCAGCGCGGCGCCGGGGATGTCAGTTGTGCGCGCCACGTTGTAAGGTTGGGATGTCTGGATAAAACCAAGCAGGGAGGAACCGATGGCACGTGTGGCACTGGTAACGGGTGGGACGCGAGGGATCGGCGCCGCCGTCAGCGTGGCGCTGAATGAGCAGGGGCGCACCGTCATCGCCAACTTCGCCGGCAACGAGAAAGCCGCCGCCGACTTCCATGAGCAGACCGGCATCCGGGTCGCCAGATTCGATGTCTGCAGCTTCGAGGAATGCCAGCAGGCGGTGCAGCGCCTGAACGAGGAGGTGGGACCGATCGAGGTGCTGGTGAACAACGCCGGCATCACCCGCGACGCCACGCTGCAGCGCATGTCACGCGACATGTGGGACGCCGTGATCGACACCAACCTCGGCTCCTGCTTCAACCTGTGCAAGCTGACCTTCCCCGGCATGCGCGACCGGAAATTCGGCCGCATCGTCAATGTTGGCAGCATCAACGGCCAGGCGGGCCAGTACGGCCAGGTGAACTATGCCGCCGCCAAGTCGGGCATCCACGGATTCACCAAGGCGCTGGCGCAGGAGGGC
>DASXNR010000203.1:0-18325 GCA_036494925.1 Acetobacteraceae bacterium
ACGCCGCTCAGCTTCTCGAACGGCGCGAAATAGGCGGCGCGCTCGGCATCCTGCGCGGTGCCGCCATAGGCGGCGATGCGCACCTCGCCGCTGCCCTTCAGCTTGTCCGGGATCGCGGTGATCGACGGCATGTTCGGCGGCGGCGCGGATTGCGCGAAGCTCCGCGTGCCGCCGAGAGCGGTCATCCCCGCGGTAGCCCAGGCGGCAAGACCGAGGAAGCGGCGGCGGCTGTGGTCGGACGTGGTCATGGCAACGCTCCTGATCAGAGGTTACGTCAGTTTCTCTCCAGCGCCGGAGCCGGAGAACGGCGTCGGTATCCACCATTCGTCACCGCGCGCGGTGGTGACGTATTCCGGCCACCGCAGATCGACCGGCGGAACGAAATCGCGCGGCAGCAGCGGCGCCACCCATTTGGTACCGCCGACGCCGCCACCGGTGCGCTCGTTGAACTCGGCCTTGGCGCGTTCGAGCAGGTCCGGATGCACCAGCAGATCGAGGAACGACGCGGCCAGCGTCTTCCCCGCGAGGAACAATCCCGGATCGATCGCCGCCGGCAACCCGCCCAGCGCGTTGCGGCACCACGCGGGGTACTCGTAGCTGTCGTCGGCCGGACGCAGCGTCGGCCGCATGGTGAACACCCGCGCGGCCGGCGCGTGCCAGCTGTACTCGACGTAGTCATCGGCGCCGATATGGAACTGCCCGGGCGGCAGGCTGCGCCGTTGTAGCGCCTCGAACTGCGCCGGCGGCGTCAGGCGCTGATTGTCGGCGACGAACGGATCGTCCATCGGCGCCATCCCCAGATTGGTCTGGATCGCCCGGCCGAATTCCCGCGCCTCGTCATCGAACGCCGGCGCGCCGATCGCCTCCATGTTGCGATACACCAGATCGATCATGCTGCTGTTCGGCAGGCCGACGCGCGTCTTCGTCACCCATCGCACCGAAGCCTGGCAGCCGCACGACGCCGCGGCGTGACGCGCGTTGTTGGCCAGCACGTTGAAGATCTGCTGCTGCACCGCCAGCGATGGCGACCGCCAGGAATACTGGATCTGGCTGAACCGCGGCGGCAGGTTGTCCGATGTCGCGTCGCCGCCTGCCAGGATGAACTCGTTCAGCGTCCAGGCGCCGGCGTGCGGATACATCGCCTCCTTGGTGTATTTCGTTGTGGTGTACATCAGGCACAGCGCGTCGATCGCGCCGGGACAACGGGCCGCGGCATGAGCCGAGGTGCGGATCGGCAGCAGCGACTTGTCGATCCACTGCTCGGGGGTCAGCGTCTCGAAGCTGATCACGACGCTCCAGTAGGCGCCGCACTGGGTTTCGCCCTGCACCGTGTTGCTGCTGTGCGGATGGTAGGCGATGAAGGCATCGCAGCCGTCGTAATGGCCTTTCGCCGCATGCACCGGTTTCGAGCCGCACACCTTCTCGGCCGGTTCGCCGAAGAATTTCAGCGTGCCGCGCAGGCCGTGCTGCTGCATCGCAGCCTTGGTCGCCAGGATGCCGGCAAGCGCCGCCGAACCGAGCGACGAATGCGGATCGGTGTGACCGGCGGTCCACGGATGCAGTCCCTCGCGCGGCGACTGGTACGGCACCACCTGCTGCGACTGGCCCGGCACCGCGTCGTATTCCGCGTAGCTGCCCAGCACCGGCGAGCCGCTGCCCCAGGTCGCGGCAAACGCGGTCGGCATGCCGCCCGAGCCCTGCTCCACCGCAAAGCCCTCGGCGCGCAGCAGCTCGCAATAGGCGTGCGCCGATTTGTATTCCCGCCAGGCAGGCTCTGCGAAGTTCCAGATTGCCCGGTTGAAGTCGGACAGCCGCGCGCGGTTGGCCTCGATCCAGGCGACGGCCGACTGTTGCGTCGGGTTCAGCGCCATCCGGTCCCTCCTCCCTCAGAATTCAAGGAGGTTATCCCGGAAGTGGCGATGGGTGTAAGCCGATCGCACCAGGCCACGATCCTGCAGCGCCGGCACCAGGCCGTCCTCCACTTCCGCCAGGGTGCGGCGATTGACGTTGGGCAGCGAGAACAGAAAGCCGTCGCCGCCGGCTTCCTCCATCACCTCGCCCATCTGGGCGGCGACCGCGTCGGGCGTGCCGACCAGTTCGACCGACAGCGCCGTCGTGTTGTGCTCCAGCATCGCCTCGCGCAGCGTCTTGCCGGCGCTTTTTTGCCGGAATTCGTCGAGCGTCTGCTGATGCCCGTTGGTGGTGACGTCGTCCGGCAGCGGCTGGTCGAGATCGAAGCGCCCGAAGTCGATGTTCGTCACCTTGCCGAGATGCGCCAGCCGCTGCGGGATCTGCGCCTCGGCCCGCGCGGCGCGCAGGCGCTTCTTCTCCTGCGCCTCCGCCGCGGTCTCGCCGATGATCGGCGCCACCAGGAACAGCACCTTGCACGCATCGGGATTGCGGCCGTGCGCCACCATGCGCGCCCGCACATCGTCCCGATACGCCTTCATGCCTGCCACGCCCTTGGTGTGCGCGACGATCGTGTCGGCATATTGCGACGCGAACTGCCGCCCACGCGGCGAACCGCCCGCCTGCGCGATCACCGGCTGGCCTTGCGGACACGGACCCGAGTTCAGCGGCCCTCGCGTCTTGTAGAACCGGCCTTCGAAGTTCACCGCATGGACCTTGGTGTGATCGACCAGGAATCCGCTGTGCCGGTCGGCGATGATCGCGCCCGGCTCCCACGACGCCCAGAGCCGCCGGCAAACCTCCATGTACTCGTCGGCCATGTCGTAGCGCAGGTCGTGCTCGGGCATGCCCGGCAGGCCGAAGTTCATCGCTGCAAAATCCGAACTGCCGGTGACCGCGTTCCAGCCGATGCGTCCCGATGACACCTGGTCCAGGGTCGCGATCAGCCGGGCCAGCAGATACGGCGGATAGGCGTAGGTGCCGAAGGTCGGCACGATGCCGATGCGCGACGTCGCCTGCGTCATGATCGAGGCCACCACCGACGGGTCCTGCCGCGGCACGGCAATGGCGTGCTTCAAATAGAGCTCGGTCGAACCGCCCCAGCTCTCGCCGACATAGGAGGAGTCCTCAAGCAGCACGTAGTCGAAGCAGGCGCGTTCCAGACAGCGCGCCATGTCGACGAACAGTTCGGGCACCATCCACGACGTGCCGATATGTCCGGTCCAGCTCTCGCCCCAGGCCTGCACGCTCGACCCTTGCAGGAACCAACCAAGGTGAAACGGCCTCGCCCCCATCCGTCCACTCCTTCAGTCGTTGGCTCGAGTTTGGTGTGCAAGCAATGTGCCGTGGCCCTGTTCTTGCTCTTCCTGACGATGGAAGCAATTGGCTCAGCTCGTTGCCGGCGCATCTGCCTCGATCCGGAACGAGTTCCGCCCCTTGCATAGGCTTTATGCCCAGGAAGCAGGCATGCTGCACGTCGATGCCGAACCGTATCCCTTCGTCTTCCACCCGGTCTCTGCCGCGTTGGTCATCATCGACATGCAGCGCGACTTTCTCGAACCGGGCGGCTTCGGCGCCGCCTTAGGCAACGACGTCGGCCTGCTCCGTACCGCCATCGCGCCGACCAGGCGCGTTTTGAACGCCTGCCGCGCGGCCGGGATGTTGGTGGTCCACACCCGCGAAGGTCACCGCCCTGACCTCTCGGACCTCGCCCCCGCCAAGCGGGCACGCGGCAACCTTGCCACTGGCATCGGCGATCCCGGCCCGATGGGCCGCATCCTGGTGCGCGGCGAACCGGGCCACGACATCGTTGCCGAACTCGCCCCGGCCCCCGGCGAGCCCGTGGTGGACAAGCCCGGCAAGGGCGCGTTCTACGCCACCGATCTCGAAACCATGCTGCGTGGCCGTGGCATCGCGCAGCTATTCGTCTGCGGCGTCACCACCGAGGTCTGCGTCAACACCACGGTGCGCGAGGCCAACGACCGCGGCTTCGACTGCCTGGTGCTGGAGGACTGCACCGGCTCCTACTTCCCTGATTTCCAGCGCGCTGGAATCGAAATGATCAAGGCGCAGGGCGGCATCTTCGGATGGGTGGCACCTTCCACCGCGCTGCTATCCGCATTGGCATGAACAGGAGACTGCGATGAGCGCACGAACCGCTGCTCCCTCCTGGTGGGTACCAGGCGACTGGAACGGCTTCTTCGGCCTGTTCACCAACGTCGCGCTGAACGTCATCGTGCTCACCGGCCTTTGCCTCGGCGTGGTGAAACTGCCCGACGACATCGTGTTCGGCCGTGTACTGCCCGCGCTCGGCATCGCGCTGCCGATCGGCAACCTGTTCTACGCCTGGCTGGCCTGGCAGCTCGCGAAGCGCGAGGGCCGCGACGATGTCACCGCCCTGCCGTACGGCCCCAGCGTACCTCACATGTTTATCGTCGTCTTCCTGGTCATGCTGCCGACCTATCTGAAGACGAAGGATCCGATCCTTGCCTGGCAGGCTGGCCTCGCCTGGGCGTTCATCATCGGCATCATCATCCTGCTCGGCGCCTTCGTCGGGCCGACGATCCGCAAATACACGCCGCGCGCTGCGATGCTGGGCGCGCTGGCCGGCATTTCGATCGCGTTCATCTCGATGCGCCCCGCGGCGCTGAGCTGGCAGGTGCCGTGGCTCGCCTTCATCTCACTCGGCATCATCCTGGTTTCTTGGTGCGCGCGGGTGCGACTGCCCTGGGGACTGCCCGGCGGACTGGCCGCGGTGGGGGTCGGAACCATTCTGGCCTGGCTCGCGACGCTGAGCGGCATCAGCCAGGTGATGGACCCGCACGCGGTCATCGTCGCATTCCAGAAATTCGGCGTGCATGTACCGATGCCGTCGGCCGACTTCCTGGCTGGCCTTTCCGACATCGGGCCCCTCCTGGTCGTCGCCGTGCCGCTTGGCGTCTACAACTTCACCGAGGGCATGAACAACGTCGAAAGCGCCTCCGCCGCCGGCGACAATTTCGACCTGCGCAAGGTCCTGCTGGCCGACGGCATTGGCGCGCTCGCCGGCGCGGTACTCGGCTCGCCATTCCCGCCGGCGGTGTATATCGGCCATCCCGGCTGGAAATCTGTCGGCGGCCGCGTCGGTTATTCGCTGGCCACCGGCGTCGTCATTTCGCTGGTCTGCTTCCTCGGCCTGACGGCGCTGCTGCTGGCCGTGGTGCCGTTGGTCTCGATCCTGCCGATCCTGCTGTATATCGGCCTGGTGATCGGTGCGCAGGCGTTCGAGACCACGCCGGCGCGCCATGCACCCGCCGTGATCCTCGCCATGCTGCCGAACATCGCCTCCTGGGCGCAGAGCCAGATCGATGGTGCGCTCGCCGCCGCAGGTACATCGGCATCCCAGGTCGGCCTCGACAAGATGGCCGGCAACGGCGTGATCTATCACGGCCTGCAACTGTTCGGCGGCGGCGGCACTTTGGCGGGTCTGATGCTTGGCGCCATCGCCGCCTTCATCATCGATCGCAAATTCGATCGCGCTGCGTTGTACGCGGTGGCCGCCGCGGTGCTGGCGTTCTTCGGCTTCATCAACGGCACGTCGCTGGAGTTCGCCGATTCGGCGCCGGTGGCACTCGGCTATCTGCTGATCGGACTGATGTGCCTGGGCCTCAGCCGCTATCCCGCCGCCGCCGAAATAACCGAGGCGGAACCGCTCGCGGGGGAGTCGCCGGCAGAGTAAGCGTCATGCTGCAATGGTGGACATATCGCATGCAGCGAGGCGGTGCCGCGTGACGCCACTCGAGGCCGCCGACACCGCGCTCGCGGCCGACCGCGATCGCGATGATCCGGCGATCTGGATTACCCGTCTGACGGACGAAGCAATCCTGTCTCGCGCCCGCCAACTGGAAGCGGAAGGGCCGAGAGGCCGCGCGTTCTGGGGTGCGACCTTCGCAGTGAAGGACAACATCGATATTGCCGGGCTACCGACCACAGCGGGCTGCCCCGGCTACGCCTATACCGCGACGGCCACCGCGCCCGCCGTCGAACGCCTGCTCGATGCAGGCGCGCTGCTGATCGGCAAGACCAATCTCGATCAGTTCGCGACCGGCCTCGTTGGAACCCGCAGTCCGTACGGCGTGCCGCGCAACGTCTTCAATGCCGACTACATTCCCGGCGGCTCGTCGTCAGGTTCGGCCGTCGCCGTCGCCGCCGGCATCGTCCGCCTCGCCCTTGGCACCGACACCGCCGGGTCCGGCCGCGTTCCTGCGGCTTTTGGCAACATCGTTGGTCTGAAGCCAACGCGCGGTAGCGTATCTACGCGAGGCCTCGTGCCGGCATGCCGTTCGCTCGACACCGTCTCAATCTTTGCGCAGTCCGTCGATGAAGCGCTGGCCGTGCAGCGAGTGATCGCAGGCTACGACGCCGATGACACGTATTCGCGCGTCGCGCCGTTCCCATATCTGCGGCGAGGCGCGGCGTGGCCCTCGGCACGGATAGCCACCGCCGAAACGGTAGACATCTCGCTGTTCCGGGAAATCGGCCGCCTGCTCTACGACGGCCCGTGGGTCGCCGAGCGCACCGCGGCATTGCGCGACGTGGTGGAACGGCGTCCCGACATTCTGCACCCCGTCACGCGCGCGATCCTCGAAGGCGGACTGAGCCGCCGCACGGTGGATGCGTTTGACGCGTTTCATCGCCTCGCCGAAGCACGTCGCGCGGTGGAGCACCTGTTCTGCGAGTACGATGCGCTATTGCTGCCGACGGCGCCGTTCTGCCCCACACTGGCCGAAGTTGCTGCCGATCCGATCGGCGTGAACAGCCAACTCGGCATCTATACCAATTTCGTCAATCTGTGCGATCTCGCCGCCATCGCGGTGCCGGCAGGTTTCGACAGCAACGGACTTCCGATGGGCGTGACGCTGATCGGACCCGCGTGGTCCGAGGGCAGACATGCCGCGCTCGCGGACTCCATCCATCGCGCGAACGTCGATCGCGTCGGCGCGACACGCATGACGTTGCCGCCGCCTGCCGCTCCCGACCCGCTCGCCGCCGATGAGACGTCACTGTTCTGCATCGGCGCGCACATGTCCGGCCTGCCGCTCAACCATCAGCTGACCGAACTTGGCGGCCGTTTCTTGCGCGCAACGCAGACCGCACCGCAGTACCGGCTGTACGCACTAGGCAAGCGCCCCGCCATGGTGCGCGCGGCTGACGGTGCCGCGATCGACGGCGAAGTCTGGGCATTGCCCACATCTTCCGTGGGCACGCTGCTTGCCCAGGTACCGACCCCACTCGGCTTCGGCACCGTGCAACTGACCGATGGCCCTTGCCTTGGCTTCCTGGCCGAGGCGGCGGGCATCGCCGGTGTGCGCGACATCACCGGCCACGGCGGCTGGCGCCTCTGGCTCGCATCCGGGGAGTCAACGTGAGCCACAACGACGAACTCGACACCTGGCTGGATGCCAACGCGGCGCTGCTTGGCATCACCATCGAGCCCGAGTGGCGCGACGCGATACGACTGCACCTGCGCATCACCCGTGACATGGCACAGCGTATACTGGAGTTTCCCCTGCCGGACGATGCCGATCCTGGACCGGTCTTCCACGCATGACCGAGCTCGCATGGACCTCGGCCGGCGCTATCGCATCGTCTGTCGCGCGCGGCGGGGTCACTGCGACGGAGGTAATCGAACAGACGCTCGCGCGCATCGCCCGCCGCGATACTGTGTTGAACGCATTCACCGCCGTCACCGCCGACCGCGCCCGCACGCGGGCCGCGGCGAAACCGACGGGACCGCTCGCCGGCGTGCCGTTCGCGGTGAAGAACCTGATCGACATAGCCGGACTGCCAACGCTCGCCGGCTCGAAGATCAACCGCGAGCATCCCCCCGCCAACGCCGACGCAACGCTGATCTCGCGGCTTGAAGCTGCCGGTGCGGTTCTGGTGGGCGCCCTGAATATGGGCGAATACGCCTACGACTTCACCGGTGAGAACAGCCACGACGGCCCATCACGCAATCCGCACGACACCCCGCGCATGACCGGCGGTTCATCCGGCGGTTCGGGCGGCGCGGTCGCCGGCGGGTTGGTGCCGATTGCGCTCGGTTCCGACACCAACGGCTCGATCCGCGTGCCGTCATCGTTCTGCGGCATTTTCGGGTTGAAGCCGACGTATGGACGTTTGTCGCGCGCCGGCAGCTTCCCGTTCGTCTCCAGCCTCGATCACCTCGGCCCGTTCGCCCGCACCACCACCGATCTGGCGTTGGCGTATGACGCGATGACCGGACCCGACCCGCATGATCCCGTCTGCACCGACCGCGTCGATGAACCGGTCGGTCCATTGCTCGCCTCCGGTATCGCCGGTTTGCGCGTCGCCAGCGCCGGCGGCTATTTCCGTGCGGGCGCCGGCCCCGAGGCGCTCGCCGCACTGGACGGCGTCGCAAACGCGCTCGGCGCGACACGACAGATCGAAATCCCCGAAGCCGCACGGGCGCGCGCCGCGGCCTATGTCATCACCACATCCGAAGGTGCCGCCTTGCATCTGCATCGCCTCCGCACGCGAGCACGCGACTTCGACCCCGATGTGCGCGACCGGCTGATCGCCGGCGCAATGGTACCGGCCGTCTGGGTTGCACAGGCGCAGAAATTCCGTCGCTGGTATCGCGATGCGGTACTGCGTCTGTTCAAGGAAGTGGACGCGATCGTCGCGCCCGCCACGCCCTGCGTCGCACCGAAGATCGGTCAGAAAACTTTCGTGCTGAACGGGCAGGAGGTGCCGCTGCGGCCGAATATCGGCATCTACACTCAGCCGATCTCGTTCCTTGGCCTCCCCGTCGTTGCCGTGCCGGTGCCGCAGCCGGACGGCATGCCGATCGCCGTGCAGATCATCACGGCTCCCTGGCGCGAGGACGTGGCGTTGCGTATCGCCTATGATCTGGAGGCGCGCGGGGTCGTGCGTGCACCGCAACCTCCGGAGTGACGCCATGGAGATCAATTTGCCCGAAGTGCGCGCCGAGGTCGCAGCGGTGTTCGCGCGCTACGAGGCAGCGCTGGTGAGCAATGACGTGGCGACATTGCAGGAATTGTTCTGGGACAGCGCACACACCATGCGCTACGGCATCGCCGAGAACCTGTACGGCAGCAGTGAAATCGGCGCGTTCCGCGCGGCACGTTCGCCGGTCGGCCTGGCACGGCGCATCTCGCGCACCGTGATCACGACCTATGGACGCGACTTCGCCACCGCCTCGACGCTGTTCGAGCGCGACACGGTGCCCGGCAAGGTCGGCCGCCAGATGCAGACCTGGGTGCGGATGCCGGTGGGTTGGCGCATCGTCGCCGCGCATGTGAGCTTGATCGCCAGGTCTTGATCGGTTTCGCTTTCGCTCAATCCAGCCTACACGCCCCGCCTTGACCCGCCGCTCCGTGACGAGACACGTGGAACGGGTTCAGCGCCGTTTCCGCGCAGGTAGCGGTTATCTTCCAGTCGCGGCACAAGTCTGTCGATGCCCTCGCCGCTCGCGGATTCCAGCATCCGGCGTCCTTTCCGCTTGCAGTCTGCACGAAGCGCTCAGCATACTGACGATACGAAGGTTCCGACAGGCGCAGAGGTGGATGCAATGGACAGCCAGTTCGATCTGTTGCTGCGTGGCGGACGGGTGATCGATCCCACGTCGGGTCGCGACGGCGTCGCCGATATCGGCATCAGCGGCGGTCGCATCGCCGCGATCGAAGCGGCGCTGCCCGCCGATGCCGCACAGCACGTGATCGATGTCGCGGGCAAGATCGTCACCGCAGGCGTGATCGACACGCACGCCCACGTCTATCAGCACGTCACCGGACGTTTCGGCCTGAACGCCGACCTGGTCGGCGTACATTCTGGTGTCACCACAGTGGTGGACCAGGGCGGCCCGAGCTGCATGACCATTCCCGGCTTCCGCCATTTCGTCGTGGAACCAGCGGAAACTCGTGTGCTGTGCTTCATCTCCGCCTATTTGGTCGGCGGACTGGAAGGCCATCTGTATCCGTCGTTGTACGGACCGGACCAGGTCGATGTAAAGGCGACGATCCGTGCCGGGCGCGCCAATGCAGATATCGTGCGTGGGGTGAAGGCGCATGCGGAAATCGGCGGTGCGTCGCGCTGGGGACTGGAGGTGATCAAACTCGGCAAGCGCATCTCCAGCGAGCTCGGCGTGCCGCTCTACATCCATCTCGGCCAGATCTGGCCGGTGAAAGATGGCGCCACCATCGACCCCGACGAAGTTGTGCGCGCGCTGATGCCGCTGATGGAACCTGGCGACGTGCTGGCGCATCCGTTCACGCGTCATCCTGGTGGCTTCGTCTCCACAGCCACCGGCGAGGTTCACCCGGTGGTCTGGGCGGCGCTGGAACGGGGAGTCACCGTCGATGTCGGTCACGGCTCGCATTTCAGCTTCGACATGGCGCGCCGCACTATCGCTGCCGGCATCCGCCCGCACACGCTTGGCGCCGACATGCACGGCTACAACGTGCGCGTGCCGGGCGACGGCGATGCGGCTTCGCGCCTGGAGAACCCATTCTCCGGGGTCGCACCGTTCAACCTGACGCACGCGATGACCGAGCTGCTGACGCTGGGACTAAGCCTGCCGGAGGTGGTCGCGACGGTTACCAGCAATCCCGCGCGCATGCTGAAGATGCAGGACAGCATCGGCGCGCTGTTGCCCGGGCGCGAAGCCGATGTTTCCGTGCTCGATCTGCTCCGCGGGCGCTTCACTCTATCAGACAACAGCGGCGAGAAAGTGATCGCGCAGGAGATGCTCACGCCGGCCTTTGCGTTGCGTACCGGAAAGATGATGGTGGCCGATAGCGCACTGATCCCGCCGCCGGCGTTGCTGGCAGCATGATCGGCGCCGCACTCGCCGGCGAGCGCGCTCGTCACACCATTCCGGCTGGCGGACGCTTTTCCACTCGGCTGGAACCCGGCGACCTGCTGCGCATCGTCGATACGCACGGCCAGCAGGCGGTCGATTTCCTGTGCTATGCGGCCACATTGCCGACCGATCGCTACAACGCGGCCAACACGATCAAGATCAACGGCTACATCTATCTGAGCAAGGGAACGAAGCTCTACTCGGATCGCGCCCAAGTGCTGATGCGCATCGTGGAAGATAGTTGCGGTCGCCACGATACGATCGGCGGATGCTGTAGCGCCTGGAGCAACTTTGCCCGATATGGCGTCAAAGACACGCCGAGCTGCCACGCCAACTTCGTTGCCGAGCTTGCGTCCTGGTCACTGTCGCCGTCAGACGTGGTGGCCAACGTGAATTTCTTCATGAATGTGCCGGTGCGCCAGGATGGGGCGATGGCGATCGAACCGGGCTTGTCCAGGGCGGGCGATTTTGTCGAGCTGGTCGCCGAGGTGCCGGTCATCGCGGTGCTGTCCAATTGCCCGCAGCGTTTCAACCCCGCCGCGGGATTCGGCCCGACACCGATCGAGGTCATCATCCGGCGCGAGTGAGGTCACAATGAACGAGGAACGCCAGGATCCGCGTCGGCCGCTGGTGATTCGAGGCGGGCTGGTGCTGGACGCGTCAGGCTTTCTTGGCGGCGTCGATATTCTGGTGCAGGACGGTACCATCGTCGCGATCGGTGCGCCCGATATGCCCGTTCCGGACGGGGCGGCAGTCATCGATGCGTCGCGCCGCCTGCTGCATCCCGGACTGGTGAATGCGCACACCCATGGCCATGCCAATCTGGCGCGCTCGATGGGCGACCGCTTCACGCTGGAGCTGTTGCTCGCCGCCGCCCCGCACATGTCGGCTTACGTCGGCATCGAGGAGAAACGCGTCTCGGCCACGATCGGCGCCGCCGAGATGCTGCTGAAGGGCTGCACTGCCTGTTACGATTTGTTTGTCGAATTCCCGCTGCCGACCGAGGAGGGGATCGCAGCGGTTGCCGAAGCCTATGCCCAGGTCGGCATGCGTGCGGTGATCGCACCGATGATGGCGGACATGACGCTGTACGAGGCGATCCCGGGGCTGATGGAGGCGCTGCCGCCGCATCTGCAGACTGCCGTCGCACCGCTCGGCCTGCCGCCCTGGCAGGAGACGATCGAGCGGATGCGTGCGATCCTGCGCAACTGGCACGGCGATCGCACGATGGTGCGTCCGGCCGTGGCGCCGACCATTCCGCTGCACTGCCGCGACGAGTTCATGGTCGCCTGTCGCGATCTGGCGGTGGAATACGATGTCGGCATCCACACTCATTTGGCAGAATCGAAACTCCAGGCAGTCGCAGGCGCGCGCCGTTACGGTCGTTCACTCACGGCGCACATCGAACATCTCGGCTTGCTCGGGCCGCATTTTGTCGCCGCACATGGCGTGTGGCTGGATGGCGACGATATGCGGCGGCTCGGGGCCCACGGTGCCTCGGTCGCGCACAACCCGGCAAGCAACATGCGGCTGGGCAATGGCGTTGCCGATGCGGTGGGTATGCTGGCGGCAGGGATCAACCTGGCGATCGGCACCGACGCGACCACCTGCAATGACAATCTCAACATGTATCAGGCGCTGCATTTCGCCGCGGCGGCATCGCATGCGCGTGGTCCCGATCCATCGCGGTGGATCGCCGCGCCGCAGGTATTCGCGGCGGCGACCAGCGGCAGCGCACGTGCGCTCGGGTTCGAACGGATCGGCCGCATCGCACCCGGCTATGCCGCCGATATCGTATTCCTTGACCTCGACGCGCCGACCCTGATCCCGCTGAACGAACCGGCGACGCAGGTGGTGATGGGCGAGGACGGCACCAGCGTCGCGGATGTTATGGTCGGGGGTCGATTTGTTGTCCGCGAACGACGACTGCTTACTGTCGATCTGCCGGCGTTGGCGACGAGCGCCGCAGCACTGCGCGCCGATATCGACGCGCGCAGCATTGCCAGTCGACGGCGGTTTGATGCGGTTGCGCCGATCATCAACGATTTCTGTCCGGCGCTGGCGCGCATGGAGTGGCACATCAACCGATGGTGCAGCTGCATGTGAGAGCCGGAATGACGGGTTTCGCTGCAGCGAACCCTCTTATAGGATGGGTTGAACGGCCGCGAAACCCATGGTGTGGGCAGTGAATCGTCACAGCGCAGCCTCGACCGCCGCCGCAATCGAGAACAGCGTGGCATCGCCCAGCGTCTCGCCGATCAGCATCAGCCCCACCGGTGGCTCGCCGTCGCGATGGCAGGGCAAGCTGATCGAGCAACGATCGAAGAAGTTGCCAAGCGCGGTGTTGCGCAGGATATGCAGGTTGATCCGATTGTATTCGTGTTCGTCGTCGAGTTCGGCAATGCGCGGTGGCACTATCGGCACCGTGGGCATGACAAGCACATCGAATTCGCGCGTGTTTGCGTCGAAACCGGCGATCAGCCGTTGCCGGGCTGCGACAAGCTCCAGGTAGTCGGTTGCTGTCATCCGCGCGCCGCGTTCGATGCGCGTGCGGATGCGCGGATCGTAACCGGCGCCTTTTTCAGCGAGCAGTGGGCGATGCCAGGCAAAGGCTTCAGAGGCGGCGAAACCACCTTTGGCATTCACCGCCGGCACTTCGTCGAACGCCGCGAAGTGCGTTTGAACGATGCGGGCGCCGGCGCGCGACAGCGTCGCGAGCGCGCGATCGAAGGCGCTGCTCACCATCGCATCCATTCCGTCGAGCACGACGTTGGTCGGCACCGCGAGGCGCAGACCGTTCAGACTGGCAGGCACCGGCAACGCTGGCGTTTCGCCAGCCAGCACCGCATCGATCACCGCGCAGCACGCGACACTCGGTGCGAGCGGCCCCACGGAATCGAGGCTCGGCGCCAGCGGCAGCACCCCGGTGATCGGCACGCGGCGCGCGGTAGGCTTGTAGCCGACGATGCCGCAGAACGCCGCGGGGATGCGGCAAGAGCCGCCGGTATCGGTGCCCAGACCGGCGATCGCCATGCCGTCGGAAACCGACACCGCGGTGCCCGAGGAACTGCCGCCGGGGATGCGTCGCGCCACGCGGTCCCATGGCGAACTCGGCGTGCCATAGTGCGGATTGATGCCAAGACCGGAGAAGGCGAACTCGGTCATATTGGTGCGCCCCATCGGCACGAAGCCCGCCGCCAGCATGCGCTGCACGACGGGCGCATGCGCGGCGGCCGGCGGTGCATCGGCCAGCACGCGCGAGCCGGCCGGCGTTGCATCGCCGGCGATATCGAACAGGTCCTTCAGGCTGACTGGAATGCCGGCGTAGCGACTCGGTTCGCGCCCGGCGCGACGCAGCGTGTCCATCGCGTCGGCCATCGCGCGTGCCTGCTCCGCGTGCACCTTGATGAAGGCGCGTGGGCCCTCGCCATTCGGATCAGCGATGCGGGCGAGGCATTGCTCCACCAACGCCCGGCTGGTAGTGCGCCCATCGGTCAGGGCCCGGGCATGTTGCTCAATCGTGCGCATGTGGTCGTTGCTCCGGCGACGTATAGTCGATGGTGACGAAGCCGCCACCCTGATAGCGCTGCGCCACCGGATCGAGCGGATTCGGCTGTTTCAGGATGTCTTCGGCGTAATCCTCGGCATTCTGCACCGGCTGATAGCCGAGCCGGGCCGCTCCGGCGTTGTTCCAGTAGCTGCGCTTGTTGGCCGACACGCCCCACGCGGCAAGATAACCGATGTCCGGCACAGTGATGCAGCGGGTGATCAACTGCACCAGATCGTCGTTGCCCAGCCAAGTGCTGAGGTGACGAAATTCGGTCGGCCGCTCGATCGCCGTGCCGATCCGCAGCGAGATGCCCTCGATGCCGTGCTTGTCCCAGTACATCCGGGTCATCGCCTCGCCCCACACCTTGCTCAGGCCATAGAATCCATCCGGGCGGAGATCACAGTCCAGTTCAAGTTTGGACCCGACGCTGTGCATGCCGACGGCATGGTTGGAGCTGGCGAACACGATGCGCCGGACCTCGTGGCGGCGTGCACCTTCATACACCGAATGCAGGCCACGCAGATTGTTCTCGATCACCTCAGGCAATGGCCGCTCGACGCTGGTGCCCGCCATGTGGATCAACACGTCGACACCCGTCAGCAACTGATCGACGAAGGCCGCATCGCGCATGTCGCCATGGCAGACCTCCTCCTCCGGCATGAGTGGCGTCAGCGCGCGCCTGCCGCCGGCCGAGCGCAGGCCGAAGCCCAGCTTGAGCAGCGCGGGACGCAGTACCTGGCCGATATTTCCGCTGGCGCCGGACAAAGCCACTTTGGTCATGCATGGTCCTCCACTGACGGCGGGGCTCGATCCATCCTTGGACCGGCGCCGCGATCATGCAAGACATGCGGGCTGCGGATTGACGGAGGGTGAACGATGCCTGAAGGCCGCCTCTATATCGGGAACCGCCGCTACTCGTCCTGGTCGATGCGCGGCTGGCTGGCGGTGAAACTGGCCGGTCTGGATGTCGAGGAGGTGATGATCCATTTCAGCCGCCCCGGCCCGACCGAGGCGATCAGCAAGCTGTCGCCCAACGGACTGGTGCCATATCTCGAGCACCGCGGCGCGCGCGTGTGGGAGTCGCTGGCAGTATGCGAATACTGCGCCGAGATCGCACCGTCGCTATGGCCGGCGGACCCGGTCGCCCGGGCGCACGCGCGCGCCATCAGTGCGGAAATGCATGCGGGATTTTTGGGATTGCGGCAGTCGATGTGGATGAACCTCGGGCGCGATTTCTCGGGGTTGGGCCGCACGCCGGAGGCGCTTGCCGATATCGCTCGCATCGAGGCAATGTGGATGGAAGTGCGGCGGCGCTTCGGCGCAGGTGGGCCGTTTCTGTTCGGCGCCGGGTTAACTGCGGCCGATGCGATGTATGCACCGGTGGTGACGCGGTTCCTCACCTGGCAACCGGAAATCGGCGCGGAAACGCGAGCCTATTGCCAGGCGGTCCGCACGCATCCGCTGGTGAGCGCATGGTACGACGGAGCCGCCGCCGAGCCCGCGGAATGGCTGCTGCCCGACTACGAAAATGCAAAGTGAGTCAGACTCTTCCCTCCCTTTGCAGGAGGAGGAGTGATGTGTGCCGTCGCGCTCGATCATGTCGGGATCGTCACGCACGACCTCGCGGCGCTTGCAGCGCAGTATGAGCATCTCGGATTCACCCTGACGCCGCTCGCGCGCCATAACAATGGCCGCATCGGCAACCACTGCGCGATGCTGCATCGGTCATATGTGGAACTGCTTGCCGTTATCGATCCGAATGCAACCAGTGCCACGCTGGACCGTTTCCTTGCACGCTATGCCGGCATCCACATTCTGGCGTTCACCATCGACGATCCGCCTGCCGCACTGGCGCGCCTGCGACGGGGCAATGTCGCGGCGCCGTCCATCGCTCGCTTCGACCGTCCGATCGACGACTTGGATCCTGCCGGCGCGCGTGCCCGGTTCGAACTGATCCAATTGCCCGACCAGCCCGAAGGCCGCATCAACCTGGTGCGCCATCTCACGCCGGAGGCGCTCTGGCAGGGACGTTTCCTGCGCCACGCCAACAGCGCCACGACTCTGGACGAGGTGACGCTTGCGGTCGCGGAACCCATTGAAACAGCCGCGCGATTCTCGCGTCTGGTCGGATGCGTCGTGATCCCTGACCCGGCGGGTGGCTTCGCACTCGATCTGGCGCACGGCCGCGTGCGGCTGTCGCCGACCGACGCCGATGCGCCGGCTGTTCCGAGCATCGTCAGTCTGAGCGTGCGGACGGACGATGGGAACGCGGCGATCCGCCGGTTGTTGGTGCAGCGGGGTATTCCGCACCGCGCGAGCGATGACGCGTTAATCGTGTACGCCGCCGCCGCCGGGGGTGTGGCTGTCCGCTTCGTGCCGGTGGCATGAGGGCTACCTGAAGCGTACTGGCTGGTCTAGTGTCCGGCCCCGCGATGAGTGCATCAACCGAACCCCCACCCCATGGTGGCCGGCAACCCGCCGTCATCTACGGCATCATCGGGCTGGTGGTCGCGCTGCTGGTCCTCGGCACCGGCGCCTTCATCTGGCTGAGCCAGGGCGGCACGGCATCGTTCGTCGGTGGCCCGTTCACGCTCACGGATGGCAGCGGCAGGCAGGTCACCGACCGCGATTTCCGCGGCAAGTACATGCTGGTCTATTTCGGTTACACGTTCTGCCCGGATGTCTGTCCCACCACGCTGAACGAGGTGGCTGACGCTCTCGATCACCTGGGCGCGAAGGCCGATCGGCTGCAGCCAATCTTCATCACGGTCGATCCGAAGCGCGACACACCGGGGGTGATGAAGCAGTACGTCGCCGCCTTCACGCCGCGGCTGATCGGCCTGACCGGTTCGGATGAGCAGATCGCCAAGGTGGCGCAGGAATATCGCGTCTATTACGCCGAGCACCGCACCGGCCCGGGACCGACCGACTACACGATGGATCACAGCTCGGTGCTGTATCTGATGGGACCTGACGGAAAGTTCATCGCGCCGATCCGCGCCGATGAGGATGGCGCACAGATGGCGGCTGACCTCGGCAGGCTGATGTCCTGACTGGACGCGACTGACCGGCGTCAGCGATGCCAGCCGCCTCCACCGCCCCAGCCGCCGCCTCTTCCCCAGCCTCCGCCCCAGCCACCTCTGCCCCAGCCACCTCTGCCTCCGCCCCACCCCCATCCGCCGCCCCACCCCCAACCGCCGCCGAAGCTGAGAGCGATCGAAGGTGCGGCCACTACCGGCCCGTAAATGCCGTAATAGGGGTACGGATAGGCGGAGTACGGATAAGCGGGATACGGGTAGGCGGCGTAGCCCGTTGGCGGCGCCTGCACGATGTTGCCGTGCCCCGCCATGCACTGGGCGTAGCTGATGTCGTAGATTTGCTGAACGCCACCATACGCAGCGGCGGCGTTGTTGGCGCCGACCGCGCTGCCCGCCAGCAACCCCGCGCCGGCGCCGATCGCGGCACCTGTGCCGGCTGCGCCGCTCGCCGCGCCAATTGCGGCACCCGCGGCCGCACCCAGCGCGGTGCCAACCACCGCGCTACCGACCGCGCTCTGCGACGCCGCCGCTCCAGGCGATGCACCGCCGGTCTGTTGCCAGGCATATTGGCGGCACGCCGCGTCGTCCTGTTGAAACACCTCGAAACTCTTGCCCTGGCCGGGAAGCGCCATCACCGACGGTCCAGGTGGTGGCGCGACAACACATGCGCTTAGGGCAAGAGCAACGCCCGGAATGAGCGGGAAGGCGGCGCGATGCATAAGACGATTCCTCGCGGCGATCGCTGGCGGTGACAAGCACCTTACACCAAAGTGTCCCCGTCTGGGGCAATCAAACTCGCTGATCCGGCGCGGTGCACGGTCAATCGATTTTGTTACCCCCACCGCCACGCCGCATCATTGATCCACGTCAATGCGCCTTGTGACGCCGAATGCCTTACTGGATGCACCATGGAAAACCAGACGGCTCAGCTTCCGCACGTTCGCC
>DASXNR010000204.1:0-18540 GCA_036494925.1 Acetobacteraceae bacterium
CGGCCAACCGCTTCGTCACCGATTTGAGCGATCAAGATGCGCTCAACCGTGTCTGGGCGGAGTATTTCAGTGACGCAAAGCCCACAACCACGACCGTGCAAGTGGTGCGGCTCGCGACCGATCCACGCTGCCTCATCGAGATCAACGCGATTGCGGTGATCGATTGAGCGAAGGCGTGTCTAATACCAACCGCCGGGAGACCGACTCTCCGACGGCGCTTGCCCTAGCCACGAATTTACTGTGTTTTCGAAAGAAACTCGTGGGTGACCGAGCCAAGCCTGGTCATGACGCGGGGGTGTAGGGCCCCCTGCCCTGCCTCACGGTTCAGGCCGGCACGCCGTACTTGCGCTGCTTGCGGACATTCCACGCGGCCAACTGGCCCTCCGCGGCCTGTTCCATCCGGTCCAGTTCGCCCGGCGCCTCGGTGCGCGCCGTCATCTCCAGCCGGATCCCATTCGGGTCGAAGAAGTAGATCGACTGGCAGAAGCTGTGGTCTTTTGGACCCAGCACGTCGACGCCCGCCGCTTCCAGGCGACGCTTGCCTTCCAGCAGCGCGTCCATACCGGGCACTTCGAAGGCGATGTGGTTGACCCAGCTCGGCGTGTTCGGATCGGCCTGCATCGGCGGCGAGCTGGGCAGGTCGAAGAACGCGATGTAGCTGCCGTCGCCGCATTCGAAGAAGATGTGGATGAGATCGACTTTCTCGCCGTACGGCCGCGCGCCCTCCGGCGACTGTTCGCCGGCGGCGTATTTCAGGCCGAGCACCTTGGTGTAGAACTCGACTGTCTCCTGGGCGTCACGGCAGCGATAGGCGACGTGGTGCAGTTTCTGGAACATGGACCCCTCCCGGGCGTCATTGGTCCGCGCAGGCGTGGCTGCACACCTGCACAGCACTCTTGCTGCATAACAGGAAATGGCCGGCCAAGGCAGTGCCCGCGCCCGATCGGCCTCGGTGGTCGAGGTTCGCGCGACTCGGATCACCAGTTCGCCGCGGCGCCGACCGCCTTGTGCGTGGTGTCGACGTTCCGGTGAACCGGAACGGCACGCTTCCCGGTCTGCTCCGCCTCCGCCGAAACCTTGATCCTCTCGCCCATCGCAGGACCGCGGCAGCGGCCTCGGTCACGTTGCACGAGATCTCGACGTGGGCCGCACTCTGTTCATCCAGGCCGCGGTCGGGTCGGTGCTTGACGTGACATCGCTCGGATAGGCTACGACGGTCCGGCCATGATCGAGGAGAGTTTGCGAATGGCCGAGACGCTCGATGAGCGCATCCGCGAATGCGCGTATCACATGTGGGAAGCCAGCGGCCGGCCCACGGGGCGCGATGAGGAGTTTTGGCACCGGGCACGCGATATGATGACGACTGACGATGGTCGGCGCCCCGACGCGAAACGTCGCCAGCCGAGGCAGGCACAGCCTGCCCGGCCAGCGAGTAGATCCGCTCGCCGAGCGACCGCACACATGTCGTCAGGCGCGCCGGCAGGCTAGCAGGATCGCACGCGTGGCGCAGAGGGGTGCCTGCCGCTCAAAGCCACGCCTGCAGACCGACTGCCATTGAAACGAGAAAGAGGACGGCTAGAACCACGACAACCTGCATGTCATGTCGGCGCATGAAATTACTCCTGCTAACACGCTCAGGTACGACCCCGAACTTGACCGAATTGCGGCTTGCGAAGCGGCCGGCCGATAACAGTTTCGACACCAGTCGACGGACCTGATGACCGGCAGACCGTCCACCGAGGCCGGTCCGACGATTGACACGTTGCTGACGGCCTATGTGCGCGCCCTCGATGAGATGCAGGAGGTGCCGGGAGCTGGCGTTTCTGGCGCTGATCTTCATCACACCGTTGCTCGACCTGATCCGGCGGTGGTATCGGCGCGGGCCGCCGGGCGCCCGATCCGCCGGCGAATTGTGGTCGCTGGGCCGGGTTGGCCTGTTGCGGACGATCGGCCGAGCCCCTTGACGCGAGCCTCGCCCCGCGGCGCATGATCGGGCAAACGGAGGACCGGCAGATGACCACGACGCTGCCCATCGACCAGATGATCGACCTAAAGCGCGGCACGATCAGCCGCGAGATCTTTGTCTCGCCTGGCTATTACCGTGAAGAACTGGAAAAACTGTTCACCCGCGCCTGGCTGTTCGTCGGCCACGAGAGCCTGATCCCGAAGCCGGGCGATTTCTATGTCTCCCGCATGGGCGAGGAATCGGTGATCCTGTGCCGCGACGCGCAGGGCGCGGTGCACGTGTTCCTGAATTCGTGTCGGCATCGCGGCATGAAGGTGTGCCGTTACGAGCAGGGCAATACCTCGCTGTTCGTCTGCCCCTATCACTCCTGGAGCTACACCACCGACGGCAGGCTGCAGGGCGTGCCGCTGTATCGCGCTCTGTACGAGGGCACGCTGAACCGCGACGAATGGTCGCTGATCGAGGTACCGAACCTGGCGCTGTACAAGGGCACGGTGTGGGCTTCGTGGGATCCGGCGGCACCCGACTTCCTTGACTACCTCGGCACCGCCGTCGATCACCTTGATCAGGTACTGGACTGCCGCGACGGTCGACCCGGCGGTTCCGAAGTGATCGGCGTGCACAAGTGGGTGTTCCCGTCGAACTGGAAGTTCGCGGCGGAGAATTTCCTGGGCGACACCTACCACAACCCGTCGCATCGCTCGGTCGATATGATCGGCATCGGCCCGAGCGCGCAGCGCGGCCAGAAGGGTCGGCGCGACAACGAATACAACCAAGGCCATCACGTGTGGGTCGGCCACCCGGCCGGCCATGGGATGCACAGTGTGCTGATGCCGCCGACGATGGAATACGAACCGTCCTACGCGCAGTATCCGATCGTGGACGAATACTTCCGCCACTGCTTCGAGGAACGGAAGCGCCGGCTGGGCGAGAAGGCGCGGCTGCTGCCGTTCACCGGCAACATTTTTCCCAACGCGTCGTATCACGGCCGCCAGCCGCGCGGCATCTGTGTGTGGCATCCGCACAGCCCGACGGAAACCGAAGGCTGGCGCTTCTTCATGGTCGATGCCGATGCTCCGGCCGAGGTGAAGGACGTGCTGCGACGGTTCTACATGCGCTACTCGGGGCCGGCGGGAATGACCGAGCAGGACGACATGGAGAACTGGCTGTACGCAACTGCCGCGTCGCGCGGCACCATCGCGCGGCGGTATCCATTCAATTACCAGATGTCGATGGGCGCGTACCAGACCGACGATCCGATCCCGGGTGACGTATCACTGCAGATCACCGACCAGACGCCACGCAATTACTATCGTGTCTACGCGTCGTATCTGAAGGGCGCGCCGTGGGACGAGCTGGTGGGACGGCCGTCGATGCGCGCAGCGGCCGAGTGATGCGTCCGCTGGCCTGGTACCAGCTCCGCGAGGAGATAGAGGAATTCCTGTATTTCGAAGCCGATCTGCTGGATCAGCGACGGTTCAAGGAGTGGCTGGATCTGCTGGCCGAGGACCTGGTGTATTTCATGCCGGTACGCCGCAATGTGAGGTTCGGCCAGCATGCGGAGCGTGAGAACACCAAGCAGGGCGAAGGCATCAGCTGGTTCGACGAGGACAAGTGGACGCTCGGCAAGCGGGTCGAGCAGGTGCTGACCGGCGTACATTATGCCGAGGAGCCGCTGTCGCGCGTGACTCACATGGTGAGCAACGTGCGGCTGCTGGATGTGCGGCCGTCGGTGGAGGATGCGCGCGAGGTCACCGTCGGCAGCCGGTTCCTGGTGTACCAGAACCGCGTCGAGTACGAGAACCACACCTTCATCGGCCGCCGCACGGATGAGCTGCGGCGGGCGGGGGCGTCGTGGCAGATCGCCCGGCGGGAAATGATCCTGGAGCAGAACGTGCTGCTTGCGAAGAACCTGAGTATATTCTTTTGAAGATGCACCGGGATGATTGAGCTGTCCGGCGTCACTGTCGGCAACAGGCTCCGCCTGGTGGGCGGCATCACCGCCGAGGTGCTGGAGATCGTCAACGATGAATGGGCGAAGGTGCGGCTGATCGAGGTCCCCGACCGCACCGGCGACGCCGGCGCCGAGGAACTCTGCCATGCCAGCGACATCGTCGAGGTCATCTGACCATGCTGCGCATCGGCTTTTTGCCCAGCGATTTCAACCCCATGGTGCTGATGCTCGGCGAAGCCGAGGACCTGCGCCTGCTCGCCGGCGTGCTGCGGCGCTTTGCACGCGAACGAACGGATGTGAGGCTGACGGAACCAGGCTTCTGCACCGCGCCGCGCACGGAGGTCACCGTGACGGCGTCAAATGGCGCACCAGGGATGCAACCTGTCGCCGACAACGGCTTCGTCTGGCGTCTTGACGCCGCGCAGGCGGGAGCGTTCGCCGATCAGATCGAACAGCTTGCGGTTGCTTCGCGTGTCGCCGGTTCGGAAATTCTGGAATGCACCACCAAGGAGGAAATCCCGGTCAAGGTCTCGCGCGGCGAGTATACCGACGACTTCCTGCGCTGACCGTCATCCCCCCAGCCGGTTCCCCAGCAGCCGAGTCCAGCCATGCGGGTCCGGCGCAGTGCCGTACTGGATGCCGACGATCGTGTCGTACAGCTTCTGCGTCAGTGCCCCGGTGTGGCCGTCGCCGATCACGTAGCGCTCGCCTTTGTAGCCCAGTTCACCGACCGGCGAGATCACCGCCGCGGTGCCGGTGCCCCACATCTCCAGCCGCCCCGTCTGCGCCGCCGCGACCACCTCGTCGATTGCAATCGGCCGCTCCGACACGCGCAGCCCCCAGTCGCGCAGCAGGGTCAGTACCGAATCGCGCGTGATCCCGGCGAGAATGGCGCCGTTCAACGGCGGAGTGATCACCTCGTCGTCGATCTTCAGCATGATGTTCATGGTGCCGACCTCGTCTAGGTAGCGATGCTCGGCACCGTCCAGCCACAGCACCTGGGTGTAACCGGCCTTGTGCGCCTGCTCGGCGCCGAACAGGCTGGCGGCATAATTGGCCGCGGTCTTCGCCGCGCCCAGGCCACCCTGCACCGCACGCACATGCTGGTCCGAGGCGAGGATACGGACCGGGTTCATGCCTTCCTTGTAGTAGGCGCCCACCGGCCCGAGGATCACGTAATACAGATAGCTGCTGGACGGATGCACGCCGAGAAAGGTTTCGGTCGCGATCACGGTCGGGCGGATATACAGCGATGTGCCAGGCAGCGACGGGACCCAGCGCTGATCCACCTCCACCAGGGCGCGGATCGACTCCTCCACCATTGCGGGGTCAAGTTCCGGGATGCACAGATAGTGCGCCGAGCGGTTCAGCCGCCGCGCGTGGTCGGGCAGGCGGAACAGCCGCACACGGCCGTCCTGACCCCGGAACGCCTTCATCCCGTCGAAGATGGCCTGGCCGTAGTGCAGCACGCAGGTGGCGGGGTCCAGGGTGAATGCCCCGTACGGCACGACCCGGGGGTCGTGCCAGCCTCTGCCCTCGTCGTAATCCATCAGGAACATGTGGTCGGTGAAGACCTTGCCGAAGGCGAGCGTCTCGTCCGCCGGCGGCTGCTTCGGGGTTGTGGTTTTGGTGATGGCGATCTGGGTCAAGGCGATCTCTTGGGCGTTGGATGAATGATGGGCTGCGATACTACAACGTCATGCGGTGGATGTCGCCTTCGACGGCGGGACCGACCAATTCGGCATTGTTCAGCGGCGAGGCGAGTGCGCAGACGCTGCTTACCGGCCGCGGCCAGTTTCTGCGCCGACGATCGCGTGATGATCCGCCCCTCACCACGCTCGATCTAAGTCCTCGTTTCATAGAGGTTCAAGTCCAACCCGAGATTGCGCGACACCAGAACATCACTGAGCTGTGAACGGTTGAATGTCGCGTTCAATGGTGCCTCCGAGCGCTGCATCCGCAACTGACCGATCGTAAGCTGCCTGCAAGTTGAGCCAGAATCTAGGTGTGGTGCGGAAGCAGCGAGCGAGCTGTATTGCCCTGCCCGGTCGCCGCCCAGCCGTTCCAATCTGTTGCCCGGCGGTGACCGCAGGTCGGCCAAAACTTCCGCCGCATCCAGCATATCCAACTTGCGTCTGGCGGCATCAACGATATTGCCCCAACGACCCGGCCTTTCGCCGCGAAATACCGCCTCAGTACGAGCGCCGGCAATCGATGCGCAGCTCTTGGCAAGCAAGGATCCTCCGCCTTACTGCTTCGCCCGCGTGACGATCTGCGTCGGGTTGACGAACCGCAGCGCGATCAGCAGCCACACCAGCGTGGTGACCATGTACACCACCGCCATCGCATCGATCGATTGCCCCGGCCGCACCCCCGCGGCAAACACCGCATAGTACAGCGCCACCACCAGCGTCTGGCTGGTCGGACCCGCGGTCAGGAACGTCAGTTCGAACATCGCGATGGTGCGCACCAGCACCAGCAGCAACGCCGCCAGGATGCCGGGCGTCAACAGCGGCACCAGCACCTGGGTGAACAGCCGCCCCAGTCCCGCCCCGAACACCCGCGCCGCGGCCTCCACCCGGGGATCGATCTGCTCGACGAACGGGATCATGATCAGGATCACGAACGGCACCGTCGGGACCAGATTGGCCAGGATCACGCCCCATATCGTGCCGGCCAGATGCGCGCGATACAGCACCGTCGCCATCGGGATGCCGTAGGTGATCGGTGGCACCAGCAGAGGCAGCAGGAACAGCAGCATCACCGCCCGCTTGCCAGGGAAATCCCGCCGCGCCATCGCATACGCAGTCGGCACCCCGATCAGGCCCGACAGCAACACCACCGCGCCCACCACTTCGGCGGTGACCACCAGGATGTCCGGCAACTGAAACTCGTCCCACGCCAGCGTGTACCACTGCGTCGTGAAGCCCGCCGGCAGCCAGGTGTTGAACCAGCGCGTGCCGAACGAATTGACCACCACGCTGCCGATCATCGCCAGCAGGTTGATGACGAAGAACGCCACCACCGCCCAGACGGCGATCGACCATACCTTTTCGCCCAGGCTGCGGTGCATCGCGCTCAGCCCTTGCCGGTGCTGACCGGGCCGCGGAACACCAGCGCGCGCGCGCCCAGCAATGCCACGATGATGATCACCTGCACGCCCGCCATCAGCATCGCGATCGCCGATGCCAGCGAGTAGTCGTACTGCTCGAACGCCGCCTGATACGCCACGATGGAGATCACCCGCGTCGGTCCGGCGGGCGCGCCCAGCAGCACGGCCGAGGGGAACACGGTGAACGCCTGCACGAACGCCAGCGCCAGCGTGATCGCCAGCCCCGGCGCCAGCAGCGGCAGCAGGATGCGGAAGAACCGCTGCCGGGCCCGCGCCCCCAGCATCGCCCCCGCCTGCTCCAGTGCGGGATCGATCCCGGTGACGTAGGACAGCGTCAGCAGGAAGGTGAACGGAAAGCCGGTGATCACCAGCGACAGCATCACGCCCCAGTAATTGTGGATCAGCCGCACCGGGCTGTCGGTCAGGCCGAACTCCAGCAGAACCCGGTTCAGCCAGCCGCGCGGGCCGAGGTAGGTCAACAGCCCCTCGGCCACCATCACGGTACCGAGCGTGATCGGGATCACCAGGATCGTGGTCAGCAGCCGCTGCCGCTTCATCAGCCGCACGCGCAACGCCACCGGCACCGACAGCACGGTGTTCAGCAGCGTGACCGGTACTGCGATCTGCAGCGTCAGATAGATCGTGTCGTAGAGGAATGGCTCGGAAAAGAATTTTTGATAGTTCGCCAGCCAGCCACCTTCCTTCGGCGTGAATGACAGCACGAGGCCGTAGAGAAACGGATAGATGAACAGCGCCAGCACGAACACGACGCCGGGGATCACCAGCAGCGTCACCGCATCCAGGCCGCGCTCGCGCATCCGCTGGCGCAGCGACATGGTGGCGACGCTCATGCCGCGTACACCAGCACGCGATCGCGCGCCGCCGCCAGGCGCACCGGCTCACCTGGGTTCACCCGCACGGGTGAGCGGAAATACAATTCGGTGCCGCCCGTGCCGCGCGCCACCGCGTAGAAGTCGCGGCCATGATATTCGGCGATCTCCACCGTCGCGGTGATCGGCCCGTCAACCTGTGGCCGCAGATCGTCGGGACGGATCGCGGCGACCGCATTGCCGCCGACCGCGTCCATCGGCGTGCCTTGCAGCCTTGCCGAGCCGATCGTGACGGCGACGCCATCGTTGGTGTTCTCTGCCCGGCAGCGGAACAGGTTGCGGTAGCCCATGAACTCCGCGACATCGGCGTGGGCGGGGCGCGAATACAGGTCCTCGGGCGTGCCGATCTGCCGCGTCTGGCCGTCGATCATCACCAGGATGCGGTCAGCCAGCGACAGCGCCTCCTCCTGGTCATGCGTCACATAGATCGTCGAACAGCCAAGCATGGTGTGGATGCGGCGAATTTCGGCGCGCATCTCCAGCCGCAGCTTGGCATCCAGATTGGACAGCGGCTCGTCCATCAGCACCAGCGGCGGCTCCACCACGATGGCGCGCGCGATCGCCACCCGCTGCTGCTGGCCGCCCGACAACTGCCCCGGCAGCTTGTCCGCCTGCGTCTCGAGCCGCACCAGCGCCAGTGCCTGATCCACCCGCCGCGCGATCTCCGCCTTGGGCCGGCCCTGAGTCACCAGCCCGAACCCAACGTTCCGCCGTACCGTCATGTGCGGGAACAACGCGTAGTTCTGGAACACCATGCCGAAGCCGCGATCCTCCGGCCCCAACTCGTCCAGCCGCCGCTCGTCAAGCCAGATCGCCCCGTCGGTGACCTGCAGCAGCCCGGCGATGCAGTTCAGCGCGGTGGACTTGCCGCAGCCGGACGGGCCGAGCAGGGCGACGAACTCGCCCCGCCCGACCGTCAGCGACACGTCGCGCAACGCATGCACCTGGCCGAAGTCGCGGCCGATCCGCTCGAGCCGCAGCTCGCGGAAGTCGCGCGAGGCGATCGGCACGGAGCGTTACTTGCCGACCCGCGCGCCGACCTGCTGGTCCCAGCGCTGGAACGCATAGACCAGCTTGTCAGCCGGCAACGGCACCTCGGACGGCACCTCGGCGATCAGCTTGTCGATAAAGTCGCGCCTGACGCTGGCCACCGCCTCCTGGCTCTCCTTCGGCGCCATCGACAGCGGGACGTCCTTCACCGCCGGGCCGGGATAGAAATAGCCCTTGTCATAGGTCATCGCCTGCACCGGCTTGGTCAGCATGAACCGCGTCATTTCCAGCAGCACCGCCAGCTTGTCATCGGACACACCCTTCGGGATCGCCCAGTACTGCGCGTCGGTGACCCAGTGGAAGCCGTCCAGCGTGCCGATCTGCGCCTCCTTGGGTACCACGCCCAGGATGCGCGTATTGAGGTCCCAGCCAAGATGCGAGGCGATGATGTCGCGGGATCCCTCGCCCAGTTCCTTCATCGTGGCGCCGGTACCGGTCGGGTAGTACTCGATGTTCTTGCCGAGTTCGACCAGATACGCCCAGGTCTTGTCCCAGCCGTCCTTGGGATCCATCGGGTCCTTGTCGCCAAGGATGTAAGGCAGCCCTTGCAGGAAGGTCCGGCCCGGCCCGGAATTCGCCGGGCGCGCGTACAGGAATTTCTTCGGGTGCGCCTTGGTCCAGTCCAGCAGTTCCTGCGCCGTCTTCGGCGCCACCTTCACCGCGTCCGGCATGTATCCGATGATCGGACCGGCAGGGCAGTACACCACGCACACCGCCTGGTCCTGCGCCAGGCCCTGCATCTTCCAGGCGCCCGGCAGGAAGATGTCCTGCAGCTTCGGCAGCTCCGCGGCGTAGTCGGTCAGCAGCGGCACCCACAGCTTCTGGTCGATGCCCGCGGACAAGCCATCGGTGCCGGTCAGCACCAGGTCGATATCGACGCGGCCCGCCGCCTGCTGCGCCTTCAGCTTGCCCGGCAGTTCCGGCGCCGGCGCCTGCGAGAAGGCGATCTTCGACACCAGCTTTGGGTTCGCCTTGGCAAACGCCTCCATCGCGCCCTGCGTGAGCTGCAACTGGCCCGCAACATCGATGACATTGAGCGCCACCGGCGCGGACGGCAGCGCCGGCGCGGTAGCCGCTCGGGCACGAGTGGCACCAAGGGCGGCGATACCCGCCATGCCGCCGAGGACTGTCCGGCGGTCAACGATCGTCCTGATCATGGTCATTTCTCTCCCTGGGTCGCAACGAGCCCGTCCGGGGCGCCCGGTACATGACTGCCGGGGACAAGGCAATCCGCATTGATCTGGATCATTCATTAACGATTGATCACCGGGTATCATTTCGACTGGCTGGAACGGCCTGATCGGCCAAGGGACCTGACCGCATGCCCGACCCTGACCGCGAGACGCTCGACCGCTTACGGCTGGTCAGCACCGCGACGCTGAGCACGCAACTGTTCAAGCGCGGGCTGCGCAACGCGTTCATGCAGGGCGTCCGCCCGCTCGGCCAGTACGGCGGCAATCTGGTCGGCCCAGCCTTCACGCTGCGCAACATCCCGTCCCGCGAGGACCTCGACAGCGTCGCCGTGCTCAGCGATCCGGAGCATCCGCAGCGCAAGGCGATCGAGATCACGCCGGCCGGTCATGTGCTGGTGATCGACTGCCGCGGCGACACCCGCGCTGCCTGCGCCGGCCAGATCCTGGTGATGCGGCTGATGCAGCGGGGGGTCGGCGGTCTGGTCGGCGACGGCGGCATCCGCGATGCCGGACCGATCGGAGCGATGTCGTTTCCGGTGTACTGTGCCGGTCCGAGCGCGCCGCTCAACCTGGCGCGGCATCACGCGGTGGAGAGCAACGTGCCGATCGGGTGCGGCGGCGTCGCGGTCTATCCCGGCGACATCATCGTAGGTGATCCTGATGGGGTGGTTGTGATTCCGTCCGGGATGGTGGAAGAAGTGGCGAGCGACGCAGCGGAGCAGGAGGAACTCGAGGAGTTCCTGTTGCGGCGCGTCGCGGACGGCGCCGCCCTGCCCGGCACCTATCCACCGAACGAGGCGACCAGAGCCGCGTTCGAGCAGTGGCGCAGCGAGCGACGGCGACGCTGAGACTTCCGCGGGGGCAACGACAAGAGAGCCGACAGCGCCAGGGGCGCAGCGCCGCGCTTTGGAGTCGAACCCGCGAGGAGTTGCATCGAATGGATTTCGTGACCGCCGGCGGCATGCAGATCGCACGCACGCTGTACGACTTTGTGAATGCCGAGGCGCTTCCAGGGACCGGCGTCGAACGCGCTGCATTCTGGGACGGGTTTGGCGCGCTGGTCCGCGATCTCGCGCCACGCAACAAGACGCTGCTCGACACGCGCGATGCGCTGCAGCGCCAGATCGACGCCTGGCATTCGGAACGACGCGGCAAGCCGATCGATGTTGCCATCTACACCGAATTCCTCCGTGGCATCGGCTATCTGCAGCCGGAACCTTCGGAGTTCGCGATCGATACCGACAAGGTCGATGCCGAGATCGCCAGCATCGCCGGCCCGCAGCTCGTCGTGCCGGTGACCAATGCGCGCTATGCGCTGAATGCGGCGAATGCGCGCTGGGGCAGTCTGTACGACGCGCTGTACGGCACCGACGCGATTCCGGAGGACGGCGGTGCAACGCGCGGTCCCGGCTACAATGCAATCCGCGGCGCCCGCGTGGTCGACAAGGCGCGGCAGGTCCTCGACCAGTCGGTGCCGCTTGCCATCGGCAGCCATCGCGATGCGACGCGCTACACGATCGACGAGGGCCGCCTCATGATCACGCTGAAGGATCATGCGCGGACCGGACTGGCGCGGCCGGAGCAGTTCGTCGGCTATCGCGGCGCCGCCGAAGATCCTGCGTCGGTGCTGCTGAAGCACAACGGCCTGCATATCGAGATCGTCATCGATCCCACTCGCCCGATCGGCAGACAGGATGCGGCCGGTGTTGCCGACGTGTTGCTGGAGGCCGCGATCACCACGATCCAGGACTGCGAGGACTCGGTTGCCTGCGTCGATGCCGAGGACAAGGTGGCGGCATATCGCAACTGGCTCGGATTGATGCGAGGAACACTGACCGAGACGTTCGACAAGGACGGCCGTGCGGTCACGCGCCGCCTGGACGCCGATCGCGAATACACCGCGCCGAATGGCGGCACGCTTTGCCTGCCGGGTCGCAGCCTGATGCTGGTGCGCAATGTCGGCCATCATATGTACACCGACGCCGTGCTCGATGCGTCGGGCAGCGAGACGCCGGAGGGCCTGCTGGATGCCGCCGTAACCTCGTTGATCGCGATGCACGACCTCAACGGCATGGGGACGTTGCGCAACAGCCGAACCGGATCGGTCTACATCGTGAAGCCGAAGATGCACGGTGCGGAGGAAGTCGCGTTCACCGGGACGATCTTCTCGCGGGTCGAGGATATGCTGGGGCTCGCGCGCTACACGCTGAAGATGGGGATCATGGACGAGGAGCGGCGCGCCTCGGTCAACCTGAAGGCATGCATCCACGCCGCGAAGCATCGGGTGGCATTCATCAACACCGGCTTCCTCGACCGCACCGGCGACGAGATCCACACCTCGATCGAGGCCGGCCCGATGATCCGCAAGAACGACATGCGCAACACCGCATGGATCAAGGCGTACGAGGACCAGAACGTCGACATCGGCCTCGCATGCGGACTGCGCGGGCGGGCGCAGATCGGCAAAGGGATGTGGGCCGCGCCGGACCGGATGGCCGAGATGCTGGCGCAGAAGATCGGTCATCCGAAGGCAGGAGCGAATACCGCCTGGGTTCCCTCGCCCACCGCGGCAACGCTGCATGCACTGCATTATCATCAGGTGGATGTCGTGCGGCGGCAGCAGGAACTCGCAGAGCGCAAGCGCGCGAAGCTGGCCGATCTGCTGACGATCCCGGTCGCCGACCGGCCGAACTGGTCGCCCGAGGATGTCGCTCAGGAGCTGGACAACAACTGTCAGGGCATTCTCGGCTATGTGGTGCGCTGGATCGACCAGGGTGTCGGATGCTCGAAGGTGCCCGACATCCACGACGTCGGCCTGATGGAGGATCGCGCGACGCTGCGCATCTCGTCGCAGCACATCGCCAACTGGCTGCATCATGGGGTCGTCAGCGAACGGCAGGTGATGGCGACAATGCAGCGCATGGCGAAGGTGGTGGACCGGCAGAACGCAGGCGATCCGTTGTACCGGACCATGGCGCCGAAGTTCGATGGTCCGGCTTTCATGGCGGCCTGCGATCTGGTGTTCAAGGGACGCGTGCAGCCCAACGGCTATACCGAGTTCATCCTGCATCAACGGCGGCGGGAAGCGAAGGCGAACAGGTGACGCAACAATGACATGGTGATCAGCATGCGCTACCTGGCCGATGCAGCGTTGGTCGATAACAAGATCGAACCGCATGTGCTGATCGAGGTTGGTGCGGGTGGCATGATCGTCGCTGTCACGCCGCAATCCACCGAACCGGCTGAACGACTGCCCGGCCTCGTCGTGCCTGGCATGCCGAACCTGCACTCGCACGCATTTCAGCGCGCAATGGCAGGCCTGGCGGAGCGCGCCGGGCCTGACGGCGACAACTTCTGGCGCTGGCGCGAGGTGATGTACCGTTTCCTCGCGATGCTGACGCCCGACGACGTGGAAGCAATCGCGGCGCAGCTCTATGTGGAATGCCTGCTGCAGGGCTACACCTCCGTCGCCGAGTTCCACTATCTGCACAACGCGCCGGATGGTTCGCGTTATGCCGATCCGGCAGAACTAGCGCATCGAATCGTGGCCGCGGCACACAGCGCCGGCATCGGGCTGACCCTGCTGCCGGTATTGTATCGTTGCTCTCAATTCGGCGGCGCGCCACCGGCGGAGGGACAGCGCCGCTTCGTGCTCTCCGTCGACGAATATGCCGGCCTGTGCGAGATGATGGCGCGCAGCGTCGCTATCGGCATCGCACCGCATTCGCTGCGCGCGGTCACGCCGGCGGAGCTGGGTGCGGCCATCAGCATCGCGGGTGACGGGCCGATTCACATCCACGTCGCCGAACAGCAACAAGAGGTCGCCGACTGTCTTGTCTGGAACGGTGCGCGACCGGTCGCCTGGCTGCTCGACAACGCGCCGGTCGATCGCCGCTGGTGCCTGGTGCACGCAACGCACATCGATGGCACCGAACGCCGGCGCCTCGCGGCCAGCGGCGCGGCGGCAGGACTGTGCCAGACGACCGAGGCCAATCTCGGCGACGGCAGCTTCCCGCTGCGCGAATACCTGGCGGGGGATGGCCGTTTCGGTATCGGCAGCGATTCCAACGTCTGCACCAGCCCGGTCGAGGAACTGCGCTGGCTCGAATACATCCGCCGGCTGGAAACCCGCACACGCAACGTGACCGAGACGCGTCCGGGCGCATCGGTCGCCCTGAACCTTTACCGGCGCGCAGTGGCCGGCGGCGCACAGGCGCTCGGCCGTAACGCCGGCGCTATCGCTCCGGGCTACGTGGCGGATCTGTTGGTGCTGAATACCGAGCACCCGACCCTGATCGGCCGCAGCGGCGAAGGCGTGTTGGACACCTGGCTGTTCTCCGGCAACACGACGCCGGTGCGCCACGTCATGGTCGGCGGCGCCTGGGTGGTGCGCGATGGCAACCACCGTTCGCAGCAGATGATCGCCGCCAGGTTCTCCAGCACCATGCGAAGGTTGGCCGGCGCGCTCTGAGACTACGGCGCTGCCATCACCGCCTTGCATGCCGCCGGCAGCGGCGGCTGGTGATACGGCGTGGAAGGCTTCGGTGGCGCGTCCAGCTGATCGAACCACCATTGCAACGTCGCATCGCAGCCGTCACCCGGTGGCGGCGGCGCGGCCTGCACACAGTCGTGCTGGTCGGCCGGACAGCGGAAGCGGATGTGCATATGGGCCGAGTGGTCGTACCACGGCCGCATCAGCCGCAGCCAGGCGCGGTCGCTCTGCACCTCGTCGCAGAGCTGCCGCTTGATCGCCGGATTGATCAGGATGCGATCAACCTCGGGCAGGCTGGCGGCCAGACGCAGCAGCGTGATCTCGTCCGGCGCCCAGCGCGCCGGATCGACCCCGCGCTGGTCTGAACGCACCAGGCTTGGCAGCTCCACTGCCTCACGCTCCGCCGCGGTCAGTGCGTGTTTCGGCCGCACATCGAGGCCCACATCGGCATCGAGCCCCAGCTGATGGCTGAGGTGTCCGCCCGGCAGCGGGCCGCCGCGCGGCCGCGAGATGTCCTCGACGTAGAGATCGCCCAGCCCCGCCGCGTGCGCCTGCTCGCCCAGGGTTTCGATCCGCGCGATGGTGGACGGCGCTCCCCAAAAGGAACTGCGCGCCAGGTGAATGGTCTGGAACCCCGGGCCGTCGGCCGGCAACCGCACCGCGCCGGCGATGCAGCCCGCGGCCTGGCCGCCGATAATGTGGAGCGGACCTTCGGCCGGCGTATCCCGGCCGGCCGCCACGCTAAGCGCACCCGCCAGCACAACGCCGATCCGCCATGCGCGGAAGCCGGTGTCAGAACCGGCGCTCGAACACCGTGACGACGTCGCCCGGCTGCACGAAGGCCTGCCGGCTGGCTTTGCCCTCAATGGCCTTGCCCTCGACTGTTCGAACCACCGCAGCATAGCCTTCGACGGCGCGGTAGGTGAAGCCGCCGGCGACCGCCACGGCGGTCACCACCGTCATGCCGGGCTGATAGGCGTACTGGCCGGGCTTGTTGACCTCGCCCAGCACATAGATTGGCCGATAGGCGATGACCTCGACCGCCACCGACGGATTGCGCACCAGATTACCGCGGAGCAGCGCGGCCGCGACCGCGGTCTCCAGTTCGGCCGAGGTAAGACCCACGGCACGCACCGTGCCCAACAGCGGAAGTGCGATATTGCCGCTGTCGTTTACCCGGAATTCACCGGTCAGGTTCTCCTCGCCGAAGGTGATGATCCGCACCTGATCGCCAGGACCGAGGCGGTACGACTCGGCTTCCGCGACTGGCAGCGGCGCCAGGTCGCTGCCCGGCCCGCCGCAGCCGGCAAGCGCCACCAGGGCCAGCACGCAATGACGGCGCAACAGCTGCGGCATGCCGCAATCATGCAGATGGAGTGATTAGCCAGGAATTAAGGCGATCCGGGTACATCGGTCTGCGTCGACAGGACAGACGATGCTCGACCGACCTGAAACAGCGACCCAGCCGCCCGCGATGGTCCGGCGCGATCGCTGGACCGCGCGCGCGGGGGGCGACGCCGGCGGGTCGGAGGGGCTGAACGGTACCGCGGTGCTCGCCATTCTGCGGCGGCGCAAGTGGCTCCTGCTGGCTTCGATGCTGTTGTGCCCGCTGCTCGCCTATGTCGCGATCAGACAGCTCACGCCACGCTATACGGCGACCGGCACCCTGCTCTACGACGCGAGCGAGTACAAACCGAGGGAACTGCAGAGCATCCTGCGGGTCGACCCGATCACCGATGCCGTGATGGCCAGCCAGGCCGAGGTGCTGCGGGGCATGCTGGTGGTCGAGCAGGTCGCCGTCAGGCTGAACCTGCTCACGAATCCCGAGTTCAATGCCTCGCTGCGGCCGTCTTCCCGGCTGCCACAGACATTGTCCGCGCTCTGGCGGACGCTATCCGCGCCCGTGCCGGCTCCGATCGCTGAGCCGCCTGGACCGGGGCTGGACCCCGAACGCAACGCCACCCTGGACGCGGTGCGGTCCGCACTGACCGTGACACCGTTGAAGGCGTCGCACGTGCTCGAGGTGTCGTTCACCGCGGAAGACGCGGTGATCGCGGCGGCGGCGGCAAACAGCGCGATGGATGTCTATGTCAAGTCGCAGCTTGGGGCGAAATACGGCGCCGCCGCACGGGCGCGGGAGCTGCTGATCGAGCGGCGAGACGAGCTGCGCAAGGAAGTGCGGCAACAGGAAGGCGCCATCGCGCAGTACCGCGCGCAGAATGGCCTGATCGAAGGCATGCATGCACGGCTCGACAGCGAACAGATCAGCCTGCTCGGCGAGAACCTGGCGCACGCCCGCAGCGCGCTGGCCGAGGCGGAGGGCAAGCTCGATGCCGCCAGCGGCAGGGCCGGTGCCGCCGCTCAGGCCGCGATCGCGCCATCGGTGGTGCAACTGCGCGCACGGCATGACCAGTTGTCAGCGGAGTTGCAGTCGATGCTGGGACGGCTGGGTGCCGGCCACCCAGACGTTCGCGCGATCAACGCGCAACTCGCCGATGTTGACCGCACTGTGGCCAGGGAGATCGGCCGCGTGGTCGCCGCCATCGACGCCGACGTCCGTGCCGACCGCGAGCGGGTCAATGCGCTGCAGCGCGACCTGAGCGAGCAGCAGGCGCAGATTGCGCGGGACGCAATTGCGCAGGTCCCGCTGGATGCGATGCTGCGCAATGCGGAGGCATCGCGCGGACAGTTGCAGGCGGTGCTCGAGCGCATTCAGCAGACCGCGCAGCAACCGACGATCGAGACGCCGGACGCACACGAAATTTCGCTGGCGCTGATACCGGGCCAGCCGAGCTTCCCGCGCACCGGTCCCTGGATGGCTGCGGCGTCGGCGTTCGGGATCGTGCTCGGTCTGCTGCTGGTCTATCTGCGCGAACTTGCCGACAGCACATTTCACAGCGGCGACGATGTGCGGACGGTACTCGGCCTGCCGTGCCTGGCACTGATTCCGCGCCTGTCCCGGCGGGCGCTGAACGGCGCCAGCATCGAGGACCATGCCGCGCGCAAACCGCACTCGGCGCTGGCCGAGCAGCTTCGGGCCCTGCGCGCCGGGTTGTCGCTGTGGCCGGACCGGCCGCGCATCATCGCGGTGACCGCGGCGCGGCCGAAGGAGGGCAAGACGACGGTCACGCGGGCGCTCGGGCGCCTGGCGGCCATGAACGGCGAGCATGTGATCGTGCTGGACTGCGACATCCGGCATCCTTCGTTCAACGGCCACGCCGGGCATCCCCCGGGTCTGGTGGACTATCTGCGGGGGCAGACCTCGGTGGCCGAGGCGATCCGGAAGGATCCAACAACCGGCATGGATTGCATCCCGAGCGGCAAGAGCGAAGCGAACGCGCTCGGCCTGCTGATGTCGGCCACGATGGCGCGGCTGCTGCAGACGTTGCGAGACGATTACGACCTCGTACTGCTGGACACGCCGCCGGCCGAGGCGATCACCGACGCCCGGATCGTCGCCGGCCTGGCCGATGCCACGCTGTTCTGCGTGCGCTGGCGCGCAACCTCACGCCACGTCGCGCTGCATGCCCTGGAACTGCTGGAAGAGGCGCACGCCCACGTCGTCGGAGCCGCCTTGACGCAGGTGGACGTCGCCGTCCATGTGCGCTCGGGTTATGCCGATGCGGAGGTGTATCATCCGCGCTACGGCGGCTACTTCCGGGAGTGAAGTTAATGGGGCAACGGTTCCTGGTCACAGGCGGGGCAGGTTATGTCGGCAGTCACCTTGTGGCTGCACTGGTCGAGCGCGGCGACACGGTCGTGGTGCTGGACAATCTGCGCACCGGCCATCGCGGCGCGGTGCCGCCCGGCGTCAAATTGATCGTGGCCGATCTGGCTGATACGGCCACTGTGGATGCAGTGCTGGCCGAAGGCCCCTGGCACG
>DASXNR010000205.1:0-6379 GCA_036494925.1 Acetobacteraceae bacterium
CTAGTGGAAAAACCCAGCCCCGGCCGGTCCGACGGATGCGCTCCGCCGGCGCCCCTATGTCGAATGCCAGCACATCCAGGCCCGCCTGCCACCCCTCGGTCAGCGTGTAGCTCCAGGTCTCGGGCCAGACGGAGGGCAGCCAAGCCAATGACGCCTGCTGACGCCTGATCAGCCCTACTGCCTCATGTGGCTCGTATGGTCCGGTGATGCGGACCCGCCCGCTGGCGGTAAGGCGAGCGTCATCGCAACTCTTGCCGACCAGGATGAACTCCAGGTCCAAGCCGCGGCTGGCGGCATCGCGAGCGCAGGAGAGCAGCACCTCGAAACCCTTCTCGATGCCGATCGCACCGATCACGCAGACTCGCTGCGTGCGGCCCGCAGCGACCGGTCCGGCAGCCGGCAAGCGATCGTCGTCCTCCCAACCCACCACCTCCGCCCGCACCCGGGGAAAATACCGGCGCATTCGCGTCGCCACATCGGCCGAAGGCACCACGACCCGCGACGCATTGCGTATGACGCCTGCGGATCGGTTTCGGAGGTCCGCCACCGAGATCGTCTCCTCGATGCGGTTCCCCATATCGGTGATGCAGGCATTGCACGCGGCGTCATCAGGCTCACCGCAATAGCGGCCGCCGACCCCGACCAACGTGATGCGGGGGCAGATCCAGGAATAGTCGTGTACTACCAACTCATAGGGGATTCGCAGCCGCTTAAGGAGTTGCAGCAACCGGGGATCGTGGCCCACCATGCTGTGCACTTCCGCGCGCACCGGCAGGTCCGTTTCCAGCAGGTCCGCCAGCATTGCCAACTCCACCGGGATGGCGAAGCGGAGGTTCGGCGTCCCGCCCTCCGGACCGTTCCCCAGCACGCAGTCGCGGCCCTTGCCGCTGCGACTCGCCACAGGCCAGAGCACGATCGGGCGCAAGCCTTCGCGCCGCAGCGCTGCCGCCCGCTCGGCAACACGCCGCTTTACCCCGCCGTCGCGGCCATGCGTCACCAGCAGCACCGAGCGCATCCCCGTGCGGAACTGCTTCCACCTCGCCATGTCGATGCGGCGCCGAGCCTCAGCCAGCGGGTCGGTTCGCTCGAACTCCGCGATCAGTTCGTCGTAGCCGGGATGCAACTGGTTCACGCGGCGCATGTTGCGCTCGATCAGGTGGCGTTTCGCCGCACCGAAGGACCGGCCGCCGACATGCGCGACGAACACTCCGGGCACGGCGACGTGACGCCAGCCAAGATGCCGGGCACGAATGCAGAAGTCGTTCTCCTCGCCATAGCCTTGCGCGAAGATGTCTTCGCGCAACATGCCCGTGGCGTTCAGGCAATCCCGTTTAATGTAGACGCAGAACCCCACCGCGCTTGGAATATCAACGACGCGCCCGGCATTTGCCGCATGGCAGAATGCGTTCAGTTCCACCGTCTCGCTCAGGCTCGGAATCCCGTTCTCATGCTCGTTGCTGGGATAGCTCAGGATCGTGGCGTCATTCGAAAGCGGCGTGGCCGTGCCGATACTCGGGGCCGAGTACGCTGCCTCCCGCAGACTTTCCAGCCAACCGGGTGGGGCCAGCGTGTCGCTGTTCAGCAGCACGGCATCACGGCCTGGATCATGGCGCATCCCCCGGTTGGCGCTGGTGGGGAAGCCGCAGTTAACCGGATTGGTGCTCAGCGTGATGCGGCCCTCAGCAGCCAGTTTGCAAAGTGCTTGGCGAAGCTCGGCATCGGGTGAGGCGTCGTCCACCACGTGGATGCGTGCCCAGCGAGGCAGGTCCGCGAGCACGCATTCAAGGCACGCGAGGGTGCAATCGAGCGCCCCATATACCGGAATGACCACTTCCACGTCCCGCTTCCGGTGCGAGCCTCTGGCCGGCCGGCCAGTCACATGCGCCGGTGCGGCCAGAATAACTGGTCGCGGCAGCGTCTGCGGCTCGCCGCCCCGAGCTGGAAACAGCTTCGCCACCATCATCGCCGCCGCCTCGGCACTGCGCCGCTCCATAGAGGGATCCAATGGGCTTCCCCTTAGTTCCTGCCCACTTTCACCGTAGACTCTGAGGGGTCCATCGAATGAGCGGAGCCGGTGCGCTGGAACCTCGAATTGGCGAGGTCGTGCTAAAGCTGTCTCGATCCTGGCAACGGACGCGTGATCGGCTGCGGTGACAGTAATGGCGCCTCGCCCGTCGGAGGCCGCGACCGACAGCACAGGGTCGCAATCGGGATCGTTTGGGCACCACGCCCAACCTTGCAGGTTGCCATGGAGGGTGTCCGCGAAGCCCTCAATACGTGCGATCTCCTTGAGATGAATCACGCTACCCAGGATACGCCCATACTCGGAGGATACCCTTAACTCCGTGCGCCGGCGCCAGCCTGCGGGCAATTGGACGGAGAATATCCCACGTCCGTGGCTGCCCGGGGCAAGTGGTCTGCCATCCATACTGACCACCGGTGACTGCGCGCCGCCACCCCGCCGCCGCAATCGAATTACGACTCTCCCAGAGGTATAGAGTACTGCCCAACCATAAGCATCATCTGACGCCGCGATGTCGCCGACGAGACGAGGGATCGTCGAATAAGCAAATTTGGAGAGGGCTTGTACTAGCGCAGCCGAAGCTTCGGAGCCCGCGCCGTGAATGTGATACGAGACCGCAGCACCCATCCACGCGTCTCGCACATCGTATCGCTGCGCGATCGCAGCAAAAAGTGCACCGGCTTCAGGGTTTCGCTCTCGTAGCTGCAAAACTGCCAACGCCAGCGTTTCGTTGGCATGTGCGCCCTGTCTCGCAGCGCGGCAAGCCGCATTGTGGAGGGCCTCGACGGCTGCATCGTCCGACTTCAACTCGATTGCGCCTACATGCTACGTTAACGGGTTGCTGAACGCGCAGTCTATCTGCTGCGAGCAGCAAGATTCTAGCGGAGTGAACCCCAACACCGAAGCAGTTAACCGTCGGTTAAAACGAGCGCATGATCCTCAGGGCACCACCACCACCGTCCCCCCAGCCGCAGCGTCACCAGCAGCGTCGGCGACGTGCAACCACGCATAGGACGCAGGCTCGCACTAACATCATTTCCCGAGTACCCTCGGCCCACCGATCCCCGGGTCGAGCCCGGGGACAAGCCGCTGAAAGCTGACCACCGAACATGAGCTACGACAAGCCATTCGCCGGCCTCAAGGTGATCGACGTGAGCCAGGGCGTCGCCGGCCCCTACTGCGCCATGCTGCTCGCCCAGTACGGCGCCAACGTCATCAAGGTCGAGCCGCCCGGTGTCGGCGACTGGGCCCGCAACCTCGGCGTGGTGTACGGCGACCAGTGCGCCTATTCGCTGCCGGCCAACTTCGGCAAGCGCGGCATCGCGCTCGACCTGAAGCAGGACGGCGGCCGCGCCATCCTGTGGCGCCTGATCAAGGGCGCCGATGTATTCCTGCAAGGATTTCGCCCAGGTGTGATCGACCGCCTGGGTTTCGGCTACGACGCGGTGGCCGGGCGCGAGCCGCGCATTATCTACCTCTCCGTGTCGGGCTTCGGCCAGATGGGTCCGCTTGCAGAACGTCCGGCGATGGATCCGATCCTCCAGGCCTATACCGGACTCACGGTGGAGAACAAGGGCGAGGACGGCATCCCGCACCGCACGCCGATCATCGCGATCGACATGAGCACCGCGCTCTATGCCTATTCAGCCGTATCCACGGCGCTGTACGCCCGCCGCGACGAACCGCGCGGCCGCCACATCGAGGCGAGTCTGATGCAGGCGGCGGCCGGGCTTCAGGTGGTGCGCCTGATGCAGTCGTATCTGGAAGATGGCGCGATTCGGCCGCCCGGCGCGCCAGGTGGCGTCTATCAGGTCGCCGACGGCTGGATGACCATCACCGTCGTCCGCCTGCACGAATGGCTCGGCTTCTGCAAGGCGCTGGACCTGCCCGATTTCGCCGCGGACGAGCGCTTCCGAACCACCCAGGGCCGCTACGACCACAGCACCGAGATCAACGCCGCGCTGCGTCCGCTGCTCGCGTCGCGGCAATTCGCGCACTGGTCGGAGCTGTTGGCCGCGGAGCGCATCATGCACGAGCAACTAAACAGCTACACCGGTTTTCTGGAGCAACCGCAGGTCGAGGCATCCGGCGCGATCGCCTGGCTGAACCATCCGCATGTGCCGAAGAAGCTGCCGATGCCGCAGGTTATCGGAGCACCGCCCTTCATCGATGGCAGCAGGCTCGCCACCTCGCCCGGACTGGGCGAACACACCGAACCCATCCTGCGCGAGCACGGCTACACGGCGGACGAGATCGCCGACCTCGCCCGCCGTGGCGTCGTGGCGTTGGCGGGCGCTCCCCGCTAGTCCGCCTGCCGGACGTGGTCGAAGAAACCGGTAATCGCGTGTAGCCGGTCGTCAGGCGCCACCAGACCGAAATCGGTGCCGCTCACCACCGGATCGCCCGCGTCCGGGGCAAGCTCCCAGGTGAAGCGCACGCTGTTGTGGTGGCTCTCGACATCCCCAGTGCGGCGGAATCGGTGGCCTGGAAAGCGTTCCTGCACCCCGACAATCATCGCATCGATGCCGTCCCTGCCCTCGCCTTGCAGCATTGGATCGAGATAGCGGGCGCCCTCGGTCCAGGTCCGTGCGATGAGATCCCGGCGACGGCCGGCATCCGTCTCGTTCCAGGTCGCGATGTAGCGATCGATCAGATCGGTCAGCGTATTCATGTCTGGCTCCTTTCTTGCCGCACCTGCGTGGTGCGCGGTCACATTTCGCCAACACGGCACCGGCAGTCGATTACATCGCAGGTAATTGGAAGCATTCGCACGCACGCGGTATCGTCGCGCCATGTCAGTCACGGTCAGACCGGTCGGCGATCTGCTGCGCGAGTGGCGCCAGCGTCGTCGCCTGAGTCAGCTTGAATTGTCGTTGGAGGCGGAAATCTCCACGCGCCATCTCAGCTTTCTGGAAACCGGCCGGTCCCAGCCAAGCCGCGACATGGTGCTGCGCCTGGCGGAACAGCTCGATGTGCCGTTGCGAGATCGCAATCTCCTGCTGCATGCGGCGGGCTACGCGCCGGTGTTCCCCGAACGCCCGCTCGACGATCCGGCGCTGCGGATCGCGCGGCAAGCGGTCGATCAGGTGCTTGCCGGGCACGAACCGTACCCGGCACTCGCGGTCGATCGCCACTGGACCCTGATCGCGTCGAACGCCGCGACCACGCGATTGATTGCCGGGGTGGATGCAACCCTGCTGCGGCCGCCGATCAATGTGCTGCGTCTGGCGCTGCATCCGTCGGGGATGGCCCCGCAGACCGCGAACCTTGCCGAGTGGCGCGCGCATCTGCTCGCGCGTCTCGGCCATCAGGTCCGCGTGAGCGGCGATCCGGTGCTGGTCAGATTGTTGCGCGAACTGCGCGACTACCCGGCGCCAGACGAAGCGGCGCATGACGTGGATACCGCTGCCTTCGTTGTGCCGTTCAGGCTCAGGACCGAAGCAGGGACTCTTGCCTTCTTAAGCACCACGACAGTGTTCGGCACGCCGGTCGATATCACGCTATCGGAACTGGCGGTGGAGGCATTCTATCCGGCCGATGCGGCGACCGCGGAGACGCTCCGGCGATGCATTTTGGACTGATATAAACGAGGCAGGCCGGCCCTTTCTGCTGGGCCAATTGGCGCGTTCATACGGATTCACGTTTCCTATCGGAGCAACCCGCATGACCTCCGCCTCCCGCTGACCAGCCGCAACCGTCTGCGCCGTCGGTTCGAGCGCGGCCACTACGACCGCGAGACGGTCCACGCCATCCTCGATGCCGCGATGATCTGCCACATCGCCTACGCCATCGATGGACAGCCGTTCTGCACACCCACCTCATTCTGGCGCGAGGGCGACCGGGTATATTGGCACGGTTCGTCCGCCAGCCGCATGGCCCGTGCACAGGCGAAGGGCCTGCCGGTCTGCCTTGCCGTGACCCACCACGATGCGATCGTGCTGGCACGCTCCGGCTTTCACCACTCGGTGAATTACCGCTGTGTCATGGCATACGGCCAGGCGCGGGCGGTAACCGACCCCCAGGCCAAGCTGCGGGCGATGGACGCCTTTATCGACCGCTTCTATCCCGGCCGTGCGGCCGCGCTGCGACCGCCCACCGCGCAGGAAATCAAGGCGGTTACCATTCTCGAGATGGATATCGAAGAAGCCGCGGCAAAAATCCGCTCCACCGGGGTGTCAGATGAGGAAGAGGATTACGCGGTGCCCGTCTGGTGCGCGGTGCTCCCGCTGCGGACCGTGCTCGACGAGCCAGAGGAGTGCCCACGCCAGTCGCCAGGCGTCACGCCGTCTGACAGCGGAATGACGGGCTTTGTGCCGGGACGCAGGTTTGATGAGGTGATGCTGGAAAACTACGGCA
>DASXNR010000206.1:0-5749 GCA_036494925.1 Acetobacteraceae bacterium
GCTCGGGGTCGCTGCTCAGGTTGGAGAAAGGCAGCACCGCGATCGAAGGTCCGTCAGGCGGCGACAGCGATCCCGGTTCTTCCGGGGCAAGGGGAACAGATCCAGTGGCAGTCGTGGCCGCGATGGTGGGGTCCAGGCGTAGAACGAACGCCTCCACCGGCTGCGCGATGTTCTTCAATGTCAGCTCGCCGATCGGCTCGAAGGCCAGGTCAAGGCGGCCGTGCATCTGGTCGCGCACCGAACGCGACACGCAAACCCCGCCCACCGGCGATGCTGCCTCCAGGCGAGCTGCGATATTGACGCTGTCGCCGTGCAGGTCGGTGCCGTCCGGGATAACGTCGCCGAGGTTGATGCCGATGCGGAACCGGATGCGCTGATCCGGCGGCTGGTCGCCGTCGTGCACCGGAACCTGTCGCTGCATCTTCGCGGCACAGCGGACCGCACCTTCAACGCTATCGAAGGCGACCAGAAGGGAATCGCCCCCAGTCTGCACCACCCGGCCACCGTTCTCCTGGATTGCCGGGTCGATCAGAACTTGGCGCAGCGTGCGCAGCCGGCGCAGCGTACCAGCATCGTCCATGCCGATCAGCCGGCTGTATCCCTCCATGTCGGCATAGAGAATGGCAATCAGCCTGCGGCCGTCCGCAGCCTTCACGGCGAGGTCAGGACCGATCCCTGCCATGCTCACAGGCGTTGCAATAGCACATTGGCGCGGCGTGTGACACTTCGTGTGCCACCGGCGCCACAGAATCACAGTCGATGCGCCGTGTCCGAAATGAGGAAGGCTCCGGAGGTCGCCCTCCGGAGCCTTCGGCATTGTCTGCGGGCGTCGTTGCCCTAGGTGCGGCTAGACGGCGACGCGAGCGTCGGAGATCCAGGCCACGGCAAACGGCGCCACGAAGAGACAATGAGACACTGGATCACCTCCTTTCATGTTGTTGCGGACTGCCGGCGACTATGACCGAAGCATCGGCGCGCCGCAAGCCGGATTACGCCAGCCGCTTGCGGAGGAACAATTTGGTGTGCCCGGGCGGGTAATCTTCCAGCGTGCCGAACACCTGATAGCCGCGTCTGGCATAAAATCCGGGCGCCTGGAAACTGTGGGTCTCCAGGGTAACTCCCAGGCAGCCATGCTCGACCGCAAACGCTTCCGCCGCGTCCATCAGTCGTGACCCGTGGCGCTGACCGCGCAGCGCCTCGGTCACCCAGACGAGATTAACGTGCAGCCAGCCGCCCCAGACATAGCCGGTCAGTCCGGCCAGCCACTCCCCGCGCGGGTTCTTCAGGAAATAGCCGACCGGATGCCAAGTGGCGACGCCGGTCCTGGCGAAGTTCAGATTGTTGATGTTGTCGCTGAGGAATTGCTTCACGGCTTCGCTGGGGAACGGCTCGAATACCAGCTCCAACCCTTCCATTGCCATTCCTCCGGGCACTATCCTGGCGCCCTGTGGGGGGATGAGCAATGCCAGGGACCAGCAAGAGTCGCATCGTTGCCGAGGTCGATTTCGACAAGAATGGCCGCCAGCATGGTTTCCTGCGGCTGTTCCACTCGGTGCACAGCTCGGCATACGGCTTCATCCCGATCCCCATCGTGGTGCTGAAGAACGGCGACGGCCCGACCGCGCTGCTAGTCTCCGGCACGCACGGCGACGAGTACGAGGGCCAGGTCGCGCTGTGCAACCTGGTGAAGTCGCTGGATCCGGCGCGCATCCAGGGCCGCGTGATCATCCTGCCGGCGGCCAACTTCCCGGCTGCGATGGCCGGCAAGCGCACCTCGCCGATCGACGAGGGCAACCTGAACCGGCTGTTCCCCGGCGATCCGGACGGCACGGTAACGGAACAGATCGCCTACCATATCGAACACGAGCTGGTCCCGATGGCCGACCTGGTGTGCGATCTGCACTCCGGCGGTTCGTCGCTGATGTATGTGCCGTCGGCACTGTTCGGCAACTGGCGGCGTGACGGCAGCACGGCGGACGGTGTTGCGGCGCTGAAGGCGTTCGGTTCGCCGATCGCCTATGTCGCGGAGGCGAACCAGGGCGGCAACCGCACTCTGTCGGGCGGCGCCGCGCGTCACGGCATTACCCTGCTGGGCACCGAGGCTGGCGGCTCCGGCCATGTTACGCGCGCCGCGCTGCGCATGGTCGAGCGTGGGGTGAACAATGTGCTGGTGCATCTCTGCGTCCTGCCGGCGGGCGATCACATCGCGCCGGATGGCCCGACGCGGTTCCTCGAAGTCGGCGGGCCGGAGTATTTCGTCTATGCGCCAGAGGCCGGGCTGTTCGAACCGTTGGTCGACCTTGGCGAGACGGTGCGCGCCGGGCAGCCGGCGGCACGCATCCACCTGCCGGAGACGCCATGGGCCGAGCCGGTGACCGCGAATTTCGCCCGTGATGGCTTCGTGCTGTGCAAGCGCGTGCCGGGACGGACGGTGCGGGGGGACTGCCTGTTCCACCTGGGGACGGATATCGCGCTGTAGGCCCTACGCTGCTTCGGTCGCAGGAACGGCACTTGGCTGGCTGCCGGGCAACGCCAGAAGTGCCGCTGCCGCGGCGGCAATCGCCGCGAACAGGCACGCGGACAGAAAGACATAGGTTGGCGGCAAGCCGCGCGCCAACAGGAACCCGCCGAGAGGTGCTGCGGCGATGCCGCCCAATCGCCCGACGCCGGTCGCGAAGCCGTAACCCCTCGCGCGGATACGGGCCGGATAGAACTTGCCGCAGGTCGCGTTCAATCCGGTCTGACTGCCCAGTACCGTCACGCCGGACATCAGGACCGCGGCCAGCAACGCGACGTAAGGCAGCGCGGCAAGCGCGATCAGTGCGATGAACACGATGCCGGCGGCAAAATGAACTGACAGCGCCCGGGCACCGAAGCGATCGATCGCCCATCCGAGATAGAGGACGGCAAGGATTCCGCCGAGCCCAAACAGGCTCGACACGAACACCGACTCCGCCGGCGTCAGGCCAACCAGGTGCAGAACTTCCGGCAGCCAGAAGACGAACAGGAATAGATCCAGCAGGCTGCAAAAGAACATGATCCACAGCAAGGTCGTGGGCAGCGCGAGTCCGTCGGCGAACAGGAGCCGGAGCGGATTGCCGCGCGCGGCCTCGATCGCATGCGCCGCTCCGGGCGACGGCGTGATGGCAAGCCGCTGCAGCAGCGCGTGATGACGCGGCGCAAGACTTGCCCGCACCGCGAGGAAACGCGGCGACTCAGGCAGCCACAGTGCTGTGATCGCCAGCAGCACCAGCGGGAAGACGCCGCCGATAACGAAGATGGTCGGCCAGCCGAACCCTTCGCTCAGCAGCAGCGACACAAGCTGACCGCCGACAAAGCCGCCGAGCGGCGCGCCGGTAAAGGTCAGCATGATCATCATCGCACGCATGCGCTGCGGGGTGTAATCGCCGGTCAGTGCCACCGTTCCGGCAAATCCGCCGGCGATCCCGGCGCCGGTGAAGAAGCGCGTCCCCGCCAGGAAGCCGAGCGAGGGGGAGACGGCGCTGGCCAGCGAGGCGATCCCGAACAGCGTCAGGCTCAGCATCAGGAGCGGCTTGCGCCCGAAGCGGTCGCCGATCGGTCCGGCAAGCAGGGCGCCCGCCATGACACCGATGTTCGACCAAAGAAACGCCAGGGCAAATGCCGACGGCGCGACATGCCAGGCATGGGTCAACGACGGCACCGACCAGCCGATCGAACCCACGTCGTAGCCGTCGCACATCTGGATGAGACCGCAGATCACCGCGACGCGGATCTGCAGGCCGCCGAGAGGCTGATGTTCCAGCGCGTGCTCGGTCGCCGAGAATGGTGTCTCCGCCATCGTCGCCGTCCCTCTGGCCGCACTGTTGTTCTTGGTTCACGGCGGTGCGGCGCCGCGCCGCTTACCTGTCAAACATCAAATAGCGTAGGGCAGGGGGAAGAATACGCGCAATCAAAAGACCGGCAACGACCGTCACTCGGGATAGATCATCTTCCGGGTCACGCCGCCATCAACAGTGAACTCGGCGCCGGTGATGAAGCCGCTCTCTGGCCCCACCAGGAACGCTACCAGGGCGGCAATGTCCTCTGGCGTCCCGACGCGCCCGGCGGGATGGAACGCGTGGTCCAGCGGCCGTGGCGCATCGCCCTTGGTGAAGATCCAGCCGGGGCTGATGCAGTTCACCCGCACATCCGGTGCCAGGCTGATCGACAGCGCATGGGTCAGCGCCACCAGCCCTCCCTTCGAGGCGGCATAGGCTTCGGTGTCCGCTTCGGACATATGCGCGCGCGTAGATGCGATTGTCACCACGGCGCCCTTGGCCGCGCGCAGCATCGCCTCGCCCGCACGGGTCAGCAGGAACGTGCTGGTCAGGTTGGTGCCGATCACCCGCGACCATTCCGCCAGCGTCAGCAGCGCGATCGGCTTGCGGATGTTGACGCCGGCATTGCAGACCAGCGCGTCGAGTCGGCCGTCCTGTGCCGCAACGCCGGCGAGCAGCGAGCCCACCGCAGCTTCATCCGCGACGTCGCACGCTGCGTAGCGGCCGCGCGACGGCGCCGATCCGGCGGGATCCCGATCGGCGACCACCACGCGCCAGCCATCGCGCGCCAGCCGTGCCGCGACCGCCGCCCCGATGCCGTGCGCGCCGCCGGTGACCAGCGCTACAGGTCGATCCACGACAGATGTCCTCCCTTGCCGGCGCCGGTGTCGAGGAATACGGCCGATCCTCCGGCCGCGCCGCGCCGGGTATAGGGACGGCCGTCGCTGCTGCGCCGATCGTGGCCGCAATACACCGTGATCCCGGGCGGGATGCGATCGACCCAGCGCAGGCTGCGTTCCGGATAGCCGTCGGGCTGCATGCGTCCGGTGGGTTCGCCGTACAGCGCGCGCGCCAGCACGCCGTGCGCGCGGTCGAGACCGTGGTCCGGCGCCGGGGTCGCCAGCATCGCGGTGTGGAAGCCGCCATGCACGAACACCGCGCCCTCGCGCTGCAGCCACGCCGGCGCCATCGACACTTCGGTCACCACGCGGCGGCGAAGCTCGGCATCGAGTTGCGCAAGGGTCGCATCCAGTGTCGCCTCATTGCGCACCGGCTGGCCGGCGAGGAAGCGCGCCAGCTTCAGGTCATGGTTGCCAAGCAGGAACAGGCCGCGACCTTCATCGATCAGGCGGAACATGATGCGCAGCGTGCCGGCGTTGTCGGGCCCGTAGTCGGTGAGGTCGCCCAGCTGCACCACGAAGCGGTCGGTGGCGGCGGCGTAGCCGAAGGCAACGGCCTCGCCATGTACGTCGCCCACCACGCGAATGGGCGCGTCCTGCGGGATAGATCGGACAGCCATGCCGACACAGCGTGCGGCGAGGTCAGCCGGAGCGCAATGTCCCGAGCGCGAAGCTGAACAATCGCTCGCGGCCAAGCAGGAACACCCGGCCGCCGTGCGGGAACAGCCGCGCGATGGCGGGGTCGCGGACGTCGAGCCCGCCGGTATAGGCGCCGAATGCCGGCAGCATCAGGCGGCGGCCGTCGGTCACAAAGCAGGGGCGGCTGACGCTGCCGCCACGCGCGGGGATGGTGGCTTTGGGATGGTGATGGCCGGAGATCTCGCCGAGCGCACCGGGAGTGGCCTGGTGGCGGAACGCGAGAGTGGTGGTGGTGAATGCTTCCATCCATTCGCCGCCGAGCCCTTGCGGCGGTGAGGGGTCGTGATTGCCCTGGACCCAGATGAAACGGTGCGCTGCGGTCATCGAGCGGAGGCGGGAGAGTTCGCCCGA
>DASXNR010000207.1:0-3704 GCA_036494925.1 Acetobacteraceae bacterium
TCCGTCGGCGTCGGCTTCATCATCATGGCCGAGGCAACGCTGAGCTTTCTCGGTCTCGGCGTGCAGGAGCCCATACCGAGCTGGGGCAGCATGATCCGTGACGGGCTGCCGGCTCTGCGCAGCGATCCGACGCTGGCGGTCTCCGGCAGTGTGGTGATTGGCCTGACCATCATCGGCTTCAACCTGCTCGGCGATGGATTGCGCGATACACTCGACCCCCGGCTGCACGGGCGCTGAAGATGCTGGCGCCGCTGCTGGACATCGCCAATCTGACCGTGTCGTTCCACACCGAGCGCGGCCAACACGAGGTGCTCAGCGATGTGTCGCTTGCCGTGCAACGCGGCGCCATACTTGGCATTGTCGGCGAAAGTGGCTCCGGCAAGTCGGTGACCGCGCTCGCCGTCATGCGCCTGCTCGGCGCACAGGGTGAGATGCGTGCCGATCACATCCGATTCGATGGCCGCGATCTGCTAGGCCTGGACGACGAGGCGATGCGCGAGGTGCGTGGCGGTGGCATCGCGATGATCTTCCAGGAGCCAATGACCAGCCTGCACCCCCTGCTGCGCGTCGGCTTCCAGGTCGAGGAAGCGTTGCGCGCGCATCAGGGTCTGCGGCCGCGTGCGGCGCGGGCGGCTGGCATTCAGTTGCTGGAGGAGGTCGGCATCCCGTCAGCCGCAAGCCGGTACGACGACCATCCGCATCTACTGTCCGGCGGCATGCGTCAGCGCGTGATGATCGCCATGGCGCTGGCCGGCCACCCGCGACTATTGATCGCCGACGAACCGACGACAGCTCTGGATGTCACAATCCAGGCGCAGATCCTGGCGTTGATGCGGCGACTGCGCACCGAACGCGGGTCCACCATCCTGTTCATCACCCACGACATGGGCGTCATCGCGCAAATGGCGGATCGTGTCGCCGTGATGTATGCCGGGCAAATCGTTGAAACCGCGCCGACGCGCGCGCTGCTGACAAAGGCACTGCACCCTTACACGCGGCTTCTGCTCGCTGCGATTCCGACCACGCGCCGGCGACGTGGGAGGCTGGAGGTGATTCCCGGTCAGATGCCGGCACCAGGCAGCATTGTGGCCGGCTGCCGCTTCCGTGCCCGATGCCCGATCGCGGTGGCGCATTGCGCGGCGGAACAACCGCTGCTCGCGTCATGGGACGAAGACCGCACCGTCCGCTGCTGGCGTGCCGGCGAGATCGCTACACCATGACAGCCCCGGCGATTGCCGTTGAGGGCGTGGTGCGCAACTTCACGACCGGGCGTGGTGTGCTGCGCGCGCTCGATGGCATCGATCTGGCCGTGGCAACTGGCGAGACGCTCGGTGTGGTGGGCGAAAGCGGCTGCGGCAAGAGCACGCTGGCCCGCATCATGCTGCGGCTCATTCCGCCGACCGCGGGCAGGGTCCGCCTGCTGGGCGAAGATGTGACCGATCTTCCAGAAGCCGAGTTACGTTCGCGCCGGCGCCATCTGCAGGCGGTGTTCCAGGATCCGGTATCGTCGCTCAATCCCCGCCTGACGGTGCGTGACATCGTCGCCGAGCCGCTACGCCGTCTCGACATCGGCCGTGCCGCCATGTGGGATCGCGTCCGGGAGATGCTGTTGCTGGTCGGCCTGCCCGCCGAAGCCGGCGGCCGCTATCCGCATGCCTTCTCCGGCGGGCAGCGCCAGCGCATCGCGATCGCCCGCGCCCTGGCAGCCGAACCAAGCGTGGTGATCTGCGACGAAGCGACGTCGGCGCTCGACGTGTCGGTGCAGGCGCAGATCCTGAACCTGCTGGCCGACCTGCAGCAGCGCCTGGATCTCGCAGTGATGTTCGTCTCGCACAATCTTGGCGTTGTGCGTCACGTCAGCCACCGCGTGGCGGTGATGTATCTGGGCCGTATTGTCGAGCTTGGATCGGAGGCTGCCATCTTCGAGCGGCCCGCGCATCCCTATACAAAGGCACTCATCGCCGCCGTGCCTGAGCCGACGATGGAGGGATCGCCGGAACCACCGCTGGGAGGCGAGGTTCCAAGTCCCCTTGATCGGCCGGCCGGCTGTCACTTCCATCCGCGCTGTCGGCGAGCCAGCGATCGTTGCCGCGAGGAGGCGCCAATCCTGCTGCCGTTCGCCGACCACCACGCCGTCCGCTGCTTCCATCCAGGATGAACCGATGACCGTGATCGAACGCACTCACTACTTCGCCCGTCCTGGCCTCGCCGATCAGGTGCTCGCCACGCGCCGTCGCGCCTGCGCGGTGCGCCTGGCGATCGGCCTGCCCCCCGGTGAGGTAGTCTGCAAGCATCCGGGCGGCGACGGCAGTGAAGCCGACGTGTCCTGGCAGTGCGCCTTTCCCGACGAAGCCGCCCAACGTCGGGATCTTGAGGCGCGTTCCGCCAGTGAGGACTTCGAAGCGGTCCGTGCCTCGATGCGCCCGCTGATCGCGCGGTTCGAGCGTCACGTGTTCAAGTCCATGCCGCTCGACCTCGCCAACAGGATGTGCGACACGCCGATCGATGGCCATCCGATCGCGCCGCGCAAGATCCCGTTCACCGGCGGCGCCAACCGGCTCAACGGATGGCTGCACTTGCCGCCGGGGACGGGACCGTTCCCCTGCCTGATCACCAACCATGGCAGCGGCATCCGCCTGGGCACCGAAGATACCTCTCGGCCTGGCACCGCATCCCTGCTGATGTCGTGGGGCATTGCATCGTTCCTGCCGCATCGGCGCGGCTACGGCGCGTCCGAGGGTGTGGCGTGGCATGACGAGGTGACTGCGCCCTATGGCACCGACGAGTACGACAGCCAGCTCGCCGATCGGCTGGATGCCGAAAGCGATGATGTGCTGGCCGCGCTCGATGTCGTTGCCGCGTTGCCCGAGATCGATTCGGGGCATATCGGTGTGATGGGTTCGTCGTTCGGCGGCACCACCACGCTGCTCGCCGCGTCGAAGACCAACCGCTTCACCTGCGCGATCGACTTCGCAGGCGCAGCGATGAACTGGGACCGGACGCCTGGGTTACGCCGATTGATGACGGAGGCGGCGCTCCGTCTGACGATGCCGGTGTTCTTCATCCAGGCGGCGAACGACTATTCGATCCGGCCGACCATCGAACTCGCTGCGACACTGGCAGGTACGGGAAGGATCGTGGAGTCACGCGTGTTTCCGGCCTTCGGTGTGAATGCGCATGAGGGGCACCTGCTGGAGAGCCAGGGGCCGACCGTGTGGAGCGCGGAGGTGCGCCGGTTCCTCGAGCGCTACCTGTGAGCGGCTTCGACGTCATCGTCGTTGGCTTCGGTTATGCCGGCGGCATCGCCGCCATCGCTGCCCACGACGCCGGTGCGCGCGTGTTGCTGCTGGAAAAGCAGCCCGATCCTGGTGGCATATCCGTGTGCAGCGCCGGCGGGGTGCGCTGCAACGATCGGCCGGACGAGGCGTTTGCGTATCTGGTTGCGACCAACGCCGGCACGACGCCCGAGCACGTGTTGCGGGCGCTGGCCGAGGGCATGCGCGAACTCCCCGCTTTCGTCGGCGGCCTCGCCGAGGCGATCGGCGCCAAGGTCTCTCTGCGGCCGGCGCCAGGCAACTATCCGTTCCCCGGCTATGACAACTTCGCCTTCATCAACGTCGATACCACCCCGGATTTCGATCCGCGCATCGCGTTTCCGGCGGTTCGTGGTGCGGAGGCAGGTGCGCGGCTGTTCCAGGTCGTGC
>DASXNR010000208.1:0-40628 GCA_036494925.1 Acetobacteraceae bacterium
TATCTCCCGTCGTGTGTTGGAGAATTGAGCCTCGCGCTCCATCGTCTTCTGGAACTCGTCGAACGCTGCCGGGTCGCCGAACCCTGCCGCAATCTTGTCGCGGATGAGTTGGTTGCCGAAGATGCGGCGTGTGGCGTCGGCACCATCCTGCACTGAGTCGATCTTGTCCTTCAGCGCCCGTGCCACCCCGGTCTTGAAGAACTCCCGATCGCCTGGAGACAGGCTGGCGATTGTCTTGGCGGTGACCTCGGGATCGTTGCTGAGCGCGCGCCTACCCAGGCTCAGTGCATCCATTGCGCTCGATGGGCCACCCCACGCAGCACGCGCTGCGGCGTAGTCTGGGTTGCCCTGATCCAGCGCAGTCACCCAAGCCTTCCGGAGACTGTCTACGGCACGCAGCCGCTCGGTCCAGTTAACCTTGCCGGTCACATCGCTTCGGTTGTCGTCAATGATCGCATCCATGCCGCGTTTGACGGCATCCAGGCTGCGCATGTTCGGCACCCCGACAACCCGCGGTGTGCCATCGGCATCGTACTGAATGGATGGGTCGGTTGTGGGCACCGTAGGCTCGCCGCGCCCGGCCGCGGCAGCATTCTCGATACGCTGGATCTCTAGTCCTCGCTTAAGCCCCTGCTGGGCGATCGGATCGTCCAGCATTGCCTGCATCGGCGCGGTCATGCCGGAAGGTTTGGCGAACGCTGTTTTGTAAAGCGGCGCCGCATCTGTTGCGCGCTGCTGTGCAAGGTCGCCAAGCGCGGCGTGAAAGTCGCCGGTCGAGCCGGTCGCCGCCGTAACTGCCGCATTGATGCGGGATGGCGCGCCGGCCTGTCGCCCTTCGAGGAACGACTCGGCTTGCTGCGCTCCGGCGCCCGGCGTGCTCGCCACCGTCTCGCCGAGGTTACGGACGTTGGCGCCCCCGACATCGGCCAGCGTCGCGTCGGGACCGAGGCGGGTTAGCGCAGCCTGGGCCTCGGCCGGTGTAATCTGGTCACGCGCGAGCGCCTGGGCAATCTTGCCGGTAGCCTGGCTCTCTGCTGCGGTGCCGCTCAGCCGCGCCATGATCGGCGCGACAGTCGATCCCAGTATGCCCCGGATCAGCCCGAAGCCGGTGGGCACCGCAACGCCAGTAGCTGCGCCGATGGCCGCCGCCTTGGCCCGGTCCTCCAAGTCGCCCTCGGCCATGCCGCCGGCTGCGGCCCCGCTGGCGATGCCGCTGCGCGTGCCGGTCATCAGCGCATTCCAGGCGCGCGGCACGATGCCGGCGCCAGCCATCGACGGAAGCACCCGTTCCAGCGCTCCGACCCCGCCAGTGAACGATGGCACGGCGCCGATCGCCTCGCCGGTCGCCTGCGCCAACGGATGCTGCTTCGCGAACTCCTGCTCACGGTTGGCGCCATAGTCCTGCAGTTGCTTGTAGCCGGTCATTCCCAGCTTGTCGGCCAGCCAGTTTGAGGCGGCATCGAATGGCTTATCGAGGCCGAAACTCAGGCCGTGCCCTACCGCACCGAGGAAGTCACCGATGGTTCCGGCCGCCGCCCCCAAGCCCTGTTCCGGAGGTGGCGCAGGAGGCTTCTGCGGTTCCTCCGTTGCTGGCGGCAGGCTTGCGAGCGCCTTGTCCTTCTCCGATTGCGGCTGCGCGGGACCGGGTTGGGACGGCGCACCATCACCCAACCCCTGAAGCGCCCTGTCCTTCTCCGACTGTGGTTGCTGCGGCGGTTGCGCTGTAGCGGCAGGCTGCGCCGGTTGTGCGGGAGCGGGAGCCATCGGCGGCGGTGTGTTGTCGTAGTTCGGCGCACCCGGAATAGCCTGGGTCGGCGTTGGTGCTGGTGCAGGCGCCGGCTGGGTTGGAGGAGCATTGTCGTAGTTGGGCGCGTTGGCCTGCGACACCGGAGCGCCGCCGCCTTGGCCGTCGTCCTGATAGCCGAGTTGCTTGCCGAAGCTAAGTGCCTTGTTGGCGACAATGCCGGCGTAGTTGGGATTGGCCGTGTTGTAGCCGCCGCGCACCAGCGCCGTCGCCTGCGAGGCTGGATCGCCCGCCTGCGCCACGCCCTGATACCGCTTCGTTTTCATCAGGTCGACGAATGCCTGTGCCGCGGTCTGTACGTCGGGATAGCCGGCGACGCGGCCGCCAGGACTGATGCCGAAGATGTTGTTGCCTGAGACGTGCTGGCCGCTGCCGGTCTCGGTGTCGATGATGCCGAGCACCACCGACGGGTCCATGCCGGTCTGCGTCGCGATATCGTTCGCGAGCGGCGTGTAGGTGGTCAGGAAGTCGTTAGCCACCTGGCATCACCTGGGTATTATAGATGCGTGCGCGATTGGCCATGTCCTGGGTCCAGTTGAACCGCCTGGCGTCCTCCTCCGATCCTTTGCTGATCTGGTCGCGCAAATCCTTCTTCTGGGTCGGGTTATAGAGATCGGTGCCGAGCGCACGCATATCGACGTTGCGGTTGAACGCCTGCTGCCAGCGCAGGAAGGTGCCATACTGGGCCTGCTCCTGCGGTGGCATGCTCTGCCACACCCGCGTCGCGACCTCGGGGGCGCGCAGCAGCACTGTGCCGGCCTTCATCATGTCATCGCCAGCCACCTGGTTGATCGAGGTGGTGGCAGAGCCGCCGAGCACCTGAGCGAGACGGGCATCTGAGCCCGCCGCAACCGGGTTCTGCGCGATAATGCCGGAGAGCCACTTGTGCTGCGCGTCGTAGAGCGCGGTCGAACTGCTGAGATCGCCAACTGGAACACCAAAGCCTTGTAGGCGCGCCCGCACGAAGTCCTTGGCGGTGTTGATGTAATCGGTGCCGGGTCCGGTCACCACGCCGCGGCCGTAGCCTGACAGTGCCTGCTCATACGGGAAGCGGCTGTTGTTGTAGTTCTGCTGGTTCTTGAGCGCTGCATCGTAGGCCTGTCCAGAGGCTTGCCACTCCCCGCGCTCGTTGAGTCCTGGCCCTACCGAGAATGTGCCGGTGTTCTGCGCGGTCTGCGGACCGGCGACGGCAGGCGTTGCCTGCGCGCCCTGGACGCCGCGCATGATCGCGGCCACGTCGCCAGGGACGGCCGCGGATGGTGATGCTGCAGCGCCGACGTTGGGCGCGAGCCCGTTGGCCGAAGCGACCGGCACACCGCCGCCGAGGTCGGAACGCGGCGCTGGTGGGGTTGCGGGCGCCGCTGGGGCGCCTCCGGGGTTCAGCACTGCACCAATGCCACCGCCGGTATAGGGGCCTGTAGAGGCTCCTGCAGGCGCTCCTGGAGGTGCTGGCGGGCCGCTCGGAGCAGGAGCGGCACTGGAGCCACCGGCACCGCCCTGACCCCCGCCTTGGCCACCGCCGCCGGGCACGACGAGCAACCGCGGCGGCTTAGCTGTTACCGAGGTGCCATCCGAGTTGACGACACCGCCACCGCCGCCCCCCGCAGCCGGAGCGTTCGGATCGACGCGAGCGCCGGGCGGCAAAAGCGGGCTCAGACCAAACCGCCTCGCCCTCTCAACCCCTGACATATGAACGTCGGCGCCGATCTGCGTTGCGCGGCCGGCATCCACATCGGCCTGGGTCGCCGGGTAGACGATGCCTGGCAGGCTGAGGGCTTCGCCCGGCGTAGCTGTGGTGCCGACGTTGCCGCTCTGTGCGATGGTTCCGGTGTAGGGCGCGGAACTCATGGGCGACTGCGGCACGATGTTGGTCACATGGTCGCCGACATTGGTCTGTGTGCCGGCTGGTCTGGCATTGTTCAACTGATTCTGTGTCGCTTGCCCTCGATTCAGGCTCTGCAGGATCGTCGCGGTATTGGCCCTCGGGTCGGCGGTGAAGGTGCTCCCTTCCTGCTGCGCCTCGGCATCGGTGATAAGATTGAGGCTGCGCTGCTTGGCGATCGTCGCGTTGATGGCGTCCTGCGGCACACCGTTGGGATAATCCGCGAGCAGTTGCGCCAGCGCGCTGTTCGCCCCCGCCAGGCGCGCGTTGTGCAGGTTATACTCGCCGGTGGTAAGCGTCTGCGTCTTCTGCATGCTGTCCTGGGCACCGTAGGCGGCGCGGGCGCCCGCCGCCTGCATGCCCTGGGCGTATTTCACCGGGTCGATCTGCCCGGTGTTGGGGTCAAGCGCGTTGATGGCGGCTTGGCCTTGCGCCTGCTGCGCGTTCCTCGACTGTAACTCCATCTGCTTGTTGCGCAGATCCAGCCAGTTGCTGGTGTCGGTCACCGGGTTGGTGGTGTCGTCCTTGGACAGGTAGTCGTAGTTGATGAGCCCGCTCATGGCGTGATCCTAGGTGCTGCCGGTGCCCGACAGGGCGGTGCCAAGCATGTTCCCCACCGTCCCATACAGCGAGTTGCCGGACGAGTTGGTCGCGCTGCCGACGCTGTTGAGCGCATTGCCGACGCCGCTTGCCAGCCCTTTGGTGCCGGATGACTCGGCGGTGCCGGCATTCTCCAGCGCGGTGGCGGCGGTGTTGGTGTACTGCGCGCCAGTGGTGGCCAGGTCTTTCGCCGCGCTCTCGCCGGTCGTGGTCAGCGCGTTCAGCCGGTTGAACTGGTTGGTCAGGTTGCCCTGCTGTGCGGTGTTGAGGTTCAGCGAGTTGGTGAACCGCGTCTGGGCGTTGTTGAACTGGTTCTGGTAATTGCTGTCGGCCAGCCCGGTGGCATAGGTCGCGGCACCCTTAAGCGACGATCCAGATACCCCGAGGCCCTTGGCTGCGGCGGCGCTCTGCACCGACTTCAAGCCCTGCCCGAGTTGCCACTGATAACCGGGCGTCTGCTGCAACTCCGCTTCGGTCATCTGGCCCGGTTGCATGCCGGCGGCCTGGCTGACGTAGTCGGTGCCGCCACCGGTCGGGCTGCCGGTCGCCAGCGCCAGCGCGCTGGTCTCGGCGGTGTCGCCGGCCGAGATGTATGGCGACAGGTTGCTGCTGGCCAGCTTGTAGCCGGTCTGCGCCAGGTTCGACGCCGCCTTGTCCGCCGACGAGGCCTGCTGGCCGCCGATTAGCGAGCCGATACCCGAGATGATGCCGCCCATCGTCTATCTCCAGCGCGCATAGACGGAGTGACGCACCCCGTCGACGGTCTTGGTCCGGTAGAAGCCGAAGCCGATCAGCGCCATGAACTTCCGCCACTTCGCGAATGCCGCGCCCTCGGCGCAGTCGGGTGTCGGCGTGGCCAAGATCGGCCCGTGCTCGGCAACGATCGCATCGACATCACGGCGGATGGCGCGCGCCACCTGGGGCGTCCAGCGATGCACTGCGGCATGGCCCCACAGGTTGCCCTCATGCCGTTCCAGGGTCAGCGTGTAGTCACCCTCGACCATGCATCACGGCGGCATCATGCCGGTGTCGATCGGGCAAACGGCGGCGTGTCGGCGTGGAACATCTGGCCGTTGCACAGCGCCTGCACAGTTTCCTCAAGACGCAACAGCCGCTCCTCGGTCGAGAGGCCCCCCGTGCCACCTGGCTGCTGCGCGGGCGCGGGCGGGGGCGTCAGCGCCTCATACGCGATCACCGCAGCGGCGACGCCCGTGTCCAGCCGCTGGTTGGGGTCCGGTTCCGGTGGCGGCGGATCCGACGGCGGCGGTGCTGGATCGGTGATGCCGCCAGCTTCGGTGTAGACGAGCCACTGCTGCCAATCCCGGTTGGCCGGATCGGGCGGCACGGTCGCGTTGTCGGCATACCGCAGCACGCCGTCGTAGTCGCGGATGTGTTGGTATTCGCTTGCCATGTTTTATTCCGCGTTTGCATAGGATATAGTCGCACCATGACGCCAGAAGACTTTTGGAAGCGTATCTCGGTCGGCGAGCCTGACGCCTGTTGGCCATTCATCGGAGCGCGAGGCAACGACTATGGCCATGGGTGCATCCAGTGGGATGGAAAGCTCAGGCGACCCCACCGTGTCGCCTACCAGTTGGCAACCGGCGAGGTTCTTCCAGAAGTGACTAAACTGAAACCGGATACCCTTTGTGTGCTCCATGTTTGTGACAACCCGCTGTGCTGTAATCCGGCTCATCTTAGGCTTGGCACCCAGCGCGATAACATCCGAGATGCTTCTCTCAAGAGGCGTTTGCTGTCTGGCGACGAGAACCCCTCTCGCCGACTTCCGCACAGGCTTGCTCGCGGAGAGAGGATCGGCACATCCAAACTGACCGCAGCAGATGTGCGCATCATCAGACGACGATCTGAGCGCGGCGATACTCAGGCTGAGATAGCCGCCACCTATCGGCTCGCTATAAGCACCGTCCAACGCATCATCTACCGACAGACCTGGAAACATATCTAAAGGTCCGCACTAGCGGTGAATGTGCCGAAGTAGTAGGCCCCACCGGTTGCGGTCACCGCGCCCGTGACCCGCACCGTGGTAGTGCCGGTGCTGGACACGCTTAGTCCCGTCATGTTGGAACTTCCGCTTGTCGTTGGCGTAACTGTCGGAAAGGCTCGCATCGGGACTGGCAGGGTCTGGTCGTAACCGATTGACGCGGTTCCCGCGCCGTAACCAGACACATTGAAGGTCATGCCCGATAAATAAAACCGCTGGCAGTTCGCCAGATCGTTCTGTGGGTCCAGCTTCTCCAGCGGGGTCGCGGCGCTGCCGATTTCGAGCTGCACGCCCCATAGGTTGATGCTGCCGGATTGCACCGGCACGCTGCCCGAGCGCGTCGCCATGCTAGTGCCGGCAGAATACCAGAAATTGAATTGCGTGCCGTCATCGCCGTTGGTGCCGAGCACCTTGCCGGACAGGCTGGGCAGCGTGAACGTCAGTGAGTAGCGCGACCAAGTGCTGGCTCCAAGCACCACAGATACGCCGGTGCCATTCACATTCGCCGATGGCGAACCGCCGGACCCCATGTTCTGATCTAGCGAAACGCCCAGCCTCAAGGCGGCCGATCCAGAGGCCCAGAACGATACAGTGACGGTTTTGCCTGCCAGCCGGCGCAGACTTTCGATTACCTGAAATTGCAAGGTAAGGTCGCCGGCTCCCGCAGTGCCGGCGAAACTGCAATCCAGGTGATGAACCATGCCTTCGTCGCCAACAGCGGTGCGCTCGCCGTCACTCGCCGTGCCTTGGCTGACGGACATCGCGCCGTTGAAGAGCATCCTCCACCGGTCTAGTGTATATGCACCGCTGGCATTGAGCGGCCCCGCCCCGCGCTGCGCGATGTTGAACAGCGGGTTGTGCAGCAGGTTGCGGCCGACGTTGTTGAACGCCGGAGCCACGGCGGCCTGCACGAAGGCGGTAGTGCTGATGCTGGTGTCATTGTCGCCGGACGCGGCGGTGACCGCTCGGGCGTCGCCGGTAAACGCTGGCGAGGCGAGCGGCGCAGCCCCAAGGCTGGTCAGTGCGGCGGCCGCCGTAGTAGCCCCGGTGCCGCCATTGGCGATGCTCACAGGCGGTGCCAGGCCCACCGTCACCGTGCCGGTCGTGCCGCCGCCGGTCAGACCGGTGCCGGCGGTAACGCCGGTGATCGTGCCGCCGCCGCCACCGCCGGTGCCGTTGGCTGCAGCGGTGATGCGACCATCGGCCGCCACGGTCAGGTTTGTGCTGGTGTAGGAGCCCGCTGTGACGGCTGTGGCGGCCAGGGTGGGGTTTGGGTAGGTGCCGGCCAGCGACCCGCCTGCGGGGCCGCTAGGAGCCCCACCGCCGCCACTGCCCACCTTGCTGTCGACATAGCCCTTGCTGGCCGCCTCGAGGGTGGCCGTGGGCGACGAGGTAGCCAGGTTGAGCGTGCCGGTGAGCGTGCCGCCGGTGAGGCTCAGTTTCGCGGTATCGGAGGGGTGGACGTGATCGGCGCGGGCATAGGTCGTGCTGGTGCCGACCGCGGCGGTGCCGTCCATCGCGGGCGTGGTGGTGGACGGTGCCACCTGGGTGAACGTCGCCACCTCTGCCATGGTGGCGTGGTAGGCGGTGCTCGAGCCGGAGCGCGCCACCGGCACCATGTCGGTCGCCACCAGGGTGGCGATGTCCACCGCCGCGGAGATCTTGGTGTCGGCTATGCCAGCCTCCTACCCGTAGAGCCAGTGGTCGGTGCTGACCGCCTCGAGGCTCCAGCCACCAGTGGCGTCCTCGAGGCCCAGCACTGTGGACGCCACACCGCCCACCGTCAGCACGGTGTTGTTCAGCCACGGCAGCCCATGACCAGGATCGGCAGTCGGCAGGAACGCCAGGTTGCACTGCGCCCATAGGCTGCACAGCTGGGCGATCGGCACCAGTAGCAGATCGGCCGCCTTCCGCGCCGCAATCTCGGCGTTGAGCGCAGCTTGGCTGTCGCCACTCAGACCGCCTAGCTGGTTCTGTAGGTCCATGTCGGCGTAGGCGCGCGCCTCGATCTCATTGCCGAGGGCGCCGGCCAGCGCGCCCTCGGCTGTTTCCGCACGCGACCGCTCGGCGGCGATGGCGTTGCCGAGCGAGGTATCGGCAGTCTGACGCTGTTGGGTCTCGGCGGCGAGCGCCGCGGTCAGCGTTGGGTTGCTGCTGTCGACGCCTGGGCCGCGCCCGGTGCGGTTCCACAATGTGACGAGGAACTGCCGCCACACCAGTGCAATGTCGCCCGTCGTCGAATCAACGAAGGGCGCCTGCGGCATCCCGGTGGAAAGCGGCAACTGAGCCATTAGATCCCCGTCACCTCCCAGCTGATCGTGGTGCTGGCGACGACGTGCGTGGTGCCGTCGGTGTCGACGGTCTGGCACTGCGCGCCGTAGACGCCGGTGGTGTTGGCGGATATCGGATTGCCGGCGTTGTCGAGAAAATAGAGGGTATAGAGATTGTCCGTGCGCGGATCGGGCCACACCGGCAGCGCGGTGCCGTAGCGCCACGCCTGCATGCCGGTGGGCCGCGTCAGGAACGCCGTCGACCAGGTGGCGTTGAAGCGCCCGTTGGCGTCGGTGGTCGCGGTGCCGTCGCGCACGTTGCCGGTGGGGCCGCCGATGCCGCTGATCTGGGATTGCAGGTTAGCCTCGGCCGCTTCGGCCCTGGCGATCTCGGCGTTGAGCGCATTCTGCAGCGCCGTCTCGGCAGCCTCGGCGCGGGTTATCTCGGCATTGAGATCGGACTGGTTGGCTTTGCCGTTGATCTGCGCCTGCAGCGCATTGTCGGCAGCGATGCGAGCATTGGCCTCGGCGTCGATCAGATCCTGGATCCCGAGCAGGCGCAAAGCTTCGGCAATGCTCGGCGCGTCGACCACCGGAGCCATCGCCGCCGAGATCGACGCGGTGGCGGTCTGGTCCCAGATCAGATTACCCTCGGCGTCCGACAACACGGTGCGATAGTCGCCGTCACCCCAGACAATGCACCTTCCGGCGCTATCGAGGATGACCGGGTTAGCGTTGAGCACCGTGCCCGCCTGGTCCTGCCAGCTGTCCTTCGGCGTGGTAGTACCGGGCACCCACAATTCGAGCGTGCCGCCGGCATAGGGGTGGCCGTTGGCGTCGCAGAATTGCAGTTCTGCCGATGGGATGAGGACAGCCATCTAATAACCCAACGCGATGTAGTAGAAGGTGGCCGGCCCTCTGATCCAGGTGTATTGCCGCGGGGTCGCGCTGCTGCACTGGAAGCCGCTCGCGGTGGCGCTGAACACGTTGAACCAGGCATCGAGGTTGTCGCCGATCCCCTGGCAGGCAACCGCGCTCGTTCCGGTCGAGAACGGCGAGGAATAGGTGACCGTGACATAGCCGCTGTCCGCCGTGGTCGCGGTGCCCAGGCGGAAAGAGGGAATCGATGCCGCACCGAGCGCCGCCTCGGCCGCCATGGCCCGCGCGGTCTCGGCATTGATCGCGGTCTGCAATGCTGCCTCGGCTGCCTCGGCGCGAGCGATTTCGGCAGCAAGCGCCGATGAGGGGCTGTTGATCAGCGACAGTAAATACTGCTCCATGGCGACGGCGCGGTCGGTCTCCACCTGGATCGCCGCCGTAATCCCCATCGCGTCGCGCGCCGCAGCCAGGGTGGGCGCACTGACCACGGGCACCATCGCCGCCGACACCAGCGTGGTGCTGTTCTGGTCAAAAATCAGGTTGCCGTCGGCATCCTCGAGGATGCACCGGTAGTCGCCATCGCCCCACACGATGCAGCGCCCGGCAGAGTCCAGCACGATCGGGTTAGCGTTGAGCACCGTGCCGCCCCAGTCCATCCACGAATCCTTGGGCGTGGTGGTGCCCGGCACATAGAGCGCGAAGGTTCCACCGGCGTACGGCACGCCGTTCGGATCGACGAACTGGAGTTCGGGCGACGGGAGTAGGGTCGGCTCGGCGGCTGCGCCACTCATGGGAAGGTCGTTCCTGGGGGGCCGATAAAGTGCAGCTTAGGTGGCCGGAGCAGCCACAGACGCGGCGTGCCTGGCGGGGCCGGGGCGGCGGTGCGGGTGATCGCCTCGAGCAGGATCTGGGTCGCCCTGGCCGGCGGCAGCGCCTGGCGCACCAGCGGCTCCAGCATCGCCATGGTGACCCGAACCTGCACCGGCGCGGTGCTCTGCACGATGCCCTCAAGGACCGCCTGCGAGGCGAACACGTAGGCCGCGCTGGTGATCGATAGCGACTCGAGCACCTGCTGCGTGGCGAAGGTGTTCACGTTCGAGACCACCGCCGATACCGAGGCCCACTGCTCGAGCGCCGCCTGGGTCACCAGCATCGATGAGGGGCCGGCGGCGACCGCGGCCCATTGCTCGACCGCAACCTGGGTGAGCTGCAGCCGCGGCGTGCCGGTGCCCCACTGCTCGAGGGCGGCCTGCGTAATGCGATAGTCGGTCAAGCTGTCACCACCGGCCCGATCTGCACCCCGTTGACCCCGAGCGGGGTCCATGCCGCGCCGGTGTTGGGGTCGGTCTGGTCGGTGCGCCAAAGCCAGCCGAACGAGGTCGCGAGCGCCGTGCTCGGGCTGGCGATCGTGATGCCGCCGGATTTCAGCTGCACCGCCCCACTTCTCGCACCAGCATCGGATTTCTCAGCAAAGCCTCGCGTGGTGACCGCAACCACGCTGGCCGGCGTCGCGGCAAGGGCGGCGATATTGTAGAAGTCGGCATGTCCGACAGTCGCATCGAACACATAGCTGGTAGCGCCATCCTGGTGCGCTTCGGAGACCTGCGAGAAGTTCGTCGTGCCCGATAGCGGCGTAAACTGCACGCTTGCATCGGACGACGGCATCCTGGTGTAGCAGCGCACGTCGCCGACCCACGGCACGCTGGCGGCGTCGCTGCGCCAGAGGATGTCATCAAGCAGTTGGTTGCTGATCGAGACGTTTTGGCCGATTGCCAGCCGGTTGGCCCAGTTATTCGCTGTGGTGCCGCGCGTATTCAGCGAACCCACCGCGTGATCGTTGCTCGTATTGCCATTCCGGCGCACTGCCCACGAGCCAGTCGTGTTGTTGATGACGACCTCGAACTCGTAGGCGATCCAGGTGTTTTGCGCATTGACGCCACCGGTCCAGGTGTCAAGCACGGTGCCGGCGGGGCCAACCGATGTCAGCGTAATATTGCCGCTGGAGAGGAAGTTTATGCTGCATTGCCCGTTGCCGACACCGTCGAGCAACTGGAGATAAAGCGCGATGGTGGTGCCAGACAGCGCGGCGGTCTGCTGGAACGCCACGACGATATGATGGACGGCATCGTTGGAACCACTGTTCTTAGCCAGCCATACCCCGGCAGTTGCCGTGCTCTGCACGGCACGACTTCCGGAGAAGCGCCCTGCGACGAGCGTAAAGAGCGTCGTGGTGCCGCTATCCCAGTAGCCAGCGACCGCGTCGGCCGGTGCCGCGTACAGGTCGAACGAATCACCGAAGCACCAGTTAACCATTGGCGCCGCTCCACATGGTGTTGGCCATTACGCCACCAGGCCGTAACCGGCCGCCACCGCGTTGACCGCCGCCACCGTCCACCCCGCGCCGGTGTGCGGATCGACGGTCCAGAAATCGCAGCAGTAGACATAGGTGTTCGGCAGCACATAATTCGCGCCCGCCACATCGGTGCCGCCCGAGGTCAGATGCTGATTAACCGTGCGCGGCCCGGCGGCATCGCGCCGATAGGAGCCGGTCACCTGCACCGCGAGCACTTGCACCGAGGTGGGCAGCTGCTGGAAATGGAAATTGTCGCGGGCACCGACGGTCAGGGTCGAATTGTAAGACGCATCCCCGTCATTGTTGGTCTCGGCCACCTCTTGCCAATTCGTCCCTGCGAGCGGCGTCCACTGCTGGGTTGTGGCGTCGCCGGTGGCATAGAGCGTCCACACCCGCGCGTCGCCGATGAACGCGTTGAACGGCACCAGGCCGCTCCCCGCCGTGGTGTCGGCTATATAGAAATCGTCTATCTGCCAATAGGTGCCGGTCACCACCGGCGCGCCTTGGAACCAGACGCCGTCGAAGGTCGCATTGGCGCTGTTCTGGGTGTTCTGCGCGGTCAGCACCAGCACGTTCGCGCCGTTGAGGCGAACCGTCACCGCGCCGGCCGTGGGATGGATGGTCGCGGAAATCTCGACGTAATTCCAGATGCCATTGGTGAACACATTGTTCAGGGTCTGCCCCAGCAGGGCGCCGCCGGTGCCGCCGCGATACACCTGGATGGAGTTGGTGGTGACGTTGAACTGCACGCTGATCTGCACCACGTTGCCGGCGCGCAGATCGACCAGTTCAAAATAGGGCGAATTGTCGTCGATGGTCAGCCGCGTGAGAGCGGCGAAGCCGACAAATCCGGCGCTGATCGGCGTGGTGAGCGTGCCCCGCAGGTAGGTGTTCTGGCCAAGCTCGATCGCGCCGCCGAAGCTGTTGCGGCCGGGGATGATATACCCCACGCCGGTTTGCGCGTTCCACTGGATGCCGCCGCCGCGACGGCTCAGAATATCCGCCGGTGCTGGCGACATGCCACCACTGTTGGCGTAGTGGTCGAACCCGTCGCAAGCGATAAGCGCCATGTCGTTCCCTAACTCTGCGCCACTGCGACATCGACCCAGGCGCCTTGCAGCGCGGTCTTGTAGGGCGTGCTCCACTGCACCTGGAACACCCGATCGCGCCCCATGCCGAGCCGCTGGAATTGCACCGAGGTGAGATACTCGCCGGAGGCCCCGATGGTCTGCCCCACCGGGCTGCCGAACAGGTGCCCGCGGTCATCGGACCACGCCAGGAACACCTGCGGGTCTTCCGGCAACTGGTGGCCGCCGGTGCCGGTCTCGATGTCAAGCAGCACTTGACGGTAGAACACCCGCTTGCCGTCCTTCAGCATGTGAGGGAAATGGCGCAGCCGCTTGATCGGGGCGCCGTTGTCGGTGAAGTTGGCCAGATCGTAGGCGTAGATATTGCCGTTTTCCCAATCGCCGCAGCACACCAGGCCGTAGGCGGTGAACGCGCAGTTGGCGCGATGGCGGTGCTCGGTGCCGTTGGCGTCCAGCCATACCGCCTCGTGCCATAGCTCGGTGCTGATGTCGTAGACCCAAGTCTTGTCGGCGGTCGGAAACGTCAGCACGTAGAAGCGATGGCCGGCGAGCTGGTAGCAGAAGCCGATCGCGTCATCGATGCGCGGATAGGTGGCGAACTCGGCCTCGATCGCCGGCGTGCTGACGTGGGTTGCCTTGTAGCCGGAGCCGGCCAGCACCGAGCCGGTGCCGCCGCGGTCCTGGGTCAGCCAGTAGACCACGTCGTCGGTCTGCGCGACCGAGTATTTCGCGACGCAGCCGCGGTCGATGAACACACCCTCCATTTCCTGGAACGGAAACTGCACCGCCGTGGCGTCGGTGGTGCTGAAGGTGTAGCCGTAGTTGTACCAGACTTCCGTGGTCTGGCTGCCGATCAGCCAAACCTCGCGGCGCGACACGATCAGCGCCATCAGGATGTCGGAGTAGCTTTCCTTGTTGGCGAAGTCGAGGCTGTCGAAGGTCACCGCGAGCGAGCCGGAGATGTAGAACTGCGGCGTGTTCGGTTTGTTGAACATGAAATAGGTGTCGAGATAGTCGACGCGGTCGGCGCCGCTGAAGAAGCCGTCAGGATCGTCGGTTGCGCCGCCGAGCGCGCTGAAGGCGAGGGAGGCAAGGTCGATCTGCCAGCCGTTCGGGGTGCCGTCGACGATGACCGCGGTGTTGCCGTTGTCGGCGATGCTGACGGGGGTGCGCGGCCCGGCGGTGATATCGCCCAGGTGGGTGTAGGAGGCGTCTGGCGCGATGGCGTAGACGCCGGAGCCGGCCACCACGATGACGTTGCCGTTGCTGCAGCGGTGGCCGCCGCGAATCGGGCCTTGCGGCAGGGTGAGCAGCAGGGTGAGGCCGGCGGTCGGATAGTGCGCCATCTGTGACGGCTCGCCCTGCGCCTGCGGCATCGGCTCGGCATAGAGATTAACCGCGCGTTGCGCGCTGGCAATGACGCTGCGCGCGGTGTAGGCGCCCCCGGTCAGGGCAACGCGCGGCACTACCGTCGCCTCCGAAACGCCCTACGCGGCATGCTCCAGGGCTCCAGCGCCACCGGTTTCGCGTCATCCCGCAATCGCGGGCCGGGGATCGCGCCACCGGTCTTCTGCAGCGCCAGGGCATTGGCATCCGACACAAGCGGCGGCGGTTGCACATACCGCTTCGCCCATGCGGGCCTGCGGATCTTCGCAGCAACCATCAGCGCCACCCAGAACCGCCCGGACTCGTAGGCCAACTGTTCATTCTCGGACCAGCGATCATAATCGGCGCAGTAGCCTTTCTCGGCACGCGCATCGACATAACCAGCACGCACGCACTGTGCGATGCGCTGATTGAGGCCGCCGGAGTCAACCGCCCTGTATTCGTCGTTGCTGAGCGTCACCACCACCCCGTGTTGAACGCACCGGACGCGCCGGCTGCCGTCGAGGTGCCGCCGCGGCGGTTGATCAGCGCCACCGGCATCGGCAGTTCCGGAATCTGCGCGTTGGCCAGCTTGATGGTCTGGATCGCCGCCGTCATCGCTGCGACATGGGCCGGGCGCGGGTCGAGTCCGTATTGCAGCGCCAGCTTGACCGCCAGCGTGTAGATCAGCGCCTCCATGTATTCCGGCGGCAGGTCGATCGGGTCGGTGAGCTGCACATAGGTCGGCAGCGCCGCCTTGACCGTGAGATGCATCTCGAACGCGCCGGCGGGGGGTGCCGGCCAGAAGTAGAGCACACCCAGCGGCCACTCGCTGTCGTAGAACACGGTGGCCGGGAAGGTGGACATGCCCTTGAGCACGACGCGGTTGTATTCCTCGCGCGAACTGATGATCGTCATCGGGATGTCGACCTGCGGCGGCGAGGTGTGCGTCATGCGGAAGAAGCCGCTGATGATGCGATCCGGCCGCGGCGCATCGAAATCCATGCCCGGCCCGATGGTGTAGCTGGGCGCCCCTGTGGACAGCAGTGAGAGGTCGGTGAGGTTGGGCACCAGCCAGCGCTTGCGCTGCCAGCCGGCGATGGTGCTCTGCAGGATGATCAGGCCGTCGTTGCTGTCCTCGGCCATCGGGGTCTGGCCGATGCCGTTGACACCAGCCGAGCGCAGGCAGAACGCTATAAGGTCACCAACCGTGTTGAGACCTGGCATGGACCCATCCAATGCGTGAGAGTGCGCCCCCGCGTGATTTCACCGGTGTCCGTATCGGCAAGCTGACGGCGGTTTCATACGTGGGATCGCGAAAAACCAGCAACGGCAACAGCGGTGCCCGCTGGCTGGTAAGGTGTGACTGCGGGAAGACCGCGATTCTGTTCGGCAGAGATTTCCGGCGCAAAGACCCAGACCGCGCCATGTGCGGCCAATGCTGGAAGCGGCAGCTGGAGAAGTCATAACGCTACGCCCTACGCCGAAACGATGGCGAACCAGGAGCCCCGTATCGCCGACATGAGGACGGTTGACTTGCCCGCGGCGACCGATATCCCGGTGGAACCAGCAACGCCATTGATCGTGTCCGCCGTGCTTGCGTTGCCGAATATCTCTGCCGCCGCCGCGCCACCGTTGGCTATCCACATAGTCTGTCCGCCCATCGCAGGCGGTAATACCACGCTATCGCCGGCGGTGGCGCACACCGCGATCAGGTTAATCGCGTTCAACAGTGGCGTGGCGAGCGCCTGCCCGCCACCGGCGTGGGCAGTGACGGAGGCACCCGACCACCCGTTGCCGGACGCCAGCAGCGAGATGTCGTTGAGCCCGACGCCGACGTTGAAGGAGGTGACCTGACCGCTCGGGTAGGCGACTCTGGTGACCATAAGCGTGATCCTTTATGCCGTGGTCGCGACGACGTGCCAGAGGCCGGGACCAAATGAAGCGAACTGATGCGCGCGGGTGGCCGGGATATTGTCGTCGGCGCCGCCGTCGATCGTGTCGGCGGTGCCGATCGCCGGCCAGACGTTGACGGAATTCGTGGCATGGGTGTTGACGACCGCCATCAGCTGCCCACCGACCGCCGGCGGCAGCGCCACGCTGTCGCCGTCCGAGGCGACGGTGGTGACGCGACTGAAGGCCATCGTGAGCGGCGTCGCCACGTCTTGCGTGCCCCCGGCGCCGGCTGCCACGTCGGTCTCGAATGTGCGTGTCGTACCGATCGGCCACACGGTGCCGGGGACTGACGCAGACATGGCTGCCTCCTCAGTTGGCCGTGACGCGGCATGCGAGTTGCGGGCGGATCGCCGCGACGCCGTAGAGGATGTCAATACGACATGGCAGGAAGTCGTTGTTTATATCATACTGGCGCACGATGCGACAGCTGATGCCGTCCTTCACCGCGCGCGCCGCCATATCCACGCCCTGCGGCATCACCAGGTCGGCGGTGCCGACACAGAACGCATCGGGGTGGTAGGCGAGCGACATGCCGCGTGCGGTGGACAGCGTGCCGGCGAAGGTGAGCGCGGCGTTGGTGGCTGGCGCGGCGCCAACGTTCTGGTAGCCGCTGGTCGCATCGTAGACCATCGCGGGGGCGAAGTTGATGGTGCCGGCGCCACCGGCGTAGGCTGCTGTCACCACGAAATTCTGCAGCACGGCGGTCACGACCTTGGTCTCGGGATGCACCCGGTAGACGCCGGCGATGGTGAAGGTGTCGCCGACCACCATGGCGCCGGTGCCGGTCGCCACCACTGCGCTCGTCGCGCCTGACGCGGGCACGCCATTGAGCACATAGGCGGTGGAGCGTGCGCCTGGGGTGAACTGCGACAGGTGGGTGTTTTCCGCCCACTCGAAGCCACCGCTCAGGCCCATGACGCCGTCGGTGTATTGCCGGCTGATCTGTGTGGTGGACTGGAACAGGCCCTTCAGGACATCGACCATGTCGACGTTGTCCTGGGTATTGATACGCAACTGCCACTGTTTCGACTGTGGCGTGAGGTTGTCCAGCAGCGTCTTGCGGGCGGTCAGCACGTTCTTGAAGGTCTGCGCGCCGGTGACGGCGACCTCGTTCCAGGTGGCATTGTAGCATTGCCGGATGCAGTCGCTCTCCAGCGAGGCGGCGAGCACGGTGGCGGCGGGCTCGATGTAGCGGTTGGAGAAGTCGTCGATACTGAGGGTGAGATCGGCGGTGTTGAACGAGAACGCGACGTGCTTCTGGGTGGAAATCGTTAAAGATATGTTATTTTCAACAGTATTTTGCATCACCAGGTTGGCGCCGGTGTTCACCAGATACTGAACCGGGAGCCGGATGCGGAGCGTGTTGCCGATCTTGGCACCCGAGTTGGCGAAGCTGTCGTCGTATTCCCGGTTCACGGAGCCGACGAAGTTGCATTTCTGATGCAGGATCACCAGAAACTTGGCGGTGATCATGTTGATGGTGAGGACACTATTGGTGGCATTCGTCGCCATGACGATTGCTCCTCGCGACAGATTGCGGGTGAGCCCCTCACGCTGAGCGTTCTTGGGGCGTATCGTTCACCAGCAGTCGCGAATGGAGAGTCGCAGCGACGCAGGTAGCTTGTGTGGGCACTGCACAGCGGCATTGGCCGGCCGCGGCGGCGACGGCGGGGCTTTACGTCCCCCGCGAGGACGTCAGCTAGTCCCGTTTATTCCAGTATTCGGTGGCTTGCTGCGGAGTATCGCCGACCGGACCTTCGGTGCCGCAGTACTTGCACCAGATGTGCCAGAAATGGCTTTCGGGGTCGGTCGGGTCTTCCAGACGGTCCCATGGTTCCAGGTCAAGCCCACCGCAGAACGGGCACGCCTCGATGTCGTGGGCGTAGAAGTCCCATGCCTCGGGTGCCGGGGCGCTCACTTCTTGCGCGCGGGCAGCTTCACTTCGCCTTGGTGATGCGGTTGGCCTCTTTGAGGTTGATCGTGGGCTTGTGCTCATTGGAACGGCCGTAATCGCGCGGGGCGTTCTCGCCGGCGCCACGGTCCTTGCGCTCGTCGGCGGTCTGGTTCGGCATCTTCACGCTCTTGGGGTGCTCCAGTTCAGCCATGGTGTCCTCCTTACAGGCGGGAATAGCTGGCCAGCGCGTTCGGCTGGCTTGCGCTGGATGTGTCCAGCAGGTTGTCAGGGCTTAGCGCAGCACGCTGCGCCATCACGTCACGCACGGTGCTCGCGGTATCGGCCAGCGTCGGGCCATAATTCTTGTTGGTGTTATAGCCGAGCGAGGCGATGGTCTGGGCCTGCAGCGACGGGTCGGGATACGCTGCCGCCATCTGGTAACGCCCGTTGATCAGGTCGGTGTAGGCATTCGCCGCAGTCTGGGTGTCGGGATAAGACGCCTTCTTGCCGTCCGGTCCGTTCACACCGAACAGGTTGTTGCCGTTCAGGTTGCGGCCCCAACTGCTCTCTAACGCCATGTGGCCAAGGACGACGGAGGGATCGAGGCCGGTATCGGTAGCGATCTGCGAGGCGAGCGGGGCGTAGCGGTCGACGAAGTCGTTCTGATACTTCGCCGCCATCAGCGCCTGCTCCGGCTCTCCATATCGAGTTTCGAGAAATAGGCGACGGCCTCCTGCGGGCTCATCGCGTACGGGTTCGCCTCGGCGTTGACCGAACCGCTCACCGGCCGGATTGGCGCCGGCGCGCGCGACACCTGGGCGCGACGGGGCGGTGCCGGCTTGCTCTCCAGCCGCGCGGCAAACTTGCCGAGCTCCACCGCCCTGGCGCGATCGCTCTGCAGCCGGGCGATGCGCTCCAGTTCCTCCGGCTCGTCGGCGAGCGCCGCGGCGACCTTGTGGCCTTCCGGCGTCTCCACCAGGAGTTCCGCGAAGCGCGCGTCCGCGCCCATGTCGATGAGGCTCTGGCACTTGTCGGCCCAGTCGGCATGCTCGGCCCGGCCGGCGGCGTGGAAGGCGTCACGGGCCTGCTGAGCGGCACGCTGGGCCGTCCTGGCCTCGACCTCGCGCTCGATGACCGGCTGCCACTCAGCCGGTATCTGCTGCGGCTGCTGCGGCTGCTCTCCGCGCTGCAGGCGCTCGACCAGCTGGGCCAGGCGGGCGCGTTCCGCCTCACCGGCGGACAGCCGGGCCGAGAGGGCGGCGATGCGGCGATCCGCCCGGCTCGGCTTCGGCTGCTCGGTCGTCGGTTCGGTGGTTTCAGTCGCAGCGCCATTCTCGGCGGGCGCGGGCGCCTCGGTGGAGCCGGTGATGACCGGCGCAGCAGGTTCGGGCAGTTCGCCCCCGCCCTGCGGGGCGGTGGTCTCGGTCTCGCTCATGGTGTGGCCTGGTTAGCGATGCGGTTGGTTCTGCGAATGTTGCTGTGCCGATCGCCGGTCTTCCTCGGCCTTCGCCGCGTCGCTGCCTTCCTCGGCCGGCGTGCGGAACGCTGCATCGGCGCTTCCCATGCGGGCCGGCATCGCCATGCCGCTGGCCTGGAGCGCATCGGGGGTGTTGACGAATACCGCGTCATACCACTGCTTCGGATCGGCCTTCATGCTTTTGCCGAACTCGGTGAGCGGCGCCATGTCGTCCACCTCGGCGCGGTGGCAGACATGGGCGAGATAGCGCACCAGGGCGGCAACGCTGCCTGCCACCGTGGGTTGGGCGGCGATGATGCCGCGGATTTCCGCTTCTGACTCGGGCATGGTCGTGCTCCTTGGTTGATCAGGTCGGCGCGTTGCCGGGGACGTTGTGGGTCACCACGAACGGCTCGTCGGGCTCCGACGGCTTCTCCAGCGTGCCGAACGCGGTGGCGGCGATGGCCTCGTAATGCAGCAGGCGCGCGCGCAGCCGCTTGATCTCGGCCAGCGCCTCCGGCAGCGTCATCTCCGGGGCGTCGGTCATGGCGACAGCGCGTTGTCCGTGGTGGTGGTCTTCTTGGTCGGCGACAGGGCATTGGCTGACGGCACATAGCCTGCGGCGTGGTAATCGGTGCTCACGCCGGGATAGCCGCCGAGCGCCTGCGCCTGCGCCATGTAAGTGCTGGCCTGGCCGCCGTATTGCTGTGCCGCGAGCATCGCCAGCGCCTGCGGGTTGGTCGAATGGTCCCTGACCCACTGCTCATCCTGCGCATCGACCGCCGCCTGCCCATAGCGCTCGATCAGCGCACCGCGCGGGATGCCATAGCTTGCCCCAACCGTCGTCGGGACACTGCCGCTGATGCCGTGGTTCTTGAGGTTCCATTCCTCGTAGGTTTGATCGGTCGGCACATCGACGCCAAGCCGCGGGCCGACGTTCTCGTCGGGGTGCCGGTTGAGGTAGTCCTGCACCCAGTCGGGCCACTGCACCGCGGTCTGCGGCAGCGGCGCCATCGTGGCCAGAACCTGCTGATCGCTCAGTTGCTGCGGCTGGTAGCCGTATTGCTTCAGCCGCTGGTTGATCGTCTGTCGTTGCTGATTGACCTGGTCCTGGGTCGGCAGCGGGAGATGCGACAGGTCGGTGTGCTGCGGCGTGGTCGCCTGCCCTGCCTGCCAGGTGGACGGCGTATAGGTGTCGGAGGTCAGATAGGCGGGATCGCCAGTGGCCATCACGTCATGCGCCCATCATGTTGCCAACCTGCGGCCCTTGGCGGTTCAGGCCCGGATCGGTGCTCTGATATTGCGGTTGAACGACCCCACGTGGATCAATATTCGGCTGCACCAGCCGCTTGAGGTTCTGCACCCATGGCGAGTCGGTCGACTGGCTCTGCAGAAAGGAGTGCAACACGCCAGGAGCCACCCCGGTATGCTGCGACGCCAGTTGCAGCCACTGCAGGTATTGCGGGTCGAGCACATTGCCAGACGGCGTATACGTCGCGCCTTGGGCCAATGCGTTGCTGCCGCTCACGGCCCCGCGCCTGCTCCGTTGGAAGGCTGCGGCGCACCACCCGCGCCATTCGTGCCATCCGGCGGCGGCGGCGCCAGCGTCTGCTGGATCTGGCTCTCGTCCTGCGCGTGCTGCATCAGCTGCGGCCGGATATCGGTCTGCAGCATGTCCGTGACCATTTGCCGCACGATCATCTGCAGCGCCACCGGATCAATCGAGCCCACCGCCTTCAGCCGATCGGTCTCGGCCTTGTATTCATCGATCGCGGTGCCGGCGAACTTCTGCTGCATCTCCTCGTGCAGATGCACGTTCATCGCCTTCAGCATGCTGATTTCGGCGTCCGCCTTCTGCAGCATCTGCTGGGCGTTCTGCGTGGTCTGCTGGAGTTGCTGCTGCAACTGCTGCTCCTGCGGCGACGGGCCGGGCTTGTATTGCGGCGGCAGGCCGCGCTTCAGCCGGTCGGCGAGCTCGTCAGCCCCCGGAAAGTCCGCGTTCTGTGCCCAGAAGTCGCCGACGACCTGGAACGCTGCCGGGTTCTGCTGCATCACCTGAGAGAAGGCATTGAACGCCTCCTGCCGACGCGTGCCGAAGCTCGGCCCGACATCCGCCTCGATGTCGTATCTGCCCACGTTGGGATTGAAGATGACGCGCACATCCAGCGGGTTCTTTTCGTCGGCGTCCGCCTGCTTGGCCTGCCCCGGTGTGATCGGCTGCGGGCCGCCAGGCGTCATCGCCACATGCTGGTGCGCCACCGGCGCATTCGGGTCCAGATGCACGTCGCTGTCGGTGCCGTCCTCAGCCATGATCTTCATGACTCTTTCCGTGTCGTAGATCTTCGGAATGAGGTCGATCACGATGCGGCCGATCTGGCGGATGCCCTTGGCCTGGTTGTCGACGTAGTGCGCGGTGGCGTTGTCGCTCTGCCGCTGGCGGGCATCGATCGCGACGCCGCTGCGCTCATTGCTCGGCTGGCCGAACTCGGCCTGATACTGGCCGCTCACCATCAGCATGTCGTCGCGCGAGATGGTCATGCCCTTGATGTAGGCGTCGGCCATGACCGGAGGCTGCGAGCGCTCCGGCCGCTCGACTGCCCGGCCGGTCTCGTCCATGTCGTTGTAGGGCAGGTATCCCTTGTTGCTGACGTTGGCGGTGTCCCATTCCTGCTGCACGCCATCGACCGCGCGCAACGAGGCGATGAACGGCGCCTTGGTCTGCAGCGCGACGTGCTCGACCGCCGCCGAGTTCCAATAGTTATACATCCGCTGGGCATCGATCAGGGCGCGGGTGTGCCCTTTGCGGTCCATGCGGTTCTCAATCACCGTCTCCTCGCCGATGAACGGCACGATCGGGATGTAACGGCCGGCCCAGTCCTTCTTTTCCGCCACCCGGTTGCCGCGCAGCAGGAACCATTCGATGACCGGCTCGGAGATGTCGCGGCTTGCCACGATGAACGGCTTGAGGCGGTCCATCTCGCCGTCCTCCAGGTCGCTCTCCTTGAAGGTCGTGCCGTCGACCAGCTTGTGCAGCGTGTCATCCTCGTCGGTGCGCCGCCAGTATTCGGCTTCCCTAATGTGATCCTTGTCGTTCCAGCTGTCGGGATGGTCGAGCGTGGCGGGTGCGGGCGCCTCCTGTTTGCCGTGCTCGGCCTCGAAACGATCGCGCGGGATGTCGTTGAACACGAACGCGAAATTCATGTCCGACTTGTCGTACTCCTTGGCATCGGGATCGAGGTAGATGGTGCGCGGGTTGTTAATGCGGCGGATGAAGATCTCCTGATCGAGCGACTGCTCATCGGCGTAGTCGGTGACCACGCGCACATAGCCGATGCCGGACTCGACCTGGTGGAATATCGCGGTGCTGTAGGCATCGACCGCTTTGCTTTGGTATTCGATGCGCCGCACGATGCCGGAAAACACCTGGGCTGCCTCAAACGTTGCCCTGCCGCCCACCGGGGTGACCTTGATCTGCGCCTTGTGCTGCCTGGCGTCGTTGACGATCTGCAGGTTGTGCTGGCGCACCTTGTTCATGGTCAGGCACGGGCGGTTGCCGCGGCCGGCACGCACGCTGTCGTCCCATTGCCAGAGGTTGTAGATATCGCCGGCCGCGAACTTGGCATCGGCGAGCGCGTTCTGCCGGGCCTGCGTCTCCCAGGTAACGCAACGCTCAAACCTATCCTTGGCTTCGCGGAGGATTTCGGCGTCGCCGGCGCGGACGCGGGTGCGGGCCATCAGCGCAGCACCCGGATATCGATGCGCGTGTTCATCATGTCCTTGTTGACATCGTAATGGCTTCGCAGTCGTCCCGCGATGCCTTCACCGCTTTGGCACACCTCATCTGACCGCAGCGAGCGTCTGAACTTGTATGCGGTCGCGAGCGGCCCTCGCCGTGTCAGCGCACCATCGATCGCCGACCGCAGATAGGTGTCGCTAAAGGTGTCGATGCTCATCGTGAAACCGAAGGTTGGGAACCATAGATCTGCCGTGATCTCACACGGACCAGACTCGGCATTCGCGGCGAGGCGCATGGCCTTTGCCAGTATCATCTGCGCATTGAGGATGCTGTTCGACCTCACGGCCTTCTAGTCCAGGCTTTCGCGGGTGTTGGCGACGATGCAGCGCGACACGCGCAGCGCCTCGGCCATGCGCTGCTTCTCCGGCAGCCGGCGCAGTTCGAGCGACAGCTGGTAGCTGAGCATGGTGATGGCGTCCTCGACGAACGCGAGGCCGCCGTCCTTGACCGCCTCATACACGCGGCGCGCGGCTTCCTGACCTTGCGGGTGTGTCGGCGTCATCGCAGCAGCGGCGGCTCGTGGACCAGCGGCAGCAGGTAGCTGAGCAGCACCAGCAGCAGGATCAGCGCGAGCACGATCTGTGCGATCAGCGCGAACGGCGGCGGCAACGGGATCAGGGTCACGATGTAGTACAGCAGGCCGAACACCAGCAGGACGACGAGCAGCGTGATAAGCAGCGAGATCATCGCGTCACTTTCCGCGCGTGGCCGCCGGCTTTCTTGTCGGCGGCGGCTTCTTCGCGTCCCGCTCCATCTGCTCCATCATCTTGGCGGCTCGCGGCCCCTTGATGACCGTCTCTGACTTCGGTTTGTTGGCCATGCACGTCCCCCACATCATCATCCACGAAGTTGCGCCAGGCGGCGAAGCTCTCGGCTAAGCGACGGCGGCTTGCCCCTAATCCATGACCGAGGACTCGAACGCTGCAGCATTACATCACGATCGGGTGGAAATCCTTGCGCATACGCGCACGTCAAGCACATGCCGTGGGCCGGAGGCTTATCCACCCTCTGCCCGCACCACTGAACCATGGCGCCACAACCCTCGCAGTCGAACTCAACGCCGCGTCCGGCTAGCAACTCGGTTGATGGACGGCCCATCACATGGTCATCCACGAGGTTGCGCCGCGGCTTGGGTAATCGCGCGTCACCACCTGCGGCGCAGGACGCGGCTTCTCGTTCAGCGCGACGCACAGATACCGAAACGCATCGGCATCGTGCGAGGCGAAGTCGTGCAGCGGCACTCGCTTCAGCGTCCCCGCACGCTCGTCCATCTCATACCGATAGTGTCGCAGCGATTGCAGTCCGTCGGCGCATCGCTCCTGGTCAAACCAGCAGTTGGCGAAAACGGTGCGCGCGGCATTGATACCGTCCTCGACACTCAGCTTCGGCACGATCCGCACCTTACGCCCGGCCGCCCGCATCAGCTCCTCAACCGAGCGCCCAGTGCCGAGTTGCTTGGCTTGCGCGTCGTGCGGCAGCCAGTCGGTGCCGTAGATGTAACCGCGAGCCTGCAGGTCGCCCAGATAGGCGTTGAGCGGCTTCTGTGAGCCGCTGATGTGGTCGATGACACGGTATTCAAACCCGACAACCTGCGCCAGCCAGATGCTGGTGTTGTCCGCCCAACCCAGATCCCAGAAGGTGTGCACCGGCTTGGTTGCGTCATATGGCACGCGGCAGATGCGCCCGTCTTCCGTCGCGGCGCGCAACTCCTTGGCATAGATCGCGCCATCGAGGTTCTGCCGCGGGTGGCCTTCCCAAACATTCAGCCAGGCGTCCTCGTCGCGCTCCTTCAGCAGCTCCATCTCTTCGCGCAGCACGTCGGGAAACCACGGGTTGTCCGACCAGTTCAGCTTGGTGACGACCGAGTTCGGTGGCGGGCGCGCCACGAAGCGCTGGTATGTCTCGTCGGTCTCCAGCTGCGCGTTGAACGTGACCCAGATCTCCGAACCGCCGAGGCGAATGGTTGGTATCAGGGTCTCCCACGACCGCTTGCGGATGTTCTCCGCTTCCTCGCACCAGCAATGCGTAATGCCCTCGTATGATTTGATGGCCTGCACGTTGTTAGAGATGCCGGCGAAGCGGAACTCGGTGCCGTTCTTGGCGAAGATGGTGGCTTTCTCGATGGTGTAGAAGTCATTGAGCCCGAGGATGTCGATCTGGTCGGTGAGCAGGCGATGCACACTGTCGGCGATCGAGGCCTGGAACTCGCGGGCACACAAGACGCGGATGGGCGATTGGGTGCCGAGTGTGAGCAGCGCACGCGCGACGCTCCATGACTTCCCGCCACCTCTGCCGCCGTGTATTATCTTGTATCTACACGGCTTGAACAGGAATTTTAGTTTCGGCGGAAACCTGACTTTAACAGTCGGTAGCTTCGCCGTTGATTGGCTCTGGCTCATCGTCGAATGTGATTCCGCGTGGGGTTTCGCCGTCGGGGCCGAACATGACGACCAAGCGGGGGAACAGCGTCCTGCCATCCTCGCCGGCGAGTTGGAGCGGCAGCACTTTGCCAACGAGGCCGAGGAACGCGACCGGGTTCTGCTCCGCCTGGCGCATGAGGTACTCACGGCCACCCACACCCGCCAACGCACCAAGGATCATTTCCTTGAGGCTGCCGGTATGGCGATTGGGCACGCCGGGCTTACGCCCGCTGCGGTTCAACCCGGCTAGCTGAGACGGCGACGACACGGCGCTACACTCTGTGGTTTCATTCTCTACCCACGAGACACGAGACACGCGACATCGACGGAGACGGAGCGGAGCGCGCCCATGCACATGATGCCGACCTGGGCGATGTTGCGGTGAGTTGAGAGCACGACGGCATCCAGGCCAGCAAATGGCCCCAGGACGAGGCTACACGGCGTTCCTGGCTCCCATGGTGTTGGGATAGCCTCCAGGTCCTGCACGCCGCGTAGCGCCTCCACAGCGGCTTCTGGGACCATGCCTGGGGATCGATCGGCCATGAGCAGGCGTCGGACGCCGCTGGTGTGTTGGATCGGCGCCCAGTGGCGGTCGACCTGAACGAACAGGTAGGACGTGAACAGCGGGGCGAGGACGTGATGGCGCAGGGTTGGCGGCGAGCGATCACGCTTCAGGACGCGGACCAGCGGCAGGAAGGTGACGTAGCCCTGGCGCTGGAGGTTGGCGGCGGCCCAGCGCTCGGCTTGCGGGTGGGTCTGGCAGACGGCCCAATAGCTACCGCACCGGCGCGTGTCGCGGTCCAGTTGTGTGGCAGGTAAATCCTGGTTGTGGGCGGCGTCAAGCATCGGGGTCAGTGCTTGGTTGCATCGAGTTGGTCTTCAATCCCCTTGTGCACGCTGTTGAGCAGGACGATGACCCAGCCCCTGGCGGCTTCCAGGCGGTGCTCGGGCTCGATGCCGTGGAGCAGCAACGACATCGCGTAGCCCATGCAGGCGAGGGAGTTCTCGAGTTCGCAGCCGTTGAGGGTGGTGAGGATGGCGTGGGCGTGTGCGTCCATGTCGTGGACGGCATCGGCGAGGGTCTGGGTCATGGCGCATCCTCGCTGCGGCGAAGTGCCACGACATCAGCGGGTTCTCGGCGCTCTCTCAGCCACTCCGGCGGCAATAGGCCGAGGTGATGCGGCGCGTATTTGATCAGCGCGATGCCGAGGAAATGCCCATACACAGCCGGCTTCCAACTATCGCGAATGGCGCGAATCTTGGCTCGGACCTGCTCGGCGGTGACGCTTTCCCAGCTTTCGCGGCATTGGCGCTCGATCTCGCGCTGCCTGATGGTTGCGGGCTGGTCTGCGGTAATTGCTGGCCGCTGTGGGCGGTGTTCTTTCCACCACGGTGAGAGTGCGGTGCAGAGTTCGGCGAAGCTGGGGAAGAACGTGAAGCTGCGGCCGACTGCGGCGAGCGAGGCGGTGCCAAACGCATCGACGGGAAATTCCTGAGCGAGCATCGGCACGTACGCCTTCAGCTTTACCTGCAGTTCCTCCTTGCTGCCCTTGTCGGCGCAGAGCACGGCGAGTGCCTTGAGCCAGTCGCGGATGGCGGCAGATTTGTCAGCCATGACCTTTGGCCTCGGCGGCGAGCAGGCGCTGCATGGCGGCCTCGCCTTCTACGGCGACCGAGGCCATTCCCTCCTCGGCGATGACGGCCAACCCAGGGTTGCGGTATGGCCTGACGTTGGCCATCAGCCACGCACCGACATCGAGCGGCCGCTCGTGTTGGGCCAGGCGCAGCACGGCCAGGACGCGGGTGCAGTCGTCGTTGGCGAGCTTAAGCAGTTTGCCGAGAAAGCTGCGGGCTGAGCGTTCCATCATGCCGGTCATGGCCTGCACCAGCGGAATGCCGGCGTCCCAGACTTCATTCCTAGGATTGGCAAAATCCTGAGAGGCGACGGACGCGTTGGCGGTAGCCGGCGCGTCACATCCCTCTTGGGATGTGTTCTTACTTACTTTCTTACTTTTAGGTACAGTTCTAGGGCTATGGTAGGTCGGCAACCCGGCATTTTGCGGGGTTTTTGACGCCTGATGCCTGGGTTTTGCGGGGGTTTCTATCCCCGCATTTTGCTGGGGTTGTTCTGGTATCCCCGCAGATTGCTGGGTTTGACTGTGGGAACTTATTCCCTGACCATTCGTGGCTATCCCCGCAGATTGCGGGGGTTCTCCGCTGCCGTTCGCATAGGTCCGTAGCAGGTGCCAGGTAGTTGGCTTGCGGCCAGGTCCGTCCCGCTCGCCGCGCGCGATCCCACGCGACTCAAGGATGCGCACCGCACGCGTCACCGTCTCAATCGAGAGGTGAACCTCAGCGACGATCCCATCAAGCGACCTCTCCCACTTGCGGTTGTAATTGTCGGCGTGATGCTCAAGACACATCCAGACGATGCGGACCGATGCCGGCAGTTTGGCACGCATGGCATCGAGCAGACCGGCTACGCACATGGCATACTTCCCCCTTGCGCGCCGGCCGCCGCTGAAATAAAGGAGGGGTGCGAGCCCTTCTCCAATATCGCCGCGGCATACGGCGTGTTGAAACAGTTACAGCAGCCGTCCAGTTTCCGCTGGGCGGCTTCGCTGTTTGTGCGCCTCACGTGCGATTCATGCAACGTCATGGCGCCCCCTTCTGCGGCGGCATGCCGGCCACGAACATTGTTCTTGACACCGGCGCATATTGTTCGTATATTCCGGGCATGGAAAACACCCGCACCGTCTGGATCATCCGGCTCCGTCAGGTCAGCACCGGCCACGAGGCCGACAGCATGCTGTTCCGGGGCACTGAGGCTGCCGCCCGCGCCTATGCCGCGCAGGCACTCGCCGGCCGCACCGACCTTGAACTCGCCGGCATCCGCAACCGTGACGCCCGCTGAAGTCACCGCCGCGCGCGAGGCGCTGGGACTGAGCAGGAGCGCCCTGGCCGCCGCGCTGGAATGCACCCTGCGGACGGTGCAGATGTGGGAGGCGGGCGACCGCAACGTCCCCGGCCCGGCCCGCGTCGCGCTGCGCCTCATGCTGCGCGCTCCACCACCACGCTCCCGGCGATCGACAGCAGCAAGTCCCTGAACTCAGGCGGCGTTGCGTTCCTGATCTCAGTCTTGCGCTTGCCACCCACCATCGAGACCAAGCCCTTGCGGCGCGCGTATTCGTAGCCGTGCCGCTGCACCATCCCCGGATCCAGCCGCTGCTCACCCTCGCCCCAGTGCAGCGACGGCAGATCGCACCCGACCGCATAGAGCCACGACGCCTTGCGCGCCGGGTGGCCATAGAAGCCCTGTTCGACCCGGCAGCACCAGCCGCCAGACACGTCCATCTGCCAGCCCTCCGGCGGCGGCCAGGGCAGCCCGTGGGCCTGCCATGCGTGGCTGTAGGCCGGATGCTCCAGCACGCCACCGAACCGCCGGACGGCCGCCAGAGCGGCAGCAAAGCAGCCGTCGTCATCGCCCTTCGCGTACTGATGCGGCTTTAGCGGGGAGCCATGCCAGAACCGGCCCCAGCGCTGACATGGCGGGTGCGCAACCACCGGGTGCGGGCCATCATAGCGCCGCGCATCGCGGGCCTCGTCCCACACTTCAACGTCAGGCAGGCCCGAATACACACCATCAGCCTGCACGAACAGCGCGGCGATCATGGCGTATCCAGCCCCTCGACCTCGAGGTGCGCCGGCAGCACCACGCGCCCGACCAGCAGATACCCGCCGCCGCGCGGATCGCGCACGCCCGACAATTCGATGCGGGCACCGAGCGCATCGACCAGCCAGCCGCGCACCGTGTCGGGCTGCTCGCCCTTGTGCAGCTTGCCGGTGTATGTCGGGGGCGCGTCGGTCATCGCGACAGTAACTCTCCGATGATGGCGTCCTCGTCCTCCGTGAGCGATGCCGCTTCGTCGATTACCTGCCTGATTCGATCATGCTCAACTTGCGACTTCTCGATGAGGTCGGCACGCATCGCCAGATTGCGCCGCGCCTCGGCAATCGAGCACATGTGCAGCGGTATCCACATGATGCCGCTTTCTGTCTCATCATCCTCGTCAGGGTCATAAGTCTCGGCCGAATGCAGCGAAGGCACCGCAATCCGATACGGCAGCGCCAAACCGGGCAGCAGCACAGGAGCGTCAGAATGCGCCGGCTCCTTGGTCAATAGTCGCCGGGCAAGCGGCTTAAGCCAGCCACAAATCGCGGAGTCAAAATCGTCTCGGCAGATGTCGCGAGCCTTCGGCAGCGCCCGAGTGGCGAGTTGCTTGATCGTGAACCGCTCGTCGCCATACTCGGCAATGGTGTCCTCGAGCAGCTTTATCAGCCTCGCCCTGGTCAGGGCATGCAGCGATGCCATCCGCTATTCCCCCCTTAGCAACCCGGAAAACTCGGCCAGCCACCCCGACGCCCGCTCAGCATTGCGGCGTGCACTCTCGACCTGTGCGGGTCGCAGCGAGTGGCGCACTTCGTCAGGCGCTGGTGCGCCTGGGAAGTATTCGAGCGCCCTCAGAGCCGGCCCCGAGACCCGCAAGTTCGCCTCGGCCTCTGCCGCCTCCTCCTTGGTGGCTGGAGGGTAGACGCGCTTGCCGTCGGTTACGCCGACTCCGAGAATGAACGCGAGATGCTGCAATTGCTCCGGCCTCAACTTCTTCCGTCCAGTAGCCTTACAAAGTTGCGAGACCAGCGCCTCAACGTCGGGCTTCGTCTCGGCATCCCTGATGCGCTTGATCTCTGCCGCCAGGGCCTCGTTGTTCTCCGCAAGTCGCTCAGTAGCGTCGGCCACGGCACGCGATGTGCGCTCATGCGCCTCAGCGCGGATTTGTGTCACCGCCTCCTCGAATTTCACCCGCTCCGTGCGCATCGCATCGGCGATCAGCCGGTCAGCGTCAGCCTTGGTGACGTGCTCGCCCAACTCTGCCAAGAGGACAGCCTCGTCGCGCGCTGTCTGCGGAACGTCAGTGGCCGCTAGTGCGTAAAGCGCGGTGGCATCGATGGTGATGCCGTCGAAATTAGAACCTGGTTCTAATTTGAAGGCACCCGCAACGTGCATATACTTATCTGCCGTCCTTACGGTCCACCCGAACTCAGCTTCCAGCCACGCCAGCCATTCGCCATGGGGAACCTCAGCCTTCGCTGCGATCAACTCGCGCCCGATCTCGAGGATACACACACGAGCGGTGTTGACGAGATTGCGGACGCGCTCTGCCCGCTCCGGCAGCGCAGGATGGTTCGATGGCCATGCGATGGGGAGTTGTTCGTTCATGCCGCCACCCGCCCACGCAAAGGCACGTCGAGTTCCCTAAGCGCGGCCATCACGTCATCGGGCGAGCAACACACCGCAATCCGCATCCCCGCACGCTCGAGGCGCGGGAACATCCGATCCTGGCCAATCAATTCCCGCAGCGCGCCGCGCGCGGTCCGTACCAGCCTGGTCTTGCTGAGCCCGGCACCACGCCGCTTCAACTCGATGCCGTCGAGCCGGTCGTGCAGGATCAGGAAATCGGGCCAACCTCGTTGCAGGCCGAACCGCGCCAGCTTGGCGGCATACATCGGCGGCAGCGGCACGTTCCCGGCGGGAAAGCATGTCCATTCGGCTGGCGGCGCCACCACGCGCCACAGCAAGGTGGCGGTCGCCTCGTGCAACTCGTCCTCCGGCACCACCGGCATGGTCAGCGCGTATTGCCGCCGCGCGCTCATGCCGCCACCAGCCGCGGACGCGCCGTATATACAACAGCCAGGTGCTCGGCACACCAGGGTCCACGCGCCGCCGGACAGCCGCACATCTTCCAGGTGCGCCGGTTGCTGCCGTTGATCCATTGGCAGGTCTGGAACGTCGCCGTGGGCAGCGCCAGGCGCTCCGGCTTGCACGCCACCCGCAGGGCACTCCCCTTGTTAGGTGCGGGGGCAGCCGCGCCCCCCGCTGCGCCTACTCCGCGATCAACGCCGTAGCGGCACATGCGAGTCCGCCGCGGCTCCTGCGTTTCGTCTGGCATCCCGTGATGCTTGTGGTGCGGCCGCTCCGGCACCCGCTCGCCGGCCACGCGCGTCTCGCCCAAGCGCCGCCCGATCGGCGACGGCCGCGGCGGCCACGCCCGGCGGTGCGCCAGGCCGACAATGCTGTGCTTCGTGGTGTGGCAGCAGAACGCGATCTGCGCGCACGACAGCCCTTCGTCCCACAACGTGCGCGCCAGCACCAGGGCGTCAGCGGTCATCCATGCCGCGGCCTGGGTCACGCAGCGCCCACCGCAGGAGCCGCAGCTTCAGCCCCCTCAGCCACAATCTGACGCTGGCCAGCCTTTGCCGCAGCATGCCGTTGCTCCGCGTAGTGCAGGAGGGTTCGTAGCTCGTGAAGCTCGCGCTCGAGGCGCTGCTCCTTCAGACGCAGCAGGCGGTCCCGCTCGTCCCGCAGACGGGCGGCCTCCTCGTCCCGCACCAACACCTGCTCGGTGCTGCCGTACCAGAATGAACGCGCGCGCCTGTAGGAAATGCCCAAGGCGTCAGCGGCGCGACCGATCAAACTCTTGGTGTTGTCGCAGGGCCGCAGCGGTTCGGCAGCCAGGCGGACGATGCCCTGCATCTCGGCCGCCAGCCTGTCACGCTTGGTCAGCAAGGCCGGTCTCGGTGTGGCACCCTCCGTTCGTGTGCATACGATCCCCCCGGCGCGTCCCCCGACGCGCGTTTGACGCGTTACGGCAACGGTAATGTCATCGGCGGATGCGTGGCTCTGGCATGGTGAGGCAGTACCGGCACGGCTACGCCGCCTCGGCGGATGCGCGGAACAGATCGGGGCGCAGCAACTCGCGCGGAATACCGGTGATGCGCTCGATCTCGACGATGCGTTCAGCAGGCACTTGCTGCCACTTCACGACCGATGCCCTGGTCAATCCCAGGCCGTGAGCGACCTTGGCTTGCAAGCCGCGTTGAGCGCGGATCAGGTCCATTCCGTTAGCCATCCCGACCGCTTACCACAAGGAAGCGGCATAGGCAACCCGCTTGAGAACAAGACCGGGCCGAAGTGCTTCCCCCCAGACTATCTATTCCGTGGCAGCGTGCCGCCCATGGCAATCGGCGACCGGATTCGGCGCGCGAGACTGGCGGTCGGCCTTTCGCAACGCGAACTGGCAGCGGCCGTAGGCGTCACGCACGGCATTGTCGGGCAATGGGAAAGTCACCGGAAAAGCCCCGGCCGAGAGAACGTGCGCAAGATTGCTGCGGTGACGCTGGTGGATCCGGGTTCGCTATTGCAGGATGTCGGCACTCAAAGTGAGGCCGGCGTGCTAGTGACAGACCTCAGGCAGATAGCTCTGCTGCGCCGGTTCGCCCTCATCTCCACGCGGCAACAAGAGAACCTCCTCGAACTCCTCGGCGTGGCTAAGGATGTCCGGCGCGAGCTCGAGGAGAAACGCCATCCAGCGAAGGCGCGGCACCCGAGCCCCGCTGCCACACAATGAGCACTGAGCGTAGGTAAGCGGGCCGCTTCCCTCGGGTAAACTTTTTTCTGCGCCAATCGCCGTTGTATATTGCATGCTATGCTTCCCTGTGGTAAGCATGCCTCCGTCATCTGATGTGAGGCTATTGCGGTGCGCTACGATTTCGACCTGACGGACCACGTTGCGGCTCCCCTGTTGGAACGAACGGCACGTGACGGAGGCGGCACTGCCGGTGTCCCGTCCGAGGGGGCCAGACCAGTTGCCGAAAGCACGGGGCACGGGGATAGGCGCCGGCTTCCCGGTCATGCGACTGTAATCACCGATTGCGGTTTGCCAAGCAGCGTAATCGCGCCGGACGAGCGCACAGACTCATTGCAACTATGCAGCGGTGAGAATGTGGCGTTAATCGCGCGTGACCATCAACGGGTTGCCGCAACGTTCGCAGACGCCACCACAGGAAACGGCCCCAATAAAAACGGTGGATATTTCACCGCCGAACGCTCGTTGCCCACCCCGGACGACCTGATCCGCATCGTGCTGCAGGACACGGACTTCATCGGCGACTTGTCCGGTGACGGCCACATGCTTACCGCCATGGCCGAGAACGCCACCGACCTCGCGGCCGATTACTGGAGCGAGGACAACGGCGGCGTCCCGGTTCCGCTCGCCACCATCATCGCCGCCCGCGTCGAGCTGATCGCCCAGACCCACGACATGCTCGCAGACCGCGCTGAGGCCGAGGCCGATTGGCGCCGCAGCGAGGCCCGCGACAACCTCTATAGGAGCGCCTGAGCCATGACCTATCGCCTGCCCAAGCCGCGCAAGCCCACCAAGGGCGAGTTGCTGCGCGCCCGCCTCATCGCCCACGCCGCAAAGCTGGAACAGCACGCCGCACAGGTGCGCGCCGTCACCGAGCGCCTGCAACGCCTCGAAGGGATCAAGTCATGATCCAGGCATTCCCCGACCTGACCGGCTACGCACCGAAGAACGAGGCGTGGTCCGCGTACGACACCAGCACCTATGACGCAGATTGCGACCAGGATGGTTTCTTCAGCACCTCGCTGGTCGGCACCGGCGCAACCGCAGAGGCCGCGATCGCCGATCTGCTGGAGCAGATGGAGGACGCAACATGACCCACGCACACTCTGAGCCGGAGATCGTCCGCGCCATCCCATCGGACAAGCTGTACGAGGTGATGGCCGAGCAATACGCCGTGGAGTTGCTGCAGGCGCTGATGGCCGCAGTCGCCGGCGCGGCGCAATGGAGGCCCGAAGCACAGGCGCTGCTCAGGCGCATCGCCAATGCCGAAATGCCCGAACCGCCGCCGGCGTTCCCGCACCACACCGATGTGGATGAGGACATGCTGTGACCTGGGAAATCCTGATGCGGGTCGCAGCCCGGATCCAGAGCAGCCACCGGGCCGACGCGGTGCTGCTGCGGTTGTGCGCCAGCGAAGTCCAGCACCTCGAGCGGCTGGCCGACGAACTCGTGGCTGAGGGGATCGTGCAGGAACGCAAGGTCGCGCCGCTGCGCAAGTCACGGCTGAGGGAGCGAGCATGAAAGCGCTGCATATACACCTGTCGATAGATCTGCCTGCGGACGCATTCGAGGCTGCGGCGGTCTACGAACATCTGCGACCGGCATGGAAGGCGTTCCTGGAAGCGATCGAAGCGTCGGGGGCCAAATACGACCTGACCTTCTCCGAGCGCCCGCGCCGTAACCGCAAGCGCAAGCCGCGCCTGGTGACGCCGCCGGGAGAAGCCGCATGACCCTGGCAGAACTCCGCGCCTACCTCGCCGTGATGACCGAGGCGGCCCACAAGTACGACGTAGAAGAAAACGCCACGACGATCGCGTCTCGTATGTGGCAGCACTTCACGCAAGAGGCGATTGCCCACATGGGCGCAGCTTTTTGTCTGCGGCGCATCGCCGACCAACTGGACCCTGAGACAACTCCAGATGAGGCGGCCGACGATGAGGACGACGAAGCGTGAGCACGACCACGCACGAGACCTACTTAGGCGACGGCCTGTACGCCCGGCACGATGGTTCGCAGATCATCCTGCGTGCGCCACGCGAAGGCGGCGACCATTGGGTTGGATTGGAGCCCGAGGTCTTCGCGGCATTGCTGGCGTTTCACCAGCGCGTCCTCGAGGACCGGCTGAGAGAGGGCAAGTACCCATGAGCACGACCACGCACGCATCCGCCGCCGTGGTGGCTCTCCAGGGCGCCGCAGAAGCCGCCTACCGCCCAGTCGCTGTCGCAGGCCGTGGCTTCGCGCAAGCCCGCACAGACCTCGCCAGGGCCGACGACGTGGAGGCTGCGCTGCAGGCCATGATCGGCGTGGTGGTAGCAGCTGAGGCGATCCACAAGGCGGCCGATCAAGCCGTAAAGCAGGTGAAAGCGGCACTTGCCGAGCAGATCACCGAAACCGGCGCCGGCACGGTCCGCAACGAACGTCACATCGCCTACCTGCAAAAGCGCAGCGACTACCTGGACGTTCCCGACGAGGCGGCGGTGCCGGAGCAATTCACCCGCCGCGCCATCGACACGCCAGCACTCAAGACGGCCCTCGCCGGCGGCCTGCAGGTGAACTGGGCGCGCCTGATGCCGAACCCCGAACAGACGCTGGTCATCAGGACCAGGAAGGAGACTGTGTGATGGCCAACGAACTCGTGTCGGCGCAGACGCTGGAAACGGTGATCGGCAACGGCGACCTCTCGAAGCTGACACCGAAGCAGCGGGTCGAATACTACGCCGAGGTCTGCCGCACCGTCGGACTCAATCCGCTCACCAGGCCGTTCCGGTTCATGAACTTCCAGGGCCAGACCGTGCTGTACTCGACGCGCGATTGCGCCGACCAGCTGCGCAGCCTGCGCAAGATCGACCTGACCCTGACCGAGAAGCGGCTGGAGGGCGATCTGTTCATGGTCACCGCACGGGCCAAGACGCCGGATGGCCGGCACGACGAGGACGTCGGCGCGATCATGCTCGGTCGGCTGCAAGGCGATGCCCGCGCCAACGCAATCATGAAGTGCATCACCAAGGCGAAGCGCCGGGTGACGCTCAGCATCTGCGGCCTTGGCCTGCTGGATGAGACCGAGGTCGAGACGCTGCCCAACGCGCAGGTCTATGACGCCGAAGCCGAGACGCCGGCGACCGATGCCCGCGACGCCCTCAACAAGTCCGTCCCGCTGGCAGACGCCACACCGCCAAAGCGCATGAGTATCCGCGAGTGGATGGATGAGTTCGAGGCCGAGTGCGCCGGTGCCAGGAGCGAGGACGAGGCCAACGCTATCCTGACGCGTCAGCAGGTGATGGAGGCGGAGGAAAAGCTGCCGGTCGCGGTGCGCGCGCGCTTCCTGGCGATCCGCAGCGCCATGATTGCCAGGGTCTGGCCGACGCCGCCGGACGACGAGAGCGACTGGCCGGCTGAGCCGGAGAAGGAGCCAGCGCATGCCTGACCCGCACACAGAAACGGAACTGCAATTCCTCGAGGATATCAACGCCATGATCTCCCAGACGCTCGAGGAACAGCGCGATCCATGGGCGGCCCTTAAAGCGCTGGCGGACGAAGTCCGCGCCCGGCTCGCGGAGCTTGAGGAGGCCGCCGGCTGATGCCTCACCAGGGGATGGGGACGCACCAAAGTTCGGCGATGGACAGCGACGAATGGCTGACACCGCCAGAGATACTTGCGGCGCTGGGCATATTCGACCTCGATCCTTGCGCCGCGCCAGAGCCCCGTCCCTGGCCGACCGCAACCCGCCACGTCATGCGGGCCGAGAATGGCCTGATGATGCCGTGGGAAGGCCGCGTGTGGCTCAATCCGCCCTATGGGGGCCCATCGGTCGTCGGGCCGTGGATGCGCCGCATGGCCGCCCACGCGAACGGCGTGGCACTGATCTTCGCCCGCACGGAAACCGCGCTGTTCTTCGAGACGGTGTGGCGCCGAGCGTCGGGTGTCCTGTTCCTGCGCGGGCGGCTGTTCTTCCATCGGCCAGACGGGCGGAAGACCTCAACCAACGCGGGCGCGCCGTCGTGTCTGGTGGCCTACGGAACCGCTGACGCTGCCATACTGGAGCGTTGCGGCATTGATGGGCAGTTCGTGGGCCTTCGCCCAGCGCAGCGCCAAGACCCAGCGGAGTGGCATGGCACGCTTTGGGAGGCCGCGCCGAACGATCAGTCGGCATGCAACGGGATGAGGCGTTCGCAATGACGACCTCCTGAGCCCGGCCCGCGGCGTCCGCAAACGGACATTATAGGACGCAATGACCCGGCGACTTGTCTATGACGCCTCAGCCATCAAGTTGCTTACCACGCGCGTTAGTCGGAGCTGCCATAATCCTTGCCGCTCAAGCTGGGCAGCGGCGGCAGCGTGGTCTTGCCGGCCCGCTCGATCGGCAACGCTGTTTCCCTGTGGGCCGCCTGCTGCGGCGCCACCGGCCGCGCCATGCTGCGCGGCAGCCGGAGCGCGCGGGCCTTGCTGATGATGGCCTTGGCGGTGCGGCCGATGCGGGCGCCGATCTGCGGCGAGGTGTAGCCCTGCTCGCGCATCTCGATCAGGATCCGCACCTCGTCCCTGGGCCACTCGTCGTTCACGCTACGCATGTCACTCCTTCGGTGGCCCCGACCGCGAGGCCGCCAGCAGCGCCAGGATGCCGGTCAGCAGCTCGCCGAACACCTCGCGCAGCATCCCGCTCATCTGCTGGCAGGCACCGAGCGGCTCGCGCCCCTGGATCGCGACAATCCAGGTACAGCCGGTGAGTGCCACCAGCGTCTCCAGCATGATGAGCAGCACAACGATGCCGAACAGGTAGGCGCAGAACCGGAGGACGTTGAACGGGCGCAGTTCATGCCCTGCGGAGCAGCGCCACCAGCCCCACCAGCCCGGTGCCCAGCAGCGCCAGCGAGGCCGGCTCGGGCACGGCAGTGCCCTGGGCGGTCGCCGAGAACGAGCCGCTGGCGATGCCCGTCGCCTGATTGACCGTCAGCTCGATAGTCCCGGCCGTCGGCGCGAACCCGGTCAAGGTCAACAGCGCATCGTCGTTCAGGCTCAGATCGCCGCCCACGATCGTCGGCGGATCCACCTGGCTGGTGAGGCTGACGGTCGCGGTGATGCTATTGTTCATGGCGACAAACAAGTTGGCCAGGTTGGTGAACGGCGAGAATTCCAGCGGCGTGTTGACCACGACGCAGCCGACACAGGTGCCGAGCGTGGTATAGGCACCGGTGCCGGTCACCAGGTTGGCCGGCGACGAGAACAGCACGTCGACGCCGTTGAAGGTCGCATTGCCGACGACGTTCAGCGTATCACCAGCACCGATACTCGGGGCGGCGTGCGCACCGGGCGCGAAGATGATGCACAGCGCGGTCAGCGCCGTGCCGGCGAGAAGTCGGGTCATGGTTCAGGTCTCCTCGAGTTCGATTGCGTGGAAGGAATCGCCGTTATTGACCGGGTCGCCGGTGTTGCCGCGGAACCGGATCGTGCGCTGATGCACCGGCTGACCAAGCCACTGGTCCCAGACCAGCAGCCCCTGCTCGGTCTCGGCGATCAGCACCGCGGCGTGTGCGGTGCCGTCGGTGCGGTTGGTGTAGCGGCCCTCGTGGTCGAAGGTGGCGATCAGCGTGCCCGGCGCGAGATCGCCCCCACGCGCCGGGACGCCGCGGCGCCAGCGGGAAGTCGGGGGCAGCCCCCCGACCTCCCTCAGCAGCGCCACACAATGCCCGTCACCCACGACCTTGCCGTGGTAGCGCGCGGGCATGTCGGCACGATGCGGCATGGCTATCCGCGACGCGGCTCGGGCTGTCCACCCGGATCGATCGGATTCGCAACTCCCGGCTGGTCACCGGGCAGCGAGTTATCCGGCCGCAGCCACGAACCCGGTGGGATTACGATGGGGTGGCTGGGCTCGCCACCGGGCGCCATCGGCGGCATGACGGAACCACCGCCGGGCAGGAAAATCGGCGGCGTAGGCATCGGCACGTTGCCGCCGCCCCAGATCCCCGGCGGTTGGCCTGGCAGCCCTTGATCCGGTCGACCGGGCGGCGGCCACACACCGGGCGGATAGACCGGGCCGCCTCCGACCCCAGGCGGCGGCCCACCCGGCGAGATCGGATGGGCAGGGTAGCCCGGTCCTGGCCAGACGCCTGGCGGATAGTAGCCGCCGCCCCCGCCACCCCACGTCGGCGGCGTCGGGCTCGGCAGCGTGGGCAAGTATGGCGGATAGAAAATCGGCGGCATCACTGCGGGTGGCGGCGGACCGACATTGATCGGCTCGACGACCACCAGATACGTTTGAGGCATGAGTTGTGTTCCTTTGGCTGGTGCGATTGCCATCGTTGGAGACGGGACGCCGGGGCGATGGCGAACGCCGGCGGTGGTGCGATTCCGTAATGCTCGCGGTGCATGCCGGTTTGTCTTGCAATGTCAGGCGCAATGCCTCACATCGTCCGGCATGGAAGCGAATTACACGTTCCGACTTGAGCCAGAGGTCAGAGAAGCGCTGGAGCGCGCCGCCAAGGCTGACGGCCGGACGACGGCCAGCCTGCTGCGCAAGATCCTCGCCGACTGGCTGAAGCGCCGACAGGAGAAGCGGGCGTGAGCGACCGACTGGCCCTGGCCAACGCCATCGAGGACGCTGGCATTCCGCGCGACAAGGCTGAGCGGCTGGCGTCCGTCATCTTTGACACCATCCACGACAACGTCGCCACCAAGGCGGACCTGCAGCTGGTTAGGGCAGATCTGCAGGCCATGGAAACGCGGCTGACCCTGCACGGTCTTGCCGCGCTGATTTCAGGCCTCGGCATTCTGTTCGGCGCGCTGCACCTCTGGCCGCCGCACTAAGGACACCCCGATGCACATCCTGATCGGCCTCGCCGCTGGCGTGGCGCTGCTCTATGGCTGGCTGATCGGGAACTCACTGGCGCGCGTGCTGATGGGGCTGATCGGAATACCCTGGATCATGGTCGGAATGTGCGTGGCTTCCGAACAACTGGGCATCACATCGGAGGCCTCGGTGTGGTGGGATATGGGCGGCGCGGTGATCGCCGGATGGTTTATCATTGGGCTGCCGACTTATTGGCGACGGCGGCACCTTACGGTTTCGCTGTCTCGCGACGGGCCGCCCCCATCGTCAGCAGGTTCCGAACCAGCGGACCCGTGGCTGGCGACTGTCGCCGCGCTAGCGTCGCCAGATAAGCAGGGTCCATCGCGCCCGGCGTGAACAGCCTGCGCCCGAGCGCCTCCATGGCGGGGCCGCCCCGCGACTGCGCCAGCGCGTTGTAGCTCTGCTGCGCCACATTGGCTGCGGCGCCGAGCGGATGCCCGTGCGCGGCCATCAGGATCGGCGACACGAAATCGGCGCCCGTCTCCTCTTGCCCAGCGAGCCGTCGCGCGGTTGGCGACCCCTTCAATATCT